>CAZWDN010000457.1:0-3955 GCA_964633125.1 uncultured Pirellula sp. | reverse complement strand
GAAGCCCGACGCATCCGGAACAAAGCCCGCCGGCCCGCCAATCGCCCGGCATTATATCAGACCGGTTTAAAGATTTGGCCGGCCCAAAACGGGGCTTGATTTGTTGAACCGCGCTCGACCCAAACCAACACGGCCCGCGACGCTTGATACCGCGAAGCGGTTTCACAACGGCGCCCGGGGTCGCGGTATTCTGCGCACCCCGGGATGGCGTACCCCCACCCTGCGCATAATTTGGAACCCTGAAAGGGTTCCACGACACGTCGACCGCGGCAACGCCGCTTGTGGAACCCCTGCGGGGTTCCGAAATCCAAAATGATCGGGCCATGCAACCCAGGGTGCGCGGCTGTGTCGCGACCCTGGGCTTTGATGTGAAACGCCTATCGCGTTTTGTCCGATCGTTGCGGGCCGGCGTCCGAGTGACGCGTAGATTGCGCGCGGCGTCGCGCAAGACTCCGCCTTTACTTCGGCGGGCCGAGCGGCGACGGCGGGGCGGCGGGGTTGCTTGGGAGGATCGGCGATGGGGTGCCGATGCGCGGGCCGCCGGTGTTGAATTGGATTTGCGGGCCGGTCGGTTGCGTCGTCGGCGGCGTGGTGCCCGGAATCGTCAGCGTCTGTGTCTTGATGAGCGGCGACGCTTGCGCGGAACTGTGCGCGCTCGGTCCGATCTGCGGCATGGCGAGACCGGCGCTGGGGGTCGCTTGCGTGCTGATCGTGAGCGGTCCGGACTGAATCTTCGGCACGTTGTACGGCATCGTCTGCGGCAGCGTCGGCGCGGCCGGACCGGGCAAGGTTTGCGCGGGCAACGTCAGCGGATTTGTCGCCCCCAACGGCGCCGCGAGGGTTCCGGCCGGGGAAGCCCCTGCGAGCGGCGCGAGCGGGTTCGGCGCGACGATGTTGCTCGGCGCGCTCGACGTCGCCGGCAGCAGTTTCGGATCGAGCGGCTTGCTTTGCGGGGCCACTTGCACCGGCAATTCGATCGGCGGCATTTCAGCCGGCGTCTTGGACGGCGCAGGATTCGACGACGCGGTCGGCGGCGCGAAGACCGGGCCGGAGCGCGGATCGACGGGGGGCGTCAGGTCGCGCGACGCGTCGCCTGCGATTCGCGGCGGGTCGGTGGGCTTCGGCGGCAACGGAGGCGCCGCTTCCTCAAACCAGCGCTTGCTCGATTGCAGCAAAACGTACACGGCCACGAGCGCCAGGGCGCCGAGGACCGCGGCAATTTTTGTCAGCGTCGCTTTCATAGGTTCGATCGTAAAACTCGCCCCGGGCCGCTGTCAAATTCTTCCGCGCCGGCTTGCCGAGTTCTTAGTTCGCCCCCCGTCGACTCGAAGGTGGCTCGGAACGGGGCTCAATCCAGGCCGTATTTGCGGAGCTTGCTGAAGAGCGTGCTGCGGGGAATGCCCAGGGCGCGGGCCGCCTCCGCTTTGTTGCCCGCGGCGCGGACCAGGGCCTCGCTCAGCCGCTCCCGTTCGAGGTGGTCGAGTTCGTCGGCCAATCCGGCCGGAGCGGCGACGACCGTTTCGACGACCGTCGAACGCAACAGGCGTCCGGAGACGGCGGGCTCGCGCCGCGCGGCGAGGCGATTCGTCGGCGCGGCGGCAACCGCCGTCGGCGCGGCCGAAACGATTTCCGGCGGCAAGTCGTCGACGTGGATCGTTTCCCGCTCGGCGAGAACCACGGCCCGTTCGATCGCGTTTTCCAGTTGGCGAATGTTGCCGGGCCAACTGTAGTTCATCAGCACTTCGAGCGCGTCTTCGTCGATGCGGGTCGGCGTCTTGCCGAGTTGGTTGGCGTAGCTGCGGAGGAAGTGGAGCGCGAGTTCGAAGATGTCCTCCGGCCGTTCGCGCAGCGCCGGGCAGCGGAGGCTGATGACGTTCAGTCGGTAGTAGAGGTCTTCGCGGAAGCGACCTTGGCGAATGAGCTCTTCGAGATTTTGATGCGTGGCGGCGATGAGGCGGACGTCGACGCTGAGCGTTTGCACGCCGCCGACGCGCTCGAACGTGCGCTGTTGCAGCACGCGGAGGAGCTTGGTTTGCGTTTCGAGGCTGATGTCGCCGATTTCGTCGAGGAAGAGGGTGCCGCCGTCGGCGAGCTCGAAGCGGCCGGCCTTGTCGCGATCGGCCCCGGTGAACGCCCCCTTCACATGGCCGAAGAGTTCGCTTTCGAGCAAGCTGCTGGAGAGCGCCGCGCAGTGTACCGTGACGAACGGCTTCTCCGCGCGCGGGCTATGGCGATGGATGGCCCGGGCCAAGAGTTCTTTGCCGGTGCCGCTTTCGCCGCGCACCAATACCGAGGCTTGGCTGGCGGCGACCTTGGCGGCCTTTTCGAGCAAGTCGCGCACGGCGGCGCTGGAGCCGAGGATTTCGCTCCGCCACGGCGCGGCCTCGCGCTCTTTGCGCGGCGACGGTTCGGCGGCCGCATCCGGGCGCGGGTCGACGTTGTCCCCCCGGCTGAGCAATTCCCCCTGCAGGTACATGATGCGGCGCTGCTGCTCGGAGATTTTGTCGACCTTGGTTTGCAGTTCTTCTTTCAGCGAAAGAATCGTGCGGTGACCTTGGGCCGTACTCAAGGCGAGCGTCGTCGTGCGGGCCAGCGTGCTGACGAAGTTTTGATCTTCGGGCGTGTAGGGATCGCCGTCGTCGCGCGGGCCGAAAAAGGCCGCGCCGATCACGGCGCCTTCCACTGCCAGCAAGTAGCCGAGCTCGGCGCCGAACGCGTGCAAGGCTCGTGCGCCGGCGCCGCTCGACGTGCGCTTGAGCGCGCCGGAAATGGCGAGCTCCGTGAGCAGCGGATGGTCGGGCTGAAGCCGCTCCGGCGCCGCAGGCCAGGCGATGCGATCGGCCGCCAGGAAGGCTTGGTCGTCGTCGCGCAAGTAGACGATGCCGCGCTCGGCGCCGATCGTGTCGCGAGCCCCTTGCAGCAGTTGGCGAGCGAGCTGGGCCGGAGCGACGAGCCGCTCGACCGCCGCGCCGAGTTGCCGCACCGCTTTATCCAGCCGATACTTTTCGCGATAGAAGCTGCGGTCGAGCGATTTTTGGAAGCGGTCGCGAATCCAACCGAGGCAGACGACGATCGCCATGGTCGTGAGCCCGGCGGCCAGCGCGTTCTCCCATTGAAAATAGAATTCGCCGACGAGCGCCGTCGCGAGGCCGACCAGCGCGCAGAAGAGGACCGTGGCGACCGAGCTGATGCCGACGTAGAGAATACCGCGATTCACGACGCGGCCGACCTGCATCAGCTTGTAGCGCGTGATGCTCAGGCCGTAGGCGGCCGTGAACATGAGACTGGTGACGTACACCATGAGTTTCGGCATCGGACCGAAGGCAAACTCCGCCCGGTCGTGCAGCGCGGTCCAGAGTAAATAGCCGACGGGGCCGGTCGTGAGCATTACGGCGCCCAACAGGCCTTGCACCTGTTGACGTTCTTGCGTCGTGCGTCCCCGCAAAAATCGATAAATGAGCACGCCGAAGCCGACCAAGTACATGCCGACCGAGGCCGCGAGATAGCCGTAGATCGTGCCGGCCAAGGTGTCGAGCATCGGCGCGAGTTCGTTAACCGAACTCGGCTCGAGATAGAGCCGGTCGATGCGCCAGATTTGGTAGAAGAGGTACAGCATCCAGACGCCGGGCGCCAGATAGATCACGACCGTCGACAGCCGCGGGTTGTTGCGAATGATCCCCAACGGACGCGGGAACATGGCAAAGAAGTGCAGCGTCATCGGCGCGAGCAACATGGCGCAGAAGACGAACGGATACGCGAGCGCCTTGGAGCCGATGAGGCTCGGCCAGTGGAAGGCCCCCATGAACGTGACGGCGTTGACCGTGCAGAGCAGAAAGAAGAGGACGGCGGAAACGTCGCCGGGGCGCTTCCAAACGACCGCCGCGCCGATGGCGAAGATGCCGAGCTCGAGAATGAACCAAGCCAGCGACAACCAGACGGCCGCCGACGAGCTCGG
>CAZWDN010000456.1:0-3973 GCA_964633125.1 uncultured Pirellula sp. | reverse complement strand
GAACTACTCGATCACGGCGAGGATGTCGTCTTCGCGCATGAGGAGCAATTCTTGATCGTTGATCTTGAACTCGTCGCCCGCGTACGAGCTGAACAACACGCGATCGCCGACCTTCACTTGCAGCGGCTTACGCGTTCCATCCTTGGAGAGTTTGCCGTCGCCCACCGCCTTGACGGTGCCGCGGGCCGGCTTGTCCTTGGCCGAATCGGGCAGCACGATGCCGCCGGCCGTCTTGCTTTCCGACGATTGACGCTCGATCACCACGCGATCGCCCAACGGTTGGAGCGAAAGCTTGCCGGTCTTAGCCTTTTTGTCCTTGGTGGCCGTGCTCATGTTCTCAGAAACCTCCGAAAGTGCGGAAACAGCGAATGTGGGAATTGCGATGGAAAGGCGAACGGTGTGTAAGCAAGCCATTTCTCGAACCGCCGCCGCCTGCCAAACAGGCGCAGCGTCACCGCAGGCGGGCCGTAGTAAAGCAACGGGCGCGCCAAAGCCCGCGACTTGTGCTGCAACCCCCTGTAAGTTCTAGGTTTAGCGTCGAAAACAACGTTCTGCCGGTGAGCGACGCCCAACGCGCTTCGGCAGCAATCGGAACAAAAAGTTGCCGTCTGCTGCCAATATGGCAGCGAGGTCGGGCGAAGAACGCAGGGACACAGCGAGCGGCGCGGATCAACCCCGCCGCTCGATAGTCGCTAACAGACGGGCGACACGTCGGGCTGACGCCTTGACGCTCGCCTGAGTCCGTTGTTCGTTGCACGTGAATCTTCGCCCCCCTATGCTGCCATGCACACGCCCAACTTTCCGCCATATCACCATGTTGAATCGTAATCGAGACACGAACATGTCCACATTCCGTCGTTCCGCGCGTCTGTTAACGCTCGCCGCCGCGCTCGTTGCCGCTTGTGCGACGGCTCCCGCCTCCGCGCAGTCTCCGCTGATCGCTCCGCATCTCGTGGCGCTGGCTCCGGCCGGCGGCGAGATTCCGGTCGACCTCAAAGTGAACGTGCTCGGCATGGTGCCCGACGACGCTTACGGCTTCGTCGTTCTCTCCGATTTCGAGAAGAACCGCACCGCGGTCGAAGGAGTGCTACGGAAGCTGAAGATCCCGTTCGACACCACACGTCAGTACGCCGACTTCAACGACTTTTTGGAACGCTTGGAGGGTTGGGACCCGAACGGACCGCACGCGCTGGTGTTGATGCCCGTGGAAGGGAAAGACGAACCGGAAGCGGTGCTCGTCGTGCCGGTAAAGAACTACCGGAAGTTCGTAGCGAGCCTCGGCGCCAAGGAAGCTGCCGAAGGCCCGGCGGAATTCGAATTCCAAGACGAAGAAATGTTGATCGCGGAAAAGAACAACTACGCGCTCATTACGGCCGATGAGTGCCGCCCGACGCTCGAACGGGTGCTGGCGTCGAAGAAGTCGGCCGCGGCGGCCTGCGAAGCGATTCGCCCCTGGCTCGCCAAACAGCAGCTTGCCGGCGTCGTCATGCCGTCGACCGTGCAGCTCGGCTGCGACGAACTGCTCAAGCAACTGGAAGAAGCGAAGAAGTTTACCGACGGCACCGAAGAGCTGCCGAACGAGGAACTGAAGAAGTATCTGCCGCTGATCGAAATCGGCCGCAAGACGGCGATTCGCACCGTCGAGGCGGTGCGCGACGATCTGACCCACCTGACTTTCGCAGTACGCATCGACGAAAAACTCGGCGCGGCCCTATCGGGTCAAGCGATCTGTACGCCGAACGGCGCGCTGGCGGCGTTGATGAAGTCCGACGTGCCGCTCCCGGCCGATGCCCTCAAGAACCTGCCTGCCGAACAGTACATCATGGCGATGGCGTTCGCCTACCCGAAGGGCGGCACCGAAGCGTTCTATCAATTGATCGAGGAAGTTCTGGAGGAAGCGGCGAAGATCGACGACCTGCCGTTGGACGTCGCGAAGCTCAAGGATTCGATCGTCGCCGCGCGAAGAATGATCGGGCAACTGCGCTTCATCTCTCAAACGCAATCCCTCGCCGGGCCTGGCATGTACGACGGCGTTTACGCCGTTTACCACGTGGAAGATTCGCAGGCCTTCATGGAGCAATACAAGGACGGCATTAAACGCTTCCTGGCCGTGTTCGAGAAGCACAAAGAACTGCTGACGGGCATCGAAATAGGCGACGCGAAGGTGGGCGACGTCGACGCGATCAAAATGTCGATCGATATGTTGGAGATGTCGAAGGTGTTCGGCGCTCCGCAACAACCGCAACAAGACATCATGATGAAGGCCATGTTCGGCGGCGAAGGAAAGATGACGATCTTCGTGGCCGCCGCGACGAAAGACAAAGTGGTGATGTCGTACGGTGAACCGGGCTTGAAAACGATTATCGAATCCGTGAAGGCCGATAAGCCGGGCTTGGCCGGCGATGTGATGATTAAGAAGACCGCGGCGCTCTTACCGAGCGACGTCCTGTTTGCGGGCTACGTCGACATCGGCGGCTATATCGAAATGACGAAGAAGATGGTCGCGGCGGCCATGGCGGCCAACGGCGCGGGGGGCCAATTCCCGTTTCCAATACCGCCGTTTCCGAACTCGCCGCCGCTCGGCTACACGATCAAGGCGCGCGACAATACGGCGTCGGTCGATTTCGTCGTGCCGATGGAACTGATGGAAAACACGCGCGACTTCGTCATGCAAATGCAGGGGCTGATCGGCGCCTTCGCGCCGCGTTAGTTCGTCGCGCCATGCGGTTAGCCGCGCCGCTCAGCAGAGCACGCCGCCGATCGCAACTTGAGGATTTCACCGCCGAATTTTCCCGCTAAAGGCTTCGCCTCGCACGGCCGATGATTGTAGTCGTCAGTCATGCGAGGATGGAGCCAGACGGCTAGGCAACCGGCTGCAACCCGGTGAAAGTGGGTTCGATTCCCACCGTCCTCTCTTAATAAACTGCACGGCGAGCGGCGGGCTTTACGCCCGCCGTCTGCTTTTTGGCGGGAAGATTTCTCAGACGGCGGGGATCAACCCCGCCGCTCGCTCCGGCGCTCACACGCTTAACGCGTTGAGAAACGCCGCGCCTGCTCGGCGATATCGACGCTGACCTCTTCGCTCCACGCCGCAAGCAGCTGCCGATAAACGGGGCCGGGCTTGCCGTCGCCGATCGGCGTATCGTCAAGCTTCACGACCGGCAACAGGCAGAACGGCGTGCTGGTGATAAAGACCTCGCCCATGCTGCGCGCAAACTCTTCGGGAAAATACTCCCCTACTCCGAAGCCGCGGACGTTTAGCTTTCGATCTGCGATCTCTTGCACGAACGCTTGGCTGACGCCGGGAAGCGTCATCACGTTAGGCAGCGACCACAGCGATGGCGCCGAAACCGATCCGATCACGCCCATGATGTTGGCCGTGGACGTTTCATTGACGTGCCCGTTGCGATCGAGCAATAACGCCCGAGCGCCGGGCATCGCGCGACGCACGTCTTGTTCGGCGAGGAAGTAGTGCATCCGGCTGCGACATTTCAATTCGCTCGGCCACGATTCCGGCGGAACCTGCCGCACGGTGCTGGTCACGAGATGCTCGCCGGTTTCGTACTTGCCGGACCAAAGTTGAAACGGCAGCGGATAGGTGCTCATGCCGATGGTCGGCCGGCGCGGCACGCTTGGCGGTGCGAGCGTGGCATAAGGGCCGGGCGTGATGAAGATCGACAGGCCGAGGTCGTCGGCGGGGTCGAGCCGTTTGTGGTTTGCTGCGACGAGTTCCGCGGCGGCCGTCGCCAGTTCGTCGAGCGTGAGTTGCGGCTCGATGCCGACGATCGCCAACGAACGCTTGAGCCGCTGCCAATGCTCGTCGGCCTTGAACAGCCTGCCGCCGAACGTGCGGAGTTGTTCGCTCACCGTCGCGCCGAGCACGAACCCGGCGTCGTAGGCCGGGATCGTCAGTTCATCGGCCGGAATCATACGGCCGTTCAGGAATGCCCAAGGTTGCCTCATCGTGCTATTA
>CAZWDN010000455.1:0-3976 GCA_964633125.1 uncultured Pirellula sp. | reverse complement strand
GCGCTCCAGAGACCCCGACCAAGGGGCATACGAAGCAACCACGGCCCGACGCCCCATTCAGGGGCGCGGGACAAGTGGCTGTCTTCGTATGGATCAAGAGCCTCGCGGCTCAGGTTGGTCGATTCTCTGGAGACAGAACTTGACGCTCGCGCGTCATTCGAAATGTGTCATGAAGTCGAGGTAACGACTTGTGAGGGCAATCTCCGGTGACGAATTACTGGAAATCTCTGGCGCTCGTGTGCGCCGAAGAGTTCGACGCGACTTCAGTCTACTTATTCCATTCCGCTCCGACAAATCGCTGGAAACCGGGGTAGTTGTCCAAATTCAACACTAGGATGCATTCGGAGCGGCGCCACATGCGAGGCGACGCCTGATAACTCTGAGCATCATGGCGCATTCCGGACACGGTCCGATCGGCAACATTGCTTACGAACAGATCGTGGATTCTCGGTCGTGCAAGTCAACGGGCTTTTTTGCCTTTCGGCAGACGTGCTCGCTCCGGCGTCGACTCGCCGGAGCCGATCGCCGCCCAAAGAGGCTCGGCATAGTGCTGGCCCCATTCGCGCCCGTAATGGTCAAAGGCGACTTTGGGCGTGTCGCCGATCAATTCGGCGAGCGTTTCAATCGAGCAACCTGCGCCGTTGTTCCAGTAGCCGGAAAGCATACGATGCGCAAAAGTATGTCGGCACGTATACGACGAATACTTACTTCTTACCGGGTCGCTTTCCCAGCCGAGCTTCGCGCGTAAACGGATGAACCGCGTCACGCCCGTAGTTTTGTGCCACTGGTTACCGTCCGGATTTCGAAACAGCGGTTTGCCGGAACCGGCCGGCGCCGCTGCCAGCAACTTCTTCGTCAGCGCCGCGACTTCCGCCCGAATCGGAATCTTGCGAGTCTTCTTCGTCTTGGAGGCGTAAACGCGCCACATCATCCCTCGCGGCGTCTCTTCCACATGTTCCGCCTTGATGCGCGCTAGTTCGGAATACGGGCGTAGCCCGGTATGGATCGCGGCGAACAGGAAGTTACGGAAGGGCTCGTCGGTCGCCGCCAAAAGCTGGTCTTCATCGGCCTGCGAGAATGACTGCAATCGCGGCTCGGCACGCGGCTTCTTAAAACCCTTGAGCGGATTTGCCACCCCAAAGTCTTCTTGGGCCCGATTGAAGGCCGCCAAGATAATGCTGATCACGCCGCGCAGCGTAGCGGCGGATCTCCATGTTTTGTGACTTTCGAGCCAGTTCTTCACGTGCCCTTTTTTGAGTTCGCGAACCTCGAGCGCTCCGCAATACGTGCAGAGATCATTCAAGGCCCATCGAGCGGCGTCGAGGTGAGAGCGACTGAGCTTTCCGCTCGCAACTCCCCGTTCGCAATATTGCAGGTAGTCCGAACAAACCTTGGCGACGATCCAGTTGTCGGGAGCAGACGGAGCAACACTCGCGACGTCACCGTCGCCGGCGATGCGGATCCGGGAAAGCGCCAAGGCGGCTTGCTTCTTGTTCTCGGCCCCTTTGATGCGCTTGCCCTCGTCATCGTACAAGGGAATACGACGCTTCGATCCGGGGAGGGTGTAATACCAGGCGTCCGTCTGCTTCCAGTGCCAGGCGGAGCCGTGGTTTTGCCGTCGTTTTCGTTTTGGTCGGCCCACCGAGCGAGTTGAAGTACCGGATGCCATGTGATTTCCTTCATTTGACCCGTCCGCAACGACCGACGAAAATGGCCGCCGTGGCGAGTTGGTTTGTCGATGATTTCCCGGTCGAACGCGCGGCCGTCAGGAGAATAAACATGTACGTCGGACGGACTGTTTCAGGGCTAAGCCGTACTCAAGTATTATGTCGCGTTTTACTACACTATTTAGCTACACTCGTCCTTGTCGGGGCGGGACTCGATGTCCTGGAATGCACGTATTCTACGGCATATTGTGAGGAAATCGCAAGACGTCCCAATATCATCGTCATCCTCACCGACGACCAAGGGTGGGGCGATCTGAGCGTCAACGGCAATACGAATCTGCGCACGCCGAACATCGACTCGCTCGCGGCCGACGGAGCGAAGTTCGATCGCTTCTACGTCTGCGCCGTCTGCTCTCCGACGCGGGCCGAATTTCTCACGGGGCGCTACCATGTGCGCGGCGGGGTGTTCAGCACTTCCACCGGCGGCGAACGGCTCGATCTCGACGAACGGACCATCGGTCAACACTTCCGCGGCGCCGGCTACGCCACGGCCGCCTACGGCAAGTGGCACAACGGCATGCAGTATCCTTATCACCCCAACGCGCGCGGCTTCGACGATTACTACGGCTTCTGCTCCGGCCACTGGGGCGACTATTTCAGCCCGCCGCTCGAGCACAACGGCCGGCCCGTCAAGGGCGACGGCTTCATCATCGACGACTTCACGAACCACGCGCTGAAATTCATCGACGCGCATCGCAGCGAGCCGTTCTTCCTGTATCTCCCGTTCAACACGCCTCACTCGCCGATGCAGGTGCCCGACGAATACTACGCCAAGTTTCGCGACGCCGATCTTAAGCTGCGGGCCGAGCCGCGCGAGCTCGCCGGCGGCGGTAAGGGGAAAGGTAAGAAGCCCGCGCTCGGCGCCGACGGCAAACCTTCGGAAGATCTCGACTTCACGCGCGCGGCGCTCGCGATGTGCGAAAACATCGACGCGAACGTCGGTCGCATTCTAAAGAAGCTCGACGAAACGAAGCTCGCCGAGAACACGATCGTGCTCTATTTCTGCGACAACGGCCCCAACGCCCCGCGCTGGAACGGCGGCATGAAAGGGCGCAAAGGTTCCGTCGACGAAGGAGGCGTGCGCTCGCCGCTCCTCGTGCGTTGGCCGGGCGTCATCAAGCCGGGCACCGTCGTCAAGCCGATCGCAGGCGCGATCGACCTCCTGCCGACCTTGGCCGACTTGGCGGGCGTGCCGCTCGCCGCCGGGGGTAAACCGCTCGACGGCGTCAGCAATGCGCCCTACCTGCGCGGCGAAGCGGTCGAACCGCCGCATCGCAAAATCTTCTCGCATTGGGCCGGAAAAGTCAGCGTCCGCACGCAGCAATTCCGCCTCGATCACGAGGGCAAACTCTTTGATATGGTCGCCGATCCCGGCCAACGTACCGACGTCGCCGACGCGCATCAGGAAGTCGCCGCCGATCTGCGCAGCGCCGTCGCCGCGTGGCGCAGCGACGTATTGAGCGAGCTGCGCACCGACGAAGAACGGCCGTTCCCGGTCGGCTACAAAGAGTTTCCGATCACGACGTTGCCGGCCCGCGACGGTGTCGCCCACGGCGAAATCAAGCGCAGCGCTCAGGCGCCGAACTGTTCCTATTTCACGAACTGGGTTCGCCGCGACGATACGATCACTTGGGACGTGGACGTCGCGACGCCGGGCCGCTACGAGGCGATCGTCTATTACACGTGCGCGGAAAAAAATCTCGGCTGCGAAGTGCAACTAAGCCTGGGCGACGGACGCACCTCGGCCGTGGTCGACAAGGTGAACGATCCGCCGGCCTTGGGCAAAGAGCACGATCGGGCCGACCGTGGGGCGGAATCGCTCGTGAAAGATTTCCAGCCGCTCCGGCTCGGCGAAATCACGCTTGCGAAAGGGCGCGGCCCGCTGACTCTCGGCGCGGTGAAGCAACCGGGCGAAGCGGTGATCGAAGTCCGCGCGGTGCAGTTGACGCTGTTGCCTTAGGTCGCATATAGATTGCAAGTTGCAATTCTCAATTGGTAATCCTCCCGTCTCCGTGTTCTCCGTGTTCTCCGTGCCTCCGTGGTGAATCTCGGCGCGTCCGAAACTAAGTAGAGCGAATGCCTCCTTTTACTTGTCACTTGTTCGTCTGTTGCAACCAGCGTGAGCCAGGGCATGCGCGCGGCTGCTGCGATCCCGCAGGGGCCGGAGCGTTGAAGGCCGCGCTCAAAGAGGCCCTCAAGTTGCGGAAGCTCGGGCCGACCGTTCGCGTGAACGAAGCCGGCTGTCTTGA
>CAZWDN010000454.1:0-3992 GCA_964633125.1 uncultured Pirellula sp. | reverse complement strand
TTGATCGTCGGGCCGGTCGTGTAGTCGGGCGGATCTTGCACCCCCAGCGGCATGCCCGTCGCATCAAGCACGCGAAAGCGATTGCGTTTGGCCGCGAAGTGCAAAGCCGGGGCGTGGCCGGCGTTGGCGAAGTGCAACATGTGATTGTGCACGTCGACGCTGCCGAAGAACATCGTGATGAACCCCCGCTGCAAGTCGCCGTGCAACGTCTTGCCGAGCATGCTCAGCACGCTCTCGGGCGACGACTGCACGAGCAGCAAGGCCCGCATCGCCGCGCGCACGCTCGCCATCAGCAAGCTGGGGCCGAGGCCGTGCCCGCTCACGTCGGCCACGACCATGCCGATCCGCCCGTCGCGCAGGACGATCAGGTCGCAATAGTCGCCGCCGATTTCTTGGTTGGGCAACCACCACGAGGCCGCTTCGTAGCCGGCGATCTCGGGCAACTGCGTCGGCATGAACCCGCGCTGGATGTCGCGCGCCGCCAAGAGCGCGGCTTCCACCAACTGCCGACGCCGCTGCGCTTCGATCAGTTCGGCCCGATGCAAGGCCGTAGCCGTGTGTTCGCAGAAGGCCGTGGCGAGTTGCAGATCGAAATCGTCGAACTCTCCTTCGCGCTTGTTGAGCAATAGCAGCACGCCGAGCAGCGCGTCGTCGGCCCCGCCGACGATCGGCGCGGCAAGCAAGTTGCGGGTTTTGAAGCCGGTCGCTTTATCGATGCGCGACGACCAGCGCGGGTCGCTCGGCGGATCGTTGACGATTTCCGCGACGCGCGACTGCCCGACGGCGCCGATCATCCCCCGGCCGAGCACCGTGCGAAACGGTTCGATATCGAACCCGAGCATCGCCTGCGTGTACAGCTCTTTGGTCGTTTCGTCGAACGCGTACAGGCTGGCCCGTTCGCTATCCAGCGCCCGGCACGCTTCGCGGAGCGCCACCTCCATGATCTTGTCGGCATCGATCTCATCGGCCAGGAGGCGCGTGATTTCCAGCAATCGCAAGAGCGCCTGAAAGCGGCGGTTGAGCAGAGCGTCGTCGAGAACTTGCGGCGCGGCCATTCAGCATCCAGAGAAGGAGATGGGGAGATCAGGGGGAGATGCGTCGGACGATACAGGTATAAATGATAGATCGCACGGGCAATTCTGTCTCCGCCCCTTCTCCGCTCAACTCTCCAGTCTTCTGACAATCCATTCATGTGAGACGAATCGCCGGAGCATGGAGCGAAGCTCCCGCTCCACGCGATGTCGGACCTCGGGAGGGAGTGAATTCAGAGCCGCTTCACTCGCTCGCGCCGGCTCGCTCGGCTTGTTAGGCGAGTTCGCCGCCGACTTCTCGCGATCGACCACCAGGATTCCACCCCAAGTGAATTCGACCGGCCAACCATGCTGCTTCGCCGCGGCGTTCAACCGCTCCGCCACGCGCAAGGCCCACACCGCGCCGTAAGCGTCGCGGAAGTCGATCCAAAGGCGTTGCAAACCCGGCACTTGAGCCGAAGGTCGAAGTGCGACGTAGCAAGCCCAGCAGAGAGCCGCAGTCATTCCGACGCCGCCGGCCAAAACCGACTGCGCGTACTTCTCGGCAATCATCATCGGCAAATAGTTAAACACTACGGCAGTTTGGGCGACTGCGAACACGACCGCCGGACCGGCGTAGCTCGTAATCGAGTAATTCGCGAGGCCGAAGGCAATATGCGCCACGAGAATCCAGCGAAACAACACGTGTACGTGCGGCTCGTGATCGCCGTGGGCCCACCCCTGCACGACGGGCATCATCAATACGCCGACAAGGGTCGCCACGATGAACTGCCAAGCGGCGTTCTGCGGTCGCTTGGCGCCCAATAGCGCCAAGGTCGGTGCGATGAAAAGCACGGCGACGCAGTAGTCGACATACGGTCCGGGCCACCAAGCCGCGAGAAACGTCGCCGCGCCGGCGACCATACTCCAGAGTATCGGCGCGCGAAACGTCGTCGCACGGAGTCGACGTAATGCAGCCCCTTGGATTGCCAACGATACCGTTGCCGCTCCGCTGATAAGCCAGGGAATCTTCTGCGGATCTTCAAAAAAATACGGGGGCGACTGCATGCGTCTATCTTAATCTGCATATCGTTTGTTGCAGAGGAGCAAAGCGACGCTCGTTTCCAGCCCTTCGCCGGCCGAGAGTACGGCTGAACAATCGGCTCTGCGAGAAAACTGTCGTCCTCATCCCGCCTTTGGCCACCTTCTCCCGACGGGAGAAAGGGGTTCTGATTCGCTTGTCGCTGCCGCCGACCGAGTTCACAATACTCCAATCAAATCTTTCGCAGGAGCATTCCATGTTCCGAACGATCGCTCGCGGCCTCGTCGTCGCCATGATGCTGAGCGCAAGCCTTGCCGCGGCCGACGAACTTCCCGCCATCGTCGCCCATGCGGCGGCGCAGCGGGCGCCGGATGCCGTCGCTTCCATTCCCTGGGACGCTTACGCCGCGGCGGCGAACGATCCGGCCGAACTCCGCAAGTTGCCGATCGGCGTCTTCGATTCCGGCATCGGCGGGCTCACCGTGCTCGAAGCGATTCTCAAGCTCGATCAACACCACAACGACACCGGAGCGCCGGGCGCAGACGGCGTGCCCGACTTCGCCGGCGAGCGGTTTGTTTACTTGGGCGATCAGGCCAACATGCCGTACGGCAACTACGGTTCGGCCGGCCGCATCGACTTCCTGCGCGAGCTGATCTTGCGCGACGCGTTATTCCTGCTCGGCGACCGTTACTACGGAGCGGTTTCCGCCGACCCGACGCAGCCGCAGCCCGTCCACCGCAACAAGCCGCCGGTGAAGGCGATCGTCATCGCTTGCAACACGGCCACGGCCTACGGCCTGGACGACATTCGCGCGGCCTTGGAGCAATGGAAGATTCCGCTGTTGGTGGTCGGCGTCGTCGAAGCCGGCGGCCGCGGCGTGATCGACGCCCTGCGCGGCGACACCACCGCCGGCGCGGCGGCCGTGCTCGCCACGGTCGGCACTTGCTCGAGCAATGCCTATCCGCGGACCATCGCGCGGCTCGCCGGGCAACAGGGCCTGCAAGCGCCGGTCGTCTGCCAACAAGGAAGCGTCGGGCTCGCCGGAGCGATCGAAAGCAACCCTGCATTCGTCGCCGCGCCGAATCGATCCGCGCCGTATCAAGGCCCTTCCGGCACAAACCGGCAAGCCCCGCTCAAACGCGAACTGCTCGACGTGTACGGCTTCGACCGAAACGAAATCGTCGGCGACTTAAACGACCTCGCCGGCGTTCGGCTTAACTCCGTGGAGAACTACATTCGCTACGACGTCGCCACGCTCGTCGACGAATATCACCGGCAACTCGGGCCGAAGCCGATCACGACGGTCGTACTCGGCTGCACGCACTATCCGCTCGCCGTCGCGCAAATCGACGCCGCCTTTCAGCGGTTGCGCGATTTTCGCGATGCGGCCGGCCGGCAACCGTATCGCTCGCTCATCGCCGAAAAGATCACGTACGTCGACCCCGGCGAATACACGGCCCGCGAGTTGTACCGGGGCTTGTTCTTGCGCAAGCAACTGCTGCGAGCCGGCGAGAAGTGCGTCGCGAACGCGGACCTGCTGTTCGTCACGGCGCCGAGCCCCGCACTTGCGCCCGAGCATCGCGACGCGGCCGGAGCGCTCACGGCGGAATATAAGTACGGTCGGCTTCCCGGCGACTTTGCCCGCGACGACGTCCGCGTGCTGCCGGTCGCTTTCAACCGCGAGGCGATGACGGCCGCCATGGCCTGGAGAACCAAGCTCCCGCACGTGGCGGAGCGGATGATGAATCCGTATCCCGTGGCGCCTTGATGCGCCAATCAGGCGAACGGCCGGGTTGAGCGCGGTCGACGACCTTACCGCTCCGGCACCTTCACAAATTGCCGATAGAGCAGCAGGTCGTACACGATCTTGATGCCGCCCGCGAGGAAGAACGGCAGGCCCATCAGCGCCGGGTTCGCCAACATCGGGCCGACCAACAGCG
>CAZWDN010000453.1:0-3998 GCA_964633125.1 uncultured Pirellula sp. | reverse complement strand
CGCAGGTCGTTCTCGGGGTCCATCGGACGCTTGCACATATCGCACGAGTAATGAATCATCGCACGACTCTCCCTCATTGGCCGGCCCGAGAGAGGTGCTCGGGCAAGTGCCAAAAAATGCTGCATCATCGCCGACGCGTTTCACGATTCGCGAGGCCCCGCGGCTTCCTCCCGCAGCGTCTCGTGCGCTTCGCTTCCACAACGAAGCACGCGTCGGCAACGACAAGTTTCATCCTAATACCACTTTTAGAAGCGTAGCAAGTCGTCTTGTCTTAAAATCTGAAACTACGATTTCGAGCGCTAATTCGGCACATCGCGAGTGATTCAATCTTGACAAGCGCGCGGCCGTTGCCTGGCCGCGCGCGCGGGCGGTCGCGATAGCGTCGCGAGGACCGCCCGCGTCGCGCGGCGCGCGGCAGGAAATAACGCCGGAAAAACGGCCTCGCGAGGCCGCAGAGCGCGAACTCGCGGCGTTCTATTCTGTCCTGAATTGGATGAGCGTTCCGTAAGGACGCAAGCAACCGACCGAGCGATGTCAAGCGCGAGTCGTCGGCAATTTCGGGGGCGCGGCGACCGAAGTCCGTTGCGGATTCGTGAAAATGTCCGAGCGACCGCAGCGCGGCGGAAGCCTGGTAGATCCGGAATTGCTCGCATTTTTTACGGAGTTCGCCTAGAATAAAGAGGCTCCGTCAGAGCCTGGTAGCGCGCCGCGATTTCGTATCGAGGGAGAAGCTGCATGACGAGTTGGGCGGTCGGCGAATCGTTAGGTTCGAGCGTTCTCGTTTTGAATCGAACGTACCTCGCCGTGCATGTGGTCGGCGTCAAGCGGGCGTTCTCTCTGCTTTGTCGTGAGTTGGCCGAAGTCATCCACATCGAAGACGGCCAGTACGCCAATTACGATTTCGCCTCCTGGCGCGAGATCAGCGATCTCCGTGCGCAATTCAAAGAGCGCGAGCCGCATCAAGATTGGATTCGCGCAGTCAATTTCGAGATCCAAGTGCCGCGCGTCATTCGGCTCTTGTTCTACGATCGCATGCCGAAGCAAACCATTCGCTTCAACCGGCGCAACATCTTCGCGCGCGACGGCAATCGCTGCCAATATTGCGGCAAACGGTTCCCGCTCAGCGAATTGAGCCTCGACCACGTGGCGCCGCGCAGCCAAGGGGGCGACACTACTTGGGACAACATCGTCTGCTGCTGCGTGAAGTGCAACGTGAAGAAGGGGGGCCGCACGCCCGAACAGGCCAACATGCACTTGATCAAAGCGCCGGTGAAGCCGAAACGCAGCCCGATGCTCGCCGTAAAGCTCGGCAACCCGAAGTACGAAAGCTGGAAGAGCTTCCTCGATCACGCTTACTGGTCGGTCGACCTGAAGTAATCTTAAGTAAAACAGCCGACCATTCGAGCCGGGGCGACAACGTGTCGCACCGGCTCTCTTCGTTTCCATAGGCGCCTGTTACTTGTTCGTTACCCTGGCCGACGTTTGTTGACCATCGCGAATCAGCGTCCGAACATAACTCCTATCGCACCGTAGGAGTTGGATCGTGTCGCAACATGACGTTTCCCCCACGCCTTCCGGCGGCTTGCCGCTTTCGCCTGCTCTCGCAAGCGAACTCCAGGCGGAGTTTCCCCCGCTGCACCGCAAAACGGTCGATCGGCGCGTCGTCCTGCTGGCCTGCGTGGCAGCGGGTATCGGTGTCTTGGCGACACTCGCCTCGCAAGCGCTCTTGGCGCTCATCGCGCTGATTACCAATCTCGCATTCTTCGGCAGGCTCTCGGTGGAGCACTCCTCGCCGGCGGACAATCACCTCGGCCCGTTGTTGTTCGTCGTGCCGGTCGTCGGCGGCATCATTGTCGGCATCATGGCGCGCTTCGGATCGAAGGCCATCCGCGGCCACGGCATACCGGAAGCCATGGAGCAGGTGCTCACGAATCAAAGCCGGATCCCCGCGCGGATGACGCTCCTCAAGCCGATCTCCGCGGCCGTGGCCATCGGCACCGGCGGACCGTTTGGCGCCGAGGGACCGATCATCGCCACCGGCGGCGCGCTCGGCTCGCTCGTCGGCCAGATTCTTTCCACGACCGGAAGCGAACGCAAAGCCTTGCTCGCCGCGGGAGCCGCCGCCGGCATGACCGCGACGTTCGGTACGCCGGTCGCCGCGTTGTTTCTCGCCGTCGAACTGTTGCTCTTCGAATACCGACCGCAGTCGCTCCTGCCGGTCGCGGCGGCGACGATCGTCGCCGCGACCGGCCGCATTCTCATCGAAGGTTCCGCGCCGGTGTTCGCCATGCCGCCGACGGCCATGCCCGGCGTGGGAGCGCTCGTCGCCTTTGCGCTGATGGGCGCCGTCTTCGGCCTCGCCGCCGTCGGCGCCACGCGGACGATCTACGCCGTGGAAGACGCCTTCGAGCGTTTGCCGATCCATTGGATGTGGTGGCCGGCGCTCGGCGGCGTCGCCGTGGGCGTTTGCGGTTGGCTCGAGCCCCGTTCGCTCGGCATCGGCTACAACAATCTCACCGACCTCTTAACCGGCTCGCTCACGCTCCGCGCCGCCGCCGTGCTCTGCCTAGCAAAATTCGTCTCTTGGGCGATCTCGCTCGGCAGCGGCACCTCGGGCGGGACGCTCGCGCCGCTGATGACCGTCGGCGGTTGCCTCGGCGCGGCGCTCGCCATGTCGTTCGACGCCATGCTTCCCGATGCCGCAGTCGATATTCGGCTGGCGGCGCTCGTCGGCATGGCGGCGCTCTTTGCCGGAGCGGCCCGCGCTCCGCTCGCTTCGGCGATGTTCGCCTTTGAAGCCACGCGTGAAGCCGGCACCGTGTTGCCGCTCTTTATCGGCTGCATCATTTCCTATTTCGTTTCGTGCTTGGCGATGCGTCATTCGCTGATGACGGAAAAGATCGCGAGGCGCGGCGTGGCGACGCCGACGGAATATGTGCCCGACATGCTCGACCATGTACTCGTGCGCGAAGTGGCGACCAAGGAACTGGTGGTACTCCGCGGCGACGACACGATCGAAAAGGTCCGGGGCTGGATCGCGGCGGGCACGCCCGAAAGCCGACATCAGGGCTTTCCGGTGATCGACGACCGCGGGACGGTGCTCGGCGTGGTCACACGCAAAGACATGGCGCTCGGCATTTGCGGCGAGCACCACTTGAACGACATTCTGCAACGACTGCCGATTATCGTCTACGACGATTGCAGCGTGCGCGAAGCGGCGGAACACATGCTGCGTCACGACGTCGGCCGCTTACCGGTCGTGCGCCGCGGGCAGGCTGACCGGCTCGTCGGCATCATCACACGTAGCGATATCCTCTCAGCCTACATGCGCCGCTTGCACGAACACCAACGAGACGCCTCCCCTAAAACCGAACGCCCGCCGGCAAAGCCCCGCGCTAGAGCGACGGTCTAACGGGATCGCCCAAAGGAACCTTAGCCCCGGCGGCTCGCGGGGCTAAGATCATTCCATGACGCTCTTCCTGTTGTTGGTAACCATCGCGGCCATTACGCCCTTGGCAGCCGTTACCTCACAAGCGTCGCGGCTGAGTGCGTCGGCCCTGGCCGTCGGAGGGCTTGTCGCCCTGGTGCTCGGCGTGCTGCAATTCGTCGGCCGTCATCGAATTGCGCTCGGACTGCGGCGAAAGAACCGCTCGCCGGAATACCGGCCGCGATCGCCGTTGCCGCCTATTACGTCGCCATCCTCGTCGGCGGCATCTTCAGCGCGGCCGTGGCGCAAAGCGTCACGCGGGCTTGGTAGGCGATCGCACGCCTGCTTCATCTCATGCGGCGTTGTCGCTCGTGGCTGAAGCCGATGCGCTGCCGCGGCGGACGGCACGCGGTGCGTGCCTACGACTTCTGTCAACCAAACATTTGGCCGGCTGCGCGTCGGTCTTGGGGTGTTTACCGCCGGCCAAAAATCGCCTGGAAATCGGACCGGCACTTGCGTCATACTCGGCTCCGTCCATCGACGCGATCGAGACGAACCTTCGGCAGGCTTG
>CAZWDN010000452.1:0-4020 GCA_964633125.1 uncultured Pirellula sp. | reverse complement strand
CTAACTCTCCACCACTTGCAATTCGGTCAGGGCCGTTCGCATGCGAGCTCGGGCTCTGTGCAATCTTGTTTCGACCGCGCTATGGCTAATTCCCAGCCGCGCGGCAATTTCGTGATAGCTCCAATCTTCCACATACTTCAGCAGCAGGATTTCGGCGTCGCGCGGCGGTAGTTGCTTTAGCGCGGTGCGAATCAACTTGCGGCGCTCGTCGCTCAGCAGCCAATCCAGTGGATCGTCAAATCGCGAGCTTCCTTCGGTCGGACGCACTTGCTCGGCGTAGCGTTCGACCAGCTTCCGCTTCCGGCCGAGCTTCCGACGATGCATGAGCGACTGCACGACCGCCAAGCGATAGAGCCAAGGCCCGACCTTGGTCGCGTCTTGAATCGGCGCTTGCTGACGCACGGCCGCCATCGCGACTTCTTGCAGCACCTCGTCGACCCCCTGCCGTTCGCCGAGACGCGCGAGCACGACGCAGCGCAGCCAGCGGTCGTGGCGCGCCAACTCGGCCGACCAGTCGATCGACGGCTTCGCTGCAGGTTGTCCCATCAGTTTTCCTTCTTAGCGACGGCCCGGTTGCCCCGGCATGCGGCCGACACGCCGTTTCTTGGGCCTCGCGGGAGAATAGTTGCCGAACGCGGCTAGGTCTTGCTCTTCAGTCCGCAGGGTTCGGCATAACCCCGGATCGTGGCAGGGCTTAACGCCCGGCGCGAGGCGCGGCCTCCCCTTCCATCCTACGCGGCTTGCGGCCCGTCCGCCGCGCCGGCCCGCAAATTCGTTACGGCTGCACCCGACATGCCCCGCGAGGGGTGGAGCGAACGGCCGGCCGGCCGCGAAAGTCCGCCATCCGCCCTGCCCGCCCGTCGCGGCCCGGTTCTGCGCCCTAGGGTTGTTCAATCGCTTTGCACGCATCGAAACCGTTCGTCGTTCGTCCGGGGAGTCTTTCGCATGGCCGCCTTCACCGTCATCGTCGCCGTCGCAAACCTCGCGCTCGGGTTCCTGTTGGCGGTCTACACCGGCGCGGCTCCTCGCTATTACAACCCGCGCTTCCCGATCTTGCGCGAAGGGCTCCGCGAACCGACCGGCTTCGTGGCGCGCATCGTCTCCATGGTTCGCCCGCGCCGCAGCGCCTAGCCGAATCGTACGACTTCCTCCGCGGCGCGCCGCCCCTCTTGCTCACGTGCGGCTGCGCCGGTTCTAATCTCACCGTCGCCCGTTCCTTTGCCGAACTCCGCTGCGTTTCGATTTGCTCATGCTTCTGTACGTCATCCGTCACGGCGAGACCACGTTCAACGCCGAAGGACGCATTCAAGGTCAGCTCGACACGCAGCTTTCGCCGCTCGGACGCGCTCAGGCCGAGGCGATCGCTCGCGCGATGACGAGCTCCGGCATCGAAGCGGTCTTCAGCAGTCCGCTCAGTCGGGCCTACGAAACGGCTCGACCGATCGCCGCCGCGTGCCGGCTGGAGATTCGCACCGACGATCGCCTGAAGGAACTCAACGCCGGCGTGTTTCAAAACCTGCTGCCGGCGGAAATGGCCGAGCGCTATCCGGAGGCGACCGCGCGTTGGAAGTCGCATGATCCCGATTACCGCATTCCCGACGGCGAATCGCGCCGCGATCTGATGGTGCGCGGCGCTGCGGCCTTCGAGGCGATCTTTGCGTCGGGCCTGCAAACGGTCGCCGTCGTCGCGCACGGCGGGTTGCTCACCGCCGCGTTCAAGGCCTTGCTCGGGATTCCGGCCGAGCGGCACCCCTTCATGCTCTACAACGGCTCGATCAGTCGGCTGGCTCACGACAAGCAAGTGCGGCTCCTCACCTTGAACGAAATCGACCATCTTCGCGGCCCCGACGGGAAGCTTCAGACTCGCATGGGCGACTTGTAGGACAGGCGCTAGTCGGCAGGCGTTAGGCGCTAGGTCGGAAAGTTTCATGCGTGGATTCCTTCCGGACGTTTCATCGTCCTGTTTCCCAGACATGTCGGCCTTACGTCTCGACGAAGCGCCTTGTTCTTCCTAGCGCCCAGCGCCTGCCGCCTAGCGACTGTCTTCACCCACTTACGTCGATTGGTCCGACCAGTGAGTGCGTACATAACTCCGGTTATGTACGCACCCCTTGTGGGTTTTGGGGTTGTGCGTACATAAGCCCGAGTTATGTACGCACGGCCGGTTTGGGCCGTCGACGTAAGTGGTTGGAAAAGAGGTTCAGGATTCGTGGTTCAGAGTTCAGGGTTAGTTGTGATTTAACCGAGAATCTTGGACTCTGGACCGAGAACCTGTCTGCCATCCCGCACCGTACCAACCGCGCGAGGCAAACTCCAGGCGGTTTTTGGCCGGCCCAAATCTCGGCTTGACGATCGATTGCGGATGATGCGCGGCCGCATGGCAACGCGCGTCTACTTCGCCGGTGAAACGTCGGCGAACCGTTCGGCTAGAAGCTTCGTCAATCGCGCCAGTTCCGCGGCATGCGCCGGGTCGGCGGCGAGGTTCACGTACTCGTGCGGGTCGGACTGGTGGTCGTAGAGTTCGGTACCCGCGCGACCTTCGTCCCATTGCGTGCAGCGGTAACGGGCCGTGCGAACGCTGCGTCCCCAATGCTCGGCTTGCGGGCCGCGGCGGGCCTGCGTAAACGCCGCCTCGTGCAGCGTTTGCTCCGGGTCGTTCAGCAGCGGCCGCAAGCTGACGCCTTGCAGATGTTTCGGTGCGGGCACGCCGCAGAGGTCGCACAATGTCGGATAGACGTCGAGTAGTTCGATGAGACCGTCGCTTTCTCGGCCGTTGGCCGCCATTCCGGGCGCATGCAGAATGAACGGCACGCGGGCCGATTCTTCAAACAGGCTCCGCTTGTGCCAAAGGCCGTGTTCGCCGAGATGCCAGCCGTGGTCGCTGGTGAAGATCACGATCGTGTTGTCGCGTAGTTTAAGCTCGTCGAGAGTCTGCAAAATGCGGCCGGCCTGAGCGTCGACGTAACTCACGCACGCGAGATAAGCCCGAATCGCCGCGCGGCGCTGCTCGGGGGTCGTCGAGAGCTTGTAGCCCGGCACGGCGCCGTTGCGCGCGGGCGGCGGAATGTCGGCCTCGTCGTCGGCCGGCGCGTCGGGCAAACGGATCGCGTCGAACGAGTATTGATCGAAGTACTTCGCCGGCGCTACGAGCGGCAAGTGCGGCCGATGAAAACCGACCGCGAGCAAGAACGGCCGCGACGGGTCGCGTTTCTTCAACCAATCGACGGCCGTCCGGGCAAAGTCGCCGTCGCAAAGTTGGTCGTCGCCGCCGGGAATCTCCTGCCAGCCGAGCCCCTGCCCTTTCTTCGTCGGCACGTCGACGACGCTCGCGCGCTTCTTCGGATACGGCAACTCCGAACGAAACGGCGTGCCGAACTCCCACGCCTGCGGATCGTCCATGCTTTCCAAGCCCGACGGCACGCCGAGGTGAAAAATCTTGCCGCAGCGGGCCGTCGCATAGCCTTGATTGCGGAAGTGATGCGGCAACGTCAGTACGTCAGGAATGTTCGTGTAGAGGTTGTCCTCATTGTTCGTCACGCGCGTCGTGCCGGGCCGTAGGCCGGAGAGCAGCGACGACCGTGAAGGATTGCAATGCGGAAACTGGCAATAGGCCCCGCGGAACAACACGCCCCGCGCCGCCAACGCATCGAGGTTCGGCGTCTGCGCATACGGGTGGCCGTAGCAAGCGAGCGTCGCCGCCAGGTCGTCCGCCATGAGCAGCAGCACGTTGGGCCGCGCGGCGGGCGACGAGGGTTTGCTTGGTTCGGCCGCTTCGATTGGCGCCCCGGCGAGAAGGGCGAGGATTGCAAAGACCGAAAGAACGCGGAGCGATCGTGGAGTCAGCATGGGGCGTGCCTTGGTGAGTGGTGAGTGTCGCCAGTTTACCGCGACGTCATGCGCTGGGAAATCTCGCCGGCCGGCTTTCCCGCTGCGGCGGGGTTAGACTACGGCACCGCACTCACACACCCGCCATTCATAAAGGGCCCGCCATGAAAGCCGTCGCCTTCCTCGTGTTGTCGG
>CAZWDN010000451.1:0-4023 GCA_964633125.1 uncultured Pirellula sp. | reverse complement strand
AGCATTTCGGCGTCGTGGTCGGCCGTCATGGTTTGCACGACCGCGGCCGTGCAGAACACCGGGCTCGTGATGCAATGGTGGCCGCTCCAACTGCCGTCGGGGTTTTGCACCTTCGAGAGCCGGCCGCTCATCCGGTCGTACCATTGGTTCCAATCTTTCTCGCCGAGAATCACCATCGATTCGCTGGCGAGCATGTAGCTTAAAAACTCTTCGCCCCCGTTGTTGCCGAAGCCCGCCAGCAGCGCTTCGTCGTCGGTCGCCGCGGCCGCGCCGGCCGGCAAGCCCGCCGAGGAACGCGTCACCGGACCGGTAAATGTAACACCGCCGCTAAAGGTCAACGTTCCCGCGCCGACGACCGTCGTTCCTGCGGAACCCAAAGTGACGCCGCTCACGTCCGTGGTCGAAGCCACGCTGTCGACCGGCGGCGCAGCGGCGACGGGACCCGAGGTCGGCAAGGCCGGCTTGGCCGAAGCGACCAAGTCGCCCGACACGGCGCTCGTTGCGCCTGTATACGTGTTCACGCCGTTGAGAGTCAGCGATTGGTTCACCGCGCTACTGTTGGCCGTGACAAGCAATTGCGCAACGCCCGCCTTCACGCCGGCGATCTTCAAGTTCTCTTCGCTGATGGGCGCGTCGGCCGGCAGTTTGCCCTCTTGCTTGGCCTTCTCGATGAAATCGGTCGCGGCCCGGGAGTTTGCCGCATTGGCACGGAACGAACTGTTGTTGGCATACAGCGCGACGCCGGCCGAGGCGCCCGTCTTCACGATGCCGGTCTTGGAATCGAAATTGTCGCCGTGATACTTGCGAGCCAAGTCGAGCCTTCCTTGATCGACCTTCTTGCCGGCCGCTTGTGCATATTCGAAAGCCGAGCAGCCGAGCGACGATTGCAACACGTTGGCCCAGCCGCCGCCGACGTTCCAGCTGCCGTCTTTCTGTTGTGCTTCGCCGAGCTTGGCGAGGCACTTGTCGAGCGCCTTATCGACGCGGGCATGGAGCGAATCGCTTTTCGGCAACACGGCCAGAGCTCGCGCGAGGTACTGGGCCGTCATGGCCGTGTCGACCAACGGGCCGAGCTTCGATTGAATCTGCGTCCCTTCCAGGTCGGTGATCTTCGGGCCCGGCTTCGTGTATTCTTCGACGGCCGAGCAGAGGTATTCCGTCGCCCGGCGGGAGTTGGCTTGATACTTGCCCGAGGTCGGCGTGTGGCCGTAGCGCAAGAGCGCCGAAGCGACGAAGGCCGTCGTCGCGGGATCGACCACGACGGCGTGCGGATCGCGAATGTCTTGTTTAGCATGGCTGCCGGCACCCCAACCGCCGTCTTGGTGTTGCGCGGCAATGAGCCAGGCCAGGCCTTTGTCGATAAACTCCGGAGCCGGGCGAGCCTTGACCGCGCCGGAGACCGAACCGATTGCGGTGGTCTTCTTGGTCGGTTCGGCGCTTTCGCGATGGGCGACTTTGGTAAGCGGCGATGCGATGTGCGGCGAAGGCCCGCGGGCTTCGCGATCGGCCGAGGCGTCGCCCCCGCAGAGCGCGACGATCAGGCCCGCCGTGCCGAGGCCCGCGGCGACGGCAGCCGCCGCTTTGCTAAAACCGGAGAGGTTCGTGGTGCTCATGGAAGAGTTTCCTTTGGCGAAGTGCAAGCTGCGAAACGGCGTCCGAGAATCGGCAACGCGGACGACGGCGCAGGATGCAAGGGAGGGCCGTCGTCGAAGAGTTGGACGCGGCGGGCCGGAAAAGAGTTTCCGAGAATTTTGGTCAGGCGAGCGGCGGGTTGGCCTTTGCGAGCCGGCAGTGGCACACAGGCGGTCTCTAGCCCCGATTCGGCGACTGCTCGGTCGGTAGGCCGAACCAGAGCGCAACGCCCCCCAGGGCCGCAAGCATGGCCAAGCCGCCGCAAATCAGGAGGTCGCCGCCGGTGGTAAGAATGGTCGCGTGGTCCGACATGGCCGTGAAACTCGTCAAAACAGCGTTCGGGGAAAGGTAGGTCGCCGCCGGAGCCTGTCAAAAACGCCCGACGTACAACCGGCATATTCGATGCCGACTGCTGAAGCGCGGTGACGCGCCCGCTGTTACAGGGGAGTAGCTAGTCGCCGGCGGCTAGTAGCTGGAGGAAGGGAGGAAAGCTCGATCCCGCAGAATCCCCATTTAGCCCCGGAGCTCGTCCCCGGGTGCTCATCGCCGTTAGGGCAAATGCTTCTTTTCCGAACTTCGCAGAGCTAGGAGCATCGGCGTTCCGGTGACGAGCGCCAGCAGCGCGAATGCGATCGCCGTCGCCTGATACACGCCGAAGCGATGGGGGAGTTCGCCGACCACGGGGCCGAGCCCCAGGCCGAGGCCGATCGCAACGGCGATGCTGAGAAATATCAGCATCAAGAACACGAACATGCCCGCATCGGGCCGATAGGTCGCCACGACCGCCGCGCCGCCGAACAGCGTACCGAACAGCGCCAAGATCACGAACATTGCGAAGATGCTGAGAAACTGATACTCGGCGAACGCGGCATAGGAAACCTGCTCCGCCACCTCGAGGCCCGACTCGCTTTCGATGTGATGCGGCGCCTGCACCGGCAGGATGAGCAAGCTCAAGAGCGCCAGGATGAGCACCGGCGTCATGACGCCGAGCCCTTGCCAAAAAGCGCCGTCGCGGTCGGCGGCCCTGTTCGTATCGCTGCCGGAGGAGCCGACGACGGCGAAGAGCACGCGCCCGATGGAGAGCACGAGGAACGCGAACGGCGCGAACACAATCGCCACGATGATCCACCAGACGATCAGTAGGACGAACGCCAAGAATCCGGAGATGCCGTAAGTAAACAGCTCATCCCAGGGCCGGAGCCAAGACGGCATTGCGACCGGATCGCCGAGCAGATAGGCGCAGAGGCCGCAGAGCAGAAAGTGCCCGACGATCGCCGCCCACCAGACTCCGGCCATGATGAGCACGGCGAACAATCCCGGCGGCGGAGCGGGGGAAGCGGGGGGCGTGGCGGGCGCCGAGGCATCCATTGCTAAAGCCCCAACCAGCGCCGCACTGCCTGCTCGACTCGTTGCAAATCCGCCGTCGCCAACTCACCCAGCTTGCGAATCAGTTTCGCTTGGGGAATCGTTAAGAGATTCTGAGCGTCGAACGCGCCGGGCTTGAGGAACGTCGCGTGGACGGTGACTTCCGCGCTGGAACCGCGAACACTGGTCGTGTGCGGGAGAATGGTAACGAGCGCGCGGTCGATGTCCGTCGGAGGAATGCTTAATACCAGCGCAGGCCGAATCTTCGCCGCCATGCCCAAATCGACAATCCAGATTTCGCCGCGGCTAAATCTGCTCATTCGCGGCTTCGCTTCGATCGAGTTCTTGGAATAACTCGTCGGCAATCTCCGCGAGCGCTTCGTCCGACACGGAATTCGGCGCCGATTCCATCGTGCGTCGCAGAACTTCAATTGCTGCCTCGCGCTTTTCGCTAAGCGACAGCGAATCGAAGGCGTTGAGCAGTTGCTGAACTGAGTTCGTCATGACAAGTCACCGCAGTGGGTACGAGCGTCGTTCCTCTATTATTGCGTCCTGTCGGCAAAATGCCGAGTAGAAAATGGATTCATCCGACATCCCCCAATTCCAGCACCGCACCATAGCGTTTGAGCATTTGCTTGCGCAACCGTTCGTGCTCCGGCTTCGCAAGGCCGGGGTCTTGTTGCACCAGAGCAAGCGCATCGGCTCGGGCTTCGGCGACCACGGCTTCGTCGCGCGCCAGATCGGCGATGCGCAGCGGCGGCAGGCCGTGTTGCTTCGTGCCGAGCAGGTCGCCGGGGCCGCGCAGCTTAAAGTCGACTTCGGCCAGCTCGAAGCCGTCGTTCGAGGCGACGAACGCTTCGAGCCGCTTCAGGCCTTCGGGCGTCGACGGCTTGGCGAACACGGTGCAGAAGCCGGGGTGCGTGCCGCGCACGATGCGGCCGCGAAGTTGATGGAGTTGCGAAAGCCCGAAACGTTCGCCCCCTTCGATGGTCATGAGCACCGCGTTCGGCACGTCGACGCCGACTT
>CAZWDN010000450.1:0-4025 GCA_964633125.1 uncultured Pirellula sp. | reverse complement strand
GCGTAGCCTCGAATTAAGCCACATCCTCCACCGCTTGTGTGAGCCCCCGTCAATTTCTTTGAGTTTCAGCCTTGCGACCATACTCCCCAGGCGGAGTACTTAACACTTTCGCTACAACTGAAGGGCTATGAAGGACCCTTCAATTCAGTACTCATAGTTTACGGCTAGGACTACCGGGGTATCTAATCCCGTTTGCTCCCCTAGCTTTCGTGCATCAGCGTCAGAAAAGACCCAGTAAGCCGCTTTCGCCACAGGTGTTCCTTACGATATCAACGCATTTCACCGCTCCACCGTAAGTTCCGCTTACCTCTATCTTCCTCAAGCACAGTAGTTTTGGGCGCAGTTCCTCGGTTGAGCCGAGGTATTTCACACCCAACTTACTGCGCAGCCTACGCACCCTTTAAGCCCAGTAATTCCGAATAACGTTTGTGTGGTTCGTCTTACCGCGGCTGCTGGCACGAACTTAGCCCACACTTCCTCTGCGGATAGGTCAAGCCTTGCTCTTCACAAAGCTTTCCTCCCCACTGACAGCGGTTTACAACCCGAAGGCCTTCATCCCGCACGCGGCGTCGCTCGGTCAGGCTTTCGCCCATTGCCGAAGATTCTCGACTGCAGCCACCCGTAGGTGTCTGGGCAGTGTCTCAGTCCCAATGACGCAGGTCGTGCTCTCACACCTGCTACCCATCATCGCCTTGGTGAGCCATTACCTCACCAACTAGCTAATAGGACGCAGACCCATCCTCGGGCGGAATCACACCTTTGATCCGGAGATATCATCTGGTATTACCCACAGTTTCCCGTGGCTATCCCAGACCCGAGGGCAGGTAATCTACGTGTTCCTGTCCCTTACGCCGCTGACGTATTGCTACGCCCGCTCGACTTGCATGCCTAATCCATGCCGCCAACGTTCATTCTGAGCCAGAATCAAACCCTTCAATAATTATTTGCTTTAACCAAGCCTCGCTTTCGCAAGACCGGCTTATAAACAAGATCGAAAGAGCCTGATTCAAATCAATCTTCGACCGACATCTTTCGACGAGGATCTTTCGAACCCCGATCGTCAGACATTGGCCGGGTACAGTCTTGTACCGGCTAAAATCTTGAAATCACTACCAAATTGTCAAAGAACAAATACGTCGTCCGTGAACAATTGACCGTGGCCAACTGCCACAAACGACTCGTGTAATGTATCGGTTTCCCGTTTGGTGTCAAGCAACGAAAAACAAAAAATTCGCGAACGGAAATAACACGCACTTTTCCCGGCGTTTTGCGACAGTTTTCAGGATGCCGTCGGCAACTTTCCCGATTGTGTGGATCGTAGCCACGCTTTCCTCGCGACTGATTCTCGAAGGCGCGTCCCCACGATGAGGAAGTTCGCAGCAATGCCGGCAACATCGTAGAATTCCCGTGCGACCAGGCGTTTTCACAGCGGCGAACGGCCCTGCTTCCGCTCGTCGCCGCTCGAAATCGATCGCTCCACGACCACTTTCCTCGCTGCCTATCGGAGATTTCCCCGTCATGCGTACTTCGAACCCGGCCCTCAGCGACAAAGCCTTCCAAATGGCGATCGATTACGGGTCGCCCACGGCGGCCTCGTCCATGACGCTCTCAGGCACCGTCGTCAAGACGGCGATCCTGCTGGGCACCGCGGTAATCGCCGGTGCTTTTAGCTGGAACCAACTCGTTAACGGCGCCGACAACGCAAAGCTGCTCATGATCGGCGGAGCGATCGGCGGGTTTGTCGCTTCGCTGGTCGTTATCTTCAAACCGACGACGGCGCCTTGGGCCGCTCCGCTGTATGCCGTTTGTGAAGGGCTCTTTCTCGGCGCCATCTCGGCCATGTACGAAACTGCGTACAACGGCATCGTCGTGCAAGCCGCACTGCTCACCGCCGGCACGCTGGGCGCACTCTTGCTCGCCTACATGACGCGCGTCATCAAGGCCACCGAGAATTTCAAGCTCGGCGTCACGGCCGCGACCGGCGGCATCGCCTTGGTCTACATGCTCAGCATCATCCTCTCGTTCTTCGGCGTCAAAATCCCGTACCTCCACGAGTCGGGCCTCGTCGGCATCGGCATCTCGCTGTTTATCGTCGGCGTCGCCGCGCTGAACCTCGTGCTCGATTTCGACTTCATCGAAAACGGCGCGGCCCGCGGCGCACCAAAGTACATGGAGTGGTACGGCGCGTTCGGCTTGATGCTGACCTTGGTCTGGCTCTACATCGAAATGCTCCGACTGCTCGCGAAGTTGAGCGACCGCCGCTAAGGCGTCCGATACGATTCTCGTTGCCTAGACACAATTAGCACGTCTTCGAGGGCTCCGCATTCATGGATGTTTTCTCCGCGATCGAGCAGCGCCGCAGCATCAAACACTACGACACGGCGCATCAAATGACTCCCGAGGAAGAGCGCCGCTTGCTCGAACTCGCCCTGCTCTCGCCGACGTCTTTTAATATTCAAAATTGGCGATTCGTCGTCCTGCGCGATCCCGAGGTGAAGAAGCAAGTGCGGGCCGCGGCCTGGAACCAAGCGCAAATCGAAGAGGCGCAACTCACGCTCGCCCTCTGCGCCGACCTCAAGGCCTGGGACAAGGCGCCGGAGCGTTATTGGCGCACCGCGCCTGAAAAGACGCAGCAAATGCTGGTACCGATGATTCGTAAGACTTATCAAGGTCGCGAGCAATTGCAGCGTGACGAAGCGATGCGCAGCGTCGGCATCGCGGCCCAAACCTTGATGCTGGCCGCCAAGCAATTAGGCTACGACAGCGGCGCCCTGGTCGGCTTCGATCCGGACGCCGTCGCCAAGATCATCAACCTTCCGCAGGATCACGTGATCGGCATGCTGCTGGTGATCGGCAAAAGAAAGGCCGACGCCTACGGTCGCGGCGGCCAACTACCGTACGAAGAAGTGGTACTCGACAACCGCTTCCCGGATGCCGGCGCATAATGGCTCGGAATTTCGCGGCAGCAGCGACGATTATCCTCAGCGGCGCAGCAATTCTCGGCATCTCGGCAATCGCCGACGCGGCCGATGGGAAGCAGCCGTCGGAACATTTACTGCTCTGCGCCGGCGGCAACGAACTATTCGTCGTCGATGCCCAACAGGCGGACACCGGTGCGGTAAAAAAGCTCTGGACCTGGAGCGGGGCGACGGCTGCCGGTCTGGCGGATGCAGAGCGGCCGCGATTTCGCAATTTAGACGAATGCCGTGCCGTTGATGCAGGCCGCAGGATTCTGATTACCGCATCCAACGGCGGTTGCGCATTGCTGACCTATCCCGCCGGCGAAATCGTATGGCAAGCGTCGGTCACAAATGCCCACTCGGTCGAACTCTTGCCGCGCGAACGGGTCGTCGTGGCAAGTTCGCTCAGCGGCGACGCGTTAGTGGTTTTCGATCTAGCAACCTCGCACAAGCCGCTTGCGCGCACACCGCTGCGCTCCGCGCATGGTGTGATTTGGGACGACTCGCGCGAGCGCCTTTGGGCTCTCGGCTTCGACGAATTGCGCTCTTATCGCTTGGAGAATTGGGAAACCGCCGAGCCTAGCCTGACGCTCGATGAATCGTTTCCTCTACCCGACGACGACGGTCACGATCTTCGAGCCGTTCCGCACGGCGACGATCTCGCGCTGACGACGGCCAAGTCAGTCCTGCTCTTCGATCGAGCAACGAAGAAATTCCGTAAGCACCCGAAGGTGCCGCAACTAGAGCACGTCAAATCCATCGACGTGCATCCCGCGACTGGTCGTATTGTGGTGGGACAGTGGGGCAAGCAACTCTCGCTCTTCGAACCGGCCGGCGGCGTTTCGTTCGCCGAAAACCGGCCGTACAAGATCCGTTGGTTCGTCACGCCATAATTGCGTCTTAGGACTCCGGTCTCTGACGCTCCCGGCTCGCCGGACCAATTATCTCCCACATCCCCTCCGCATCCCCCCGATCTCCCTTGCTCCTTCCGCTGCATTCTTCGCGTCTCTGCGTCTTGGCGCGCACTCTGAGAAAATCGGGGGGTGGCCAAAAATCGCCTGGCTT
>CAZWDN010000449.1:0-4028 GCA_964633125.1 uncultured Pirellula sp. | reverse complement strand
GCGGGAGCGCCGGCGGCAGGCGGCGTCGCCGAGGCGTCGGGCCCCGGTCGCGCGGCCCCCAACTTTTCGAACACGAGTTGCTGCACCAGCTTCTTCTCGTGGTCTTGCAAGCCGTAGCGCTTGAGCATCTCGCGCATGGCCGCCTCTTGAACGCCCATCACCCCGACGACCTCCGCCCAGCGTTGTTGCTGCTCCTTTAAGGCAGTCTCGTCGTTCGTCGGCGGCAGCGTCGCCAGCCGAGCGACTTCGGCGCGGAGTTTCTGCTGGGCCTCGGCGATTTGCCCCATCGATTCTTCGAACCCCGGCTTGTAGAGCTTCCACACGCCGTAGTGCGCCACCACCCCTTCCTCCATCATCAGCCGCTGCCAGGCGCTGAGTTGCGAAGCCACGACCCAGCCGGTGAGGAACAGCAGCACGCCGAAGAGAATATTCGTCCAGCCGAACGGCCCGGCATCGCGCGCGTAGGCGACCGTCGGCGCGGCGGCGGTCGCTTCGCCGCCGGCGGGCGCCGCGGCCGCCCCTTCGTTTTGCGTCGCCTGATCGACGCCGACCCGAATCCGATCGCCGACCCAAAAACAGGCCAGCGGCGCGGTTTTGCCGCCGCGCCACACGAAGATGCCTTCCGTCTTGCGCACCGGATCGACCACCAGCGCGATCTGCCCGGCGCCGGCGAAGAAATGTTGCTGGATGAAGCCGTCGCGATCGGAGAGAAAAATGCCGAAATTTGGATGCGAATGATACCAACCGATGATCCGCAGATCTTTGTACTTGGTATCCATCTCGCGGTTGATCTGCGCCCACGAGTCGTGCGTGAACGTCACTTCCGCGAACTTCTGCGTCGCTCCGTCGCAGCGAATGTATTCCGTGATCGAGGCGTACGGACCGTCGGCGTCTTCGGCCCAAGTGCCGACCATCACGCCGCAGATTTCCACCGAGAGGTTTTCGCTCGCGTGACGCCAGATCCCTTTGTGAACCGCTTCCGTGAAGAAGACGCGGAAGTCGGCGCGGCGCGGAGCCGGAAAATCGGCCTGCGGCAACTTTTCCTTCGCCAAGTCCTTAACGTCGAGTACGCTCATCCGTCGAACTTTCTCTCAGTGGCCTCGCCGCCGACATCTTTGCCGCGGCCGTTCGATATTTTCAGCATCCGCGCGATCAAACAAACTCCAACCCTTCGGCCGCCTGCGTCGGCGCCAACTCTCCCAACACCTCGTCGCGATCGCCGAGCAATTCGTAATAGGCGACCTGCATGCCGCTCCGCCCGCCGACGACGTCCCACGCCGGTACGCCGAGCTCGCCGAGCGTCCGATCGAGCAAATCGCTGCCCGAGTCGAGCGTGTGGTACATCTCCGGCGCGCGCGGCTCGCCGCACGTCGGGCAACGGGCCTGCGATTCTTTGATCTTGCCGAGCGACGCCAGGCGCGGCTCCGTCTGATTGCAGCGCGGGCAGTGGAGCCCGCGCAATAAGTCTTGATTGAATTCGAGCACCGCCTCGGCGCCCAAGTCGCTGCGCACGCGCTCCAGCAAGTCGCCCGCTCGGGTCGCCGCGCCGTGGCCGGCGAGTTCGACGACCGGTTCGTCCCGATCGTGGCTCGGGCAGTCGTCGCGCCGCGAGTAGCTCACGGTGTAGCTCTGGTGATGTTCGCCGTCGAACACGAACCCCTGGCCGCGCAACACCGGCAAGCGGTGCAACAGCTTCACCGCTTCTTGCGCCTGAATTCCGGCGATGACCGACGACGTGGTCGGCGTCGTCGGCACTTTGCCTTGCTCCATTTCATCGCGAGTCAGCAAGGCGCAGCTCCGCCGCGCTTCGAGCAGTTTCCAATCGACCTCGCTCATCGTGCATTCGTAGCACGGGCCGGTCGCGGGATCGAACACGCGCGCCACCCCTTGCAGCCGCTCGATCGCGCCGTCGATCCAAGGTTTGCCGACCCGCGCCGCGGCCCGATTCACGGCCACGCGCGCTTCGCGGTTATCCAACCCGCCCAAGATAATGTCGGCCCAGCGGTAAAGCCCCAGCCCGAGGTCGTAGACGACGTTGCCGTGGTAGCCGCGCGTGCGGATCTCGGGAAAGATGTCTTTGGCTCGGGCCGCCGCGATCTCCGCCTTGCTCGCGCCGCGGTCGCCGGCGCGAAACAGCACCGAGCGCGAGAGATTCGAATTCTCGATTAGGTCCAAATCGGCGACGAACACGTTGCCGATCCCCAGCAAGGCGAGGTTTTTGATCAGCTCGTTGCCGAGCGCCCCGGCCCCGATGACGACGACGCGGGCCGAACGTAGCCGGGCCTGATCCCACCAGCTCATCAAGCGGAAGCGGGAGAAGCGGTCGTCGCTTTGTTCAACTTCGTCCTTGAAGCGGAGGATTTCGCTCACCGAGCGCTACCTCGGCCGGCCGTGATTTCCGGTTGCAGCCGTAGGATATCGCCCGTGCGTACGCCGGCGCTTTGCAACGTTTCCGAATCGAGCAACTGCCGGCCCGAGGCCCGATGATGAAACTTGTAGCTCATCATCTGTCCGTCGGGACTATTGCGCGGCAAGCTCATCCGATCGATCAGCACGGCGATCAACCGGTTCACCGGCGCATCGACCGGTACTTCCACTTGCTGACGCTTGTTGCCGGTCGCGTCCCAAACCTCGATCGTAATATCGGACATCTACGCGCTCGCTGGTCTTGTTCCGCCACATCTGAGTAAGGGAGCCTTCGCGGGTAAATACACCCGGAAAAAACCCCCAGGCAGGCCGCCCCCCCTCTGGTGCGTGCCATTGTGGGTTCCGTTCCGACGTGAATCAAGCATGGTCGCGAAAATCTTGCGTCACCATGATTGAAACGCTTCACAAGCCGTTCACTTCGCACGTTGCCAAGGCGTTTGGCCGCCGAGCTGAATCTGCTTTCGCAGCGCCGCCGAAAGGTCGCGGAACGTTGCTTTTTCCCGCTGCGCGAGATTGTTCGCCTCCTGCGGATCGTCGCGCAGGTTGTAAAGCTCCAGCGGCGCGAAGGGGCTGTCTTGCAACAGTTTCCACGGTCCGCGAATCAGCGCCTCGATCGTCTTGCCGCCGTAGTTCGCGCCCCCTTCGCGGCGGCAGAAGTAAAGATCGCGCAGCGAAAGTTCCTGCGCATCCCCCAGCAGAGTCGGTAGGAAGCTCTCAGCTTCGCATTGCTTCGGCACAGTTGTGCCCGCCGCCTCGCAGCAGGTTGCGAAGAGGTCCATGGTCAGCGCGATGCGATCGGTCTTGCTTCCCGCGGCGACGCGCTTCGGCCAGCGCACGGCCGCCGGCACCCGCAGCCCTCCTTCATACATGTGCGTCTTGCCGCTCCGCCACGACCCGTTGTTCGCCCCCTCGGCAAGCAACCCGCCGTTGTCCGACGTATAGACCACGATGGTGTCTTCGGCGAGCTTGAGCCGATCGAGCGTCGCCAGCACCCGCCCGATTCCGTCGTCCATGTGTTCGATCAGCGCGACGAGCTTCTGCCGCGTCGGACTCGCCTGCGGCTCTCGCTCGACGACTTTTTTCAACCACGCCTCCGGCGGCTGGACCGGACCGTGCGGCGCGTTGTAAGCGAGATACAGAAAGAACGGCTTGTCGGCGGCGGCCCGTTCTGCCAAATACGCGCAGGCCCAGTCCGTGAACAAGTCGGTCGCATGCCCCTCGGGCTCAATCACCTCGGCGTCGCGGCGCATGAAGTTTTGGCCGTGGCGTAGGTGCGTCCAGTAGTCGTCCATCATGTCGCCGAGGAAGCCGTGGAAGTGGTCGAACCCGCGCTCGTTCGGCGTGTTCGGGCTCTCCAGACCCAAGTGCCATTTGCCGACAATCGCCGTGTGATAACCGACGGCTTTCAATGGCTGCGGCAACAGCACCGCTTCGGGCGCGAGGTACCCCCACGAGTCTTCCGGCAGATAACGAATGACGCCCGGCACGCCGACGCGATCGGGATAGCGGCCGGTTAATAACGCCGCGCGGGTCGGCGAGCAGACGCAACTGTTGGCGTAGAAGTTGTCGATGGTCATCCCTTCGCGAAAGATCCGATCGAT
>CAZWDN010000448.1:0-4033 GCA_964633125.1 uncultured Pirellula sp. | reverse complement strand
GCAGCAGAGATCGAACGCGATTTCAGGAGTCAGTATCCCGAATGTGCCGGCCCAATTGCCAGGCGATTTTTGGCCACCCCCCGATTTTCTTAGAGTGCGCGCCAAGACGCAGAGACGCCAAGAACGCAGCGGATGGAGCAAGGGAGATTGGGGGGATGAGAAGGGGATGTGGGGGATAAATGCTTGGGGATCTACAAATCTTTTTGTGTGTCGGCGCGTCGTAAGGGTAGATAAGTCGCCGAACACGGCCCGCCCCAAATGATTGCTCTATGTTTGAGATTCGACTCATGATGCATTCGCCCCTTCGCCGTTCCCTGCTCTGCCTCCTTGCCGCGTGGTCGGTCGGCGTCGTTCTCGGCGTCGCCGATTCGCGTTCGGCCGAGCCGGCTTGGGATCGATTTCGCGGGCCCAACGGCTCGGGCATTAGCGAAGCGACGACGGTGCCCGCCGCGTGGACCGACGCCGACTACAACTGGCGCGTCGATCTGCCGGGCCCGGGCATTTCGTCGCCGGTGATTTGGGGCGATCGACTCTTCGTCACCGCCGCCGATGAAGAGAAGCTCGAGCGTTATCTGCTCTGCTATGCCGCGGCCGACGGCAAACTGCTCTGGAAGCAAGGGGTGCCGTTCGTCGCCGAGAAGAAGCATCTCAAAAACACGTTCGCTTCCAACACGCCGGCGGTCGACGCCGAGCGCGTCTACACCATTTGGCAGAGCCGCGCCGCCTCGCAACTCGTCGCCTACGATCACGCCGGCAAGCAACTCTGGACCTGCGAACTCGGCCCGTATCGAAGCGGACACGGCTGCGGCATTTCGCCGATCGTGACCGACGGCGTCGTGGCGATCAACTACGTGCAAGAAGGAGACAGCCGACTGATCGGCGTCGATGCCGCGACCGGCCGCGAGCGCTGGACGATCCCGCGCAAGAGCGTGAAGGCCTCGTACTCGACGCCGTGCGTGTTCACGGGCGCCGACGGCCGCAACCAACTCATCTTCACCAGTTGGCTGCACGGCTTCACGAGCGTCGACCCGACGACGGGCCGCGTGCTGTGGGAGCGAGACGCGTTCGACGTCGAGGGGGACGAGAAGCGTTCGATCGGTTCGCCGTTTACCGCGGGCGGCTTGATCTACGGCAATTGCGGCTTCGTCGGCGGCAAGAAATTCCTCGTGGCGGTGCGACCCGGCGCGAGCGTTCAGAGCACGCCGGTCGCTTCGGCGACGAGCGCCGCAAGCGGAGCCGCGGAAGTATTTCGCCTCGAGCGCAACGTGAATCACATGCCGACGGCGCTCGCTCACCGCGGTCTGCTCTTTCTCTGGACCGACGCCGGCATCGTGGTTTGTGCCCGCGCGGATACGGGCAAGATCGTGTGGCAGGAGCGACTCGGCGGCAATTTCGCCGGCTCGCCGGTTTGCGTCGGCGGGAAGCTGTATTGCCTGTCCGACGAAGGGGAGATGATCGTCCTGGCCGCGGCCGAAGAGTTTGCGGAACTGGGCCGCGTACAGCTCGATTCCGGCTCGAGCAGCACGCCCGCCGCGGCCGACGGCAAGCTCTACTTCCGGACGGAAGGAAAGCTCTACTCGCTGGGCGGAGCGAAGAAGTAACGGCGCCGGCTATCACCTCTCCCACGGGGAGAGGTCGACGAGCCGAAGCTCGGCGGGTGAGGGTCGCGCGGCATAACGCTTGACTCAGTGACGGTTGACGCGCCGCGCATGTTCCCGATGCGATGCCAAGCGCCGTGCAAAGTCGCCCTCAACCGGCCTGCGGCCACCTTCTCCCGGCGAGAGAAGGGACACCGCGCTACTTCTTCGCCGCTTCTTTCGGGTCGAGGACGTCGTAGAACGTGACGTTCGCGCCCATTTCCGGCTTGAGGTACACCCCTTCTTCTTCCGCGGGGACGCGTACTTTCACACGGACCGGCACGGCCCCTTTGGCCCGATCGGCGATCGGCATCAGCCGCGAGACGTACCCCTCGTAGACCCGCTTCGGATACGCCTCGCAGCGCACGCGGCACAATTGGCCGACGAAGATCTTCGACACGTCGCGTTCTTGAATCGCCAGATCGACTTCCAAATCGGAGAGATCGGCCAACTCGCAGAGGCTGAACGAACCGTTGAAGGCCAGCGGATTGACGATGTTCCCCTCTTCGGCGTTCTTCTTGAGAATGGTGCCGGTGATCGGCGCGACGATCTTGCAATTGCCGAGGCGCCACTTGGCCTTGAGCATTTCGGCCTCGTACTGCCGCGACTCGGCCCGAGCGGCGACGATCCGCTCTTCGCGCGGCCCTTTGCGGAGCAATTGGAGCGCGTACTTTAGTTGCTCGACCCGTTGCAGCGTCGCCAAGTGCTTGGCTTCGGAAGCCTGCAGTTCGGCCTCGGTCACCGAGCGCGTTTTCCAAAGTTCGCGATTGCGTTGATAGATGCGGTCGATGTCGACTAACTCTTCCTGGGCCTGGGCGAGCGTGGCTTCCGCCTGGGAAATTTCTTCCGGCCGGCTGCCGTTTTCCATTTCAAGCAACCGCGCCTTAGAGAGCTCGTACAGGGCGAGAGCCCGTTCGTAGTCGCGTTCGAATTCGATGCTCTCGATCTCGGCGAGCATTTCTCCCTTCTGCACGCGGCGTCCTTCTTCGAGATTGAGCTTCACGACCATCCCCTGCACCTTGGGGCTGACGAGAATCTGATGCGCGGGGATCAGATAGCCGCGCGATTCGAGCACGATCTTGCCGTCGGCGGCGGCGACCTTCGGCGCGGGCGCGGCCGGCGCAGAAGCGGCGGCGACGGGCCCGGCGAACGACGAAGCCGCGGCGGGCGTCTGCTTGGCGGTTTCCTCGGTCGCACGCGACGCGGCGGGCGCAGCGCCGGCCGCAACTTCCGGTTTGGCGCCGGTGTTCTTCGGCGCGAACCAGCCGACGGCGGTCTGCCAGACGATGACCGCGAGGAGGGCGACGATGCCGACGGCCGCCAGGCGGCGTCCCCAAGCGACGCCCGACTTCGCTTTCTTGCCGTGGGGGAGTTGCAGCGACATGACCCGTTCGCGCAACGCCGCCGAAGCTTCGTGCGGCGCCGAGCGGGAGCCGACAAGAGGATCGGAGGAAGGACTAATCATCGTAGGAAGCTTCTCAACCGCGACGGAACGGCCAGGACCCGACGGGGGCGACGTGACGGACGGAACCGACAAATCATTGTACTCGCCGGCGGGGCGACGGCCTCCCGTGCGGCGCATGAATTCGCCGGACTGCTCCCGTTGGGGGAATTGCGGCCGATTTTCGGAATTCGCGCTCGAACCGGCTTGCAGTACGGCCCGTTCGTGCAAAGCTGAACGCGTCCGCCCCGTGTCGGTTTACCTTTCGCAGGCCACGCGAGTTTCAGCACGCTTTCTATGCCTTCCGAACCTAGCGGGTGGAAACCTTCGCCGACCGCCCCGCGGCGCATTTTGGTCGTCGACGACAATCCCGGCTCGACGCAGATCATGGCGTTGCTGCTGCGTAAGTTCTGGGGACACACGGTCGACGTGGCGCACGACGGACATGCCGCGCTGCGGATCGCCGAGCAGACGGCGCCGGAGATCGTGTTGTTGGACATCGGCCTGCCGGGACTCGACGGCTACGAAGTGGCGACGCGACTGCGCGCCGCTCCGACGACGGCCGGCGCGCTGCTCGTGGCGCTCACCGGTTTCTCCGGCGACGGCGACCGCCGCAAGGCGAAAGACGCCGGATTCGACGAGCATCTCACCAAGCCGGCCGGCGCGGCCGAGCTCGAACGGCTCTTTGCGCATTCACGCTTGGCGTAATCCGCGGTTCGGCGTGCCGACGACGACGATCGTAGCGATCTTGCGGCCGTAGCAGGCGCCGCTCCCCAGCCCCGCCGATTTGACGGATATCCGCAACGGCGCGACCTAGGATTGCGAACTAGAGTTCCGTAACGGCGGGCTTATGCTCGCCGGCCGGCAACGGATTTCGGAACGCAAATCAATCTGCTTGTGAGGGGGCTGCCGTGAGCAATAAAGTTCTCGTCGTCGACGATTCGGGCACGATGCG
>CAZWDN010000447.1:0-4040 GCA_964633125.1 uncultured Pirellula sp. | reverse complement strand
TTGCCGCGAAACGTCATCTCGCGCACGAGACTGTTGCGGGCGAACTCGCGAAAGACGGAGAAGTAGTTGGGTGATGACATAGGCTTATCCGCCAAAGGCGCTGTAGCGTCGCACGCCGTAAAACATCGCCGTGCGGGCCGCGACGACGAACGCCGCGGTCCAGGCCGCTTGGCCGATCAGCCCTTCGACGAGCGCCGCGCCTTGCACTTTGCCCAGAAACACGGCGGCCGGAAAGTACGCAAGGTACTGCAGCGGCTGATAGAGCACGATCGTGCGCCACGGCTCGCTAAGAATGGTCAGCGGAAACATGTGCCCGGAGAAGAAGAAGTTGAACAACATGTAGACGAACAACAGCGACGACACTTCCAAGAACCAGAAGCCGATCATGCCGAGCGTCGCTTCCAGAAAAAAGCCGAGCAAGAACGCCATCAGCAGCGACAACACGAACGCGGCCAGCGTAGGAGCGTCGGGCCAGCCGTGGAAGTAGCCGCGGCAAACGTAAAACACCAGGGCGAACGGCGCGGTCGCCACGGCGTAGTACACCAGCTTGTGCGCCAGGCGCGAGAGGAACAGAAACGTCAGCAGGTCGATCGGCTGCACGAGGTATTTCTTGATCTCGCCCGAGCGGACTTGCGCGGCGATCGAACTCGCGAGGCCCGGCATGCTGGAGAAGGCCCGGGCGACGTAAGTGAGTAGGTAATAGGCGACGAACTCATCGCGCGTAAAGCCGCCGATGGCGCTCGGCCCCCCCGCCCCGACGAACACGGCCGTCCAAAGGAACGTCTGCGTGATGATCGGCAAGAAACGCATCAGGGTGCCGAGCGCGAAGTCGCCCCGATAGACGAGCCGCTCCTCGATGCAAATGCGCAAAACCGTCCACCAGACGGCGACGCGTGACGTCATTTCGGTTACGACCGCGGTCATGACTTACTCGTCGCGAGCGACGCCTCGGCCGATTGAAACATGTCGGCGATCACTTCCTCCAGCGGCGGATCTTCCACCGAAACGTCGCTTACGACGTGATCGCGCAGCACCGCGGCCAGCATCTCGGCGACCTTCGGACGATCGACGCGCAGCTTGACCTTCGGCGAACGAAGCTCGACGACCGTGCCGAACCGCGACAAGTCGGGCGGGTCGGCGTCGTCGGCGAAGGCGAGCGTCACGACCTTGTGGCCGCTGAAGCGGTCGACGATTCCGGCGAGCGAACCGTCGTACATGATCTGCCCTTGGGCGATAATCACGGCCCGGCGGCAGAGCGCCGCCACGTCCTTCATATAGTGGCTCGTCAGCAGGATCGTGATCTGCCGCACCTCTTGATAATGCCGCAAGAACTGCTGGATGTTGTGCTGGGCGACGACGTCGAGTCCGATGGTCGGTTCGTCGAGAAACAGCACCTCGGGCGAGTGGAGCAGCGCCGCGATGAGCTCCATCTTCATCCGCTCGCCGAGCGAAAGTTCGCGCACCGGTCGGCCGAGCAGCGCGCGCACTTGAAGCAGCTCGGTCAGCTCGTCGCGCGTGCGCTCGAAGTCCTGGGCGTCGATCCGGTAGATCTGTTGATGCAGGCGAAACGATTCTTGCGCGGGCAGGTCCCACCAGAGTTGATTCTTTTGTCCCATCACCAGCGCGAAGCGGCGGCGATACGCATGTTCGCGCTTCCACGGAACGTAGCCCATCACGCGGGCCGTGCCGCCGGAAGGGTGGATCACGCCGGAGAGCAATTTGAGCGTCGTGGTCTTGCCCGCGCCGTTGGGCCCGAGAAAGGCGACGAACTCCCCCTGCTCCACCTTGAGGTCGATCCCTTTGACCGCTTCCACCTCTTTATAGGTGCGGTGAAACAGCCCGCGGACGGACGCCAGCAGCCCTTCGCTTTTCTGATAAACGCGGTACGACTTTTTAAGGCCTTCGATTTCAACGACGGGCATGCGTTTCCGGTTCAGGGTTCAAGGTTCAGGGTTCAAGGTTAGCCGCGTCGCTTGCCGACGCGGGGATCGCCGCCGACGGCAAGGCTCGGCATTATACCGGCATCGGCGTCGACGGACATTCGCCCCTCCCCCGCCTTTGCCGGCGTTGTGACGTTTGCCCCGTTTGGCTAGAATTTCCGGCAGTTCGCTCATGCGGACTGCTACGGACGGACCATTTAAGTTTCTTACACGCAACCACGGAGGAAGCGTATCACGCTCGCCGTACGAATCGGGATCGGACACGATACCCACCGCCTGGGGCCCGGCTTGCCGCTGCGGCTCGGCGGCGTCGACATTCCCCACGACCACGGACTGGTCGGGCACAGCGACGCCGATGTCCTGCTGCATGCCGTGACCGACGCCTTGCTGGGCGCCGCGGCATTGGGAGACATCGGCGAAATGTTCCCGGACAACGCCCCGGAGAATCGCGGTCGCGATTCGGCCGATATGCTCCGGCTGGCCCTGGAGCGGGTCGTCGCGGCCGGGTGGCGGGTCGTGAACGTCGACTGCATCGTGTTTGCCCAACTGCCGAAACTTTCGCCGCACAAAGAAGCGATCCGCCGGAGCATCGGCGCGCTGTTGCAAGTGCCGCCGGAATGCGTCGGCGTGAAAGCAAAGACCGGCGAACACGTCGGGCCCGTCGGCCGACAAGAAGCGATGATGGCCGAATGCGTGGCGCTGCTCGAACGAATCCCGACCTAGAACTCGTCGTCGCCTCAACCTAACTCAGAACCTCGTCCCCGTTTTCGCTAAGAGTCTTCTCGTGAACATGACCGCACCCGCCGCTAATCGTCCCGCCGCCGCAGCCGCCGCACCGAAATACCCGTTGCGCGTTTACAACACGCTCTCGAAAAACAAAGAGCCGTTCACGACGCTGCGGCCCGGCAAGGTCGGCATCTATCTCTGCGGGCCGACGGTCTACAAGCCGAGCCACATCGGGCACATGGTCGGGCCGATCATTTTCGACTCGATCAAGCGCTATCTCGAATACGTGGGCTACGACGTCACTTGGGTCGTCAACATCACCGACGTCGACGACAAGCTCATCAACGAAGCCAACAAGCGCGGCCTGACCATGCAGGCGGTCGCCGAAGAAATGACGGCCGACTACCACCGCAACCTTTCGGCGATGGGCATCGACACGATCGATCACTTCCCCAAGGCCACGGAACACATGGCCGAAATCATCGACTTCACGCAGAAGCTGATCGACCGCGGTTTCGCCTACGCTTCCGACGGCGACGTCTTCTTCGACGTCGGTCGCGATCGCGAATACGGCAAGCTGAGCGGCCGGTCGCTCGAAGCGATGCAAGGCGAAGGAGGCGGCGCGGCGGAGCGCAAGAAATCGTCGGCCGACTTTGCGCTCTGGAAAGGCGCGAAGCCGGGCGAACCGTCGTGGCCGAGCCCTTGGGGCGCCGGCCGGCCGGGCTGGCATATCGAATGCTCGGCGATGGCCGGCAAGTTGCTCGGCGAAACGTTCGACATTCACGGCGGCGGTCTCGATCTGGTGTTTCCGCACCACGAGAACGAAGTCGCCCAAAGCGAATGCTGCCACGGCAAACCGCTGGCGACCTATTGGATGCACAACGGCTTGATGCAAGCCTCGGGCGAAGCCGACAAAGTGGGCGGCGGCGGACGTGCCCGACTCGCCGAAGGTGCCGCGCCTGCCGCGGCCGCGACAACGACGCCCGCCGCCGGAGATCAAGCGGCACAGGAAGCCGGCAAAATCGGCAAGAGCAAGGGCGCTCAGGCCTTCAGCGAACTGCTGAAGAAGTATGCCGGCGAAACCATCCGCTTCTTCCTGCTCGCCACGCACTACCGCCGGCCGATCGACTTCAGCGAAGAGCGGATTCAAGAAGTCGAAAAGGGATTGGAGACGTTCTACCGCTTCTTCGATCGCTACAAGCGCGTGACCGGGGACGATTTCTATACGTTGCCGGCCGCCGCGCGTCGCGAGCAAGGGGATTTCACGCCGAGCGCCGATGCGACGGAGCAAGCGATCCACGAGCATCGTCGAAAGTTCCACGAAGCGATGGACGACGACTTCAACACCGGCGGCGGCATCGGCGACCTGTTCGA
>CAZWDN010000446.1:0-4043 GCA_964633125.1 uncultured Pirellula sp. | reverse complement strand
CGGCGGGCGCGGCGACCGACATCGCCCAAGCCCGCGACGTGATTCGCGAGAGCTTTAGCGTGGAGGAATATCTCCCGCGCGATCGCGACCAATGGGACGAAGCCTACGGGCGCTTTGTGAAGTTGCTCCCGGCCTGACCTGCCGGCCAAAAATCGCCTGGAGATCGCCGGCCGGGTTCGCTAATTTGCAGGGTGATCTTGGGCCATCCTTGGTTGTTTGCCGTGAGCGGCGGAATACTTCGACGTAAGCGCCGGCCTGAGTTCGGCACTTACGTCGATGATCGAAAACGTCTTGCGTACATAATCCCGGTTAAGCACGCACAACCCCAAAACCCACAAGGGGTGCGTACATAACGCGAGTTATGTGCGCAGGGCGAAAATGAGAATCGACGTAAGTCATGCAAGCGTCGTCGGACTTACGTCGAATTGCGGGCTCTGTAGGGAACGCCCTCCGTGGCGTTCCGAGCACCACGCAGATCGCGGAACGCCACGGAGGGCGTTCCCTACAGGTATGACGTCGGCGGCGACTGCGGGGGACGTTTGGTCGCCGACCAGGAGCGAAATCGACCAACGGCTTTAGAAAACGAAAAAGCGGCGTCGAAATTGCCGTCTGTCGTTCGACTAGACGTGGATTACGCCGGAATTCTGAACACTAAAAGGAATGCGACCATGAAGATTTCCCCCTACCTGCATTTCGACGGCCGTTGCGACGAAGCGATCGAGTTTTATAAGAAGGCTCTGGGCGCTCAGTTGCAGTTTGTCTTTCGTTTCAAGCAGAATCCCGAGCCGCAATACAATCCGCCGGGCATGGACGAGAAGATCATGCATGCCAATCTGCTGATCGGCGAAACGCAGATCATGGTTTCCGACGGCCGCTGCACGGGCGAAGCCAAGTTCGAAGGGATCACGCTGTCGATCGAGGTGGCCGACGCCGGCGAGGCCGCTCGGGTGTATAACGCACTCGTCGACGGGGGCAATGTGATTATGCCGCTCGCGCAAACGTTTTTCAGCCCGCAATTCGGCATGGTCGCCGATAAGTTCGGCGTCCATTGGATGGTGATCGTGCCGCAGCCGATGGCGTAGTCGTTCTGGGGACCGATTCGTACCTTCTTGCAGACTGGATGCGCATTATGCTTCGCAAGCTCGCGATCGTTCTGGCCGTGTTGATCGTCGTGTTCTTGGTCGTCGTGGCGATGCAGCCGGACGAGTATCGCATCGCGCGCAGCAAATCGATCGCCGCGCCGCCGGCCACGGTGTTCGCCCAGGTGAACGACCTTCACCTGTGGGCTGCGTGGTCGGCTTGGGACAAGATCGATCCGTCGATGGTCCGCACGTATGAAGGCCCGGCCTCGGGCGTCGGCGCCGTTTACAAATGGTCGGGCAACGACGAAATCGGTGAAGGACAAATGACCATCACCGAGAGCAAGCCGAACGAATTGGTGCGCGTGAAGCTCGAGTTCTTCAAGCCGATGGAAGGCCAAGCGATGGCCCACATGACCTTTAAGCCGGAAGGCTCGGGCACGGTCGCTACGTGGGAAATGTACGGCCGGAACAACTTTTTGGGGAAAGCATTCCACCTGTGCATCGACATGGACAAAATGATCGGCGGCAAGTACGACGAAAGCCTGACGGCGCTGAAGTCGCTTGTCGAAGCCGGTAAGTAGCGATTCTCCACTCCAACGAAGGCGGGCCGTATGTTTCGCAAATTGCTCCTCGTACTGTTGTGTGCGTTGATGGGCGGCGTAGCGACGGTGCTGGCGCTCGCGTCGCGCTATCCCGACCATTTCGTGATGGCCCGCAAGATTGAGATCGACGCGCCGCCGTCGGCCGTATTCGCGCAGATCAACGACTTCCACAACTGGCAGGAGTGGTCTCCCTGGGCCAAGATCGATCCGCAGGCGAAAGCGACGTTCGAAGGGCCGGCGTCGGGCGAAGGAGCCGTGTTCGGTTGGGACGGCAATGCGGAGGTCGGCCAAGGAACGATGAAGATCGTGAAGAGCCGGCCCGACGCTCTGATCGACATCGAGATGAAATTCGTCAAACCGATGGAAGACACAGCGGCAGTTCAATTCACGTTTGTGCCGGTCGACGGCAAGACGCTCGTCGAATGGAGCATGAGCGGCAAGCGCGACCTCGTCGGCAAGGCGATCTGCATCTGCATGAACATGGACCGCATGGTCGGCACGAAGTTCGAAGAAGGCTTGGCGAGCATCAAGAAGCGCGTGGAATCGGGCGCGGCGCCGGCAGCCGTCCCGGAAGCGAAGAAGTAGCGCGGAACAGGCTTTCGCGGCGAGATCGTATTTTATTGTTCACGGCGAGCAGGCCGGCATATCTTGAGGCCCCCACCTATTTTGCCGAGGAACACGTCATGCCCCGACTTATGATTTGCTGTTCGTCGACGTTCGGTTTCGCCGCGAGAACGGCCGCCGGCGTCGTCGCGATGTTTCTCGCCGCGATGCCGACGACGGCGCAAGCCGAACTTCGGGCCGGTGCGGCCGTGGTCGACGTGACGCCCGAGCGGTTGCCGGTGCTCGTCAACGGGGGCATGCTCACGCGCAGCGTCGGCAAAGTGAAGACCCGCGTGAATGCGCGGGCGCTGGCCTTGGCCGACGGCCGGGAGCAAGCGGTGCTCGTGGTCGTGGATAGCTGCATGATGGGGCGCGAATTGCTGGACGAAACGAAGCAACTGGCCGCGAAGCGCACCGGCATCGCGACGAACCGGATGTTGATTTCCGCGACGCACGCGCATAGCGCCCCGGCCTCGATGGGCTGCCTCGGCACCGACGCCGATCCGGCGTATGTGCCGTTCTTACGTGATAAGATCGTCGAGGCGATTGTCGCGGCGCAGCAGAATTTGGAACCGGCCCGCGTCGGCTTCGCCTCGGCAAACGCAGCGGACTTCACGGCCGTGCGACAGTGGATTCGCCGGCCCGACCGGTTGGCGGAAGACCCGTTCGGCAACTTCACGGTCCGGGCCAACATGCACGCCGGCCGCAATTGGGATGAAGCCGTCGGCGAGGCGGGCCCTGAAGATCCGGACCTGACGCTCATGGCGTTTCAAGCGCTCGACGGCCGCCCGCTGGCGGTGTTCGGCAATTTTTCGATGCACTACTTCGGCGATCAAGACATCAGCGCCGATTACTTCGGCTTGTTTTGCGAAGGACTCAAGGAACGCATTGCTGCGAAGCCGGTCGCGGGGAAGCCGGCATTCGTCGGGCTTTTGTCGCACGGCTGTAGCGGCGATATCTGGCGCCGCGATTACACGAAGCCGGAGAGCGAGTGGAACGCTAAGCTCACGATCGACGAGTACACGCGCGACCTGCTCGCGATCGCCGAAGCGGCGTACAAGAAGATTGAGTATCGCGACGACGCCGACCTGGCGATGGCCGAGCGGCGCATGACGCTGGCTTATCGCGTGCCCGACAAGCAGCGGCTCGAATGGGCCGAGCGCGTAATGAAAGAAATGGGCGACCGACCGCCGAAGACGCAGCCGGAAGTGTATGCCCGCGAACAAGTGCTGCTGCATGCGAAGCAGCGCACGGAGGTCGTCGTGCAAGGCTTGCGCATCGGCGACATCGGCATCGCGACCACGCCTTGCGAAACGTATGCGGTGACGGGTCTGAAGATCAAGGCGGCAAGCCCGCTGCGGCATAACATGGTGATCGAACTGGCCAACGGCGGCGACGGCTATATTCCGCCGCCGGAGCAACATCAATTTGGCGGCTACAACACCTGGGCCGCGCGCAGCGCCGGGCTCGAAGTGAACGCCGAGCCGAAGATCACGGAAGCGGCCGTCGAGTTGCTGGAAGAAGTGAGCGGCAAGCCGCGCAAGCCGTGGCAACTTTCCGACGGCCCGGCCGCGCAAGCCGTCTTGGCCGCCAAGCCGGTCGCCTACTGGCGGCTCAACGAGTTTACGGGCCCACACGCGCGCGACGCCTCGGGCCACGAGCGCGACGCCGTTTTTGAACGCGAAATCACCTATTATTTGGCTGGACCGCACGCCGACGCATTCTGCAAGGCGGACGAGACGAACCGCGCGCCGCA
>CAZWDN010000445.1:0-4054 GCA_964633125.1 uncultured Pirellula sp. | reverse complement strand
GGTTCGTCGAAACGAAGTTGCCCAAGTAAACGCAAAAGTCAAAACGCAAAAGTCGGAACACTCTTGTTTTGACTTTTGCATTTTGCGTTCCGACTTCACTTTGGAGCACTCATGCGTTGGATCTGGATCGATCGGTTCGAGGAGTTCGAAAGCGGCAAGCGGGCCGTGGCGATTAAAAACGTCTCGCTCGCCGAAGAGCATCTCCACGACCATTTTCCCGGCCGTCCGGTCATGCCGAACTCCCTCATCACCGAGGGCATCGCGCAGACCGGCGGGCTGTTGGTCGGCGAGTACCACGCCTTTGAAAAGAAGGTGGTGCTCGCGAAGTTGCCCAAGGCCGTGTTTCATTTTCCGGTCGTGCCGGGTGATACGCTTCGCTACGAAACCACGGTCGACTACATCAAAGACGACGGCGCCATGGTTACGGCCGTGGCCCGCGTGGGCGACAGAGTGCAGGCCGAACTCGAAGTGGTGTTCGCTCACCTGAGCGACGACGATCGAACGAAGTCGCTTTTCGAACCGAAGAACTTCGTCTTCACGCTGAAACTGCTCGGCGTATTCGACGTCGGCCGCAAGGCGGACGGCAGCCGGCTTACCGAGCCGGCCGGATTGCTGAAATTAGAGGAAGAATTGAAGGCGGCAGGTACATAAACGATGAACGCGGAGCGATGAATGCGGAAGTTATTCCGTTCATCGTTCATCGTTCATCCTCCATCGCTTCCGAGGAATTAGTCATGCGTCGTCGAGTCGTCGTCACCGGGATTGGTTGCGTTACGCCCGTCGGTAACGACGTCGAAACCATGTGGAAGGCTCTGCTCCGTGGCGATTCGGGCATCGGCCGGACCACGATTTTCGACGCCTCGAACTTTCCCACGAAGATTTCCGCCGAAGTGAAGGGCTTCGACCTCGCGAGCGTCGGCGAGGATCCGGAGAAGTGGAAGTATCAGGCCCGACACACGCGCTTCGCCGTCGGCGCGGCGAAGCAGGCAGTGCGCGATTCCGGCTTGGAAAATTCGCGCATCGACCCGACCCGCTTCGGCGTTTATCTCGGCAGCGGCGAAGGCCCGCAAGATTTTGATCGCTTCACGAAGATGATGCTCGCGGCGATGCCCGCCGGCGAAGGCTTCGACGTGGCGAAGTTCACGCAAGTCGGCCTGGAAGTATTGCATCCGATCGCCGAACTGGAGCAAGAGCCCAACATGCCGGCCGGCCACATGGCCGCGCTGTTCAACGCACAAGGGCCGAACGTCAATTGCCTCACCGCCTGCGCGGCGAGCAGTCAGGCCGTCGGCGAAGCGGTGGAAATGATCCGCCGCGGCGATGCCGACGTCATGCTCTCGGGCGGCACGCACAGCATGATCCATCCGTTCGGCGTCACCGGCTTCAACTTGCTCACGGCCCTCAGCACGCACAACGACGAACCCGCCAAAGCCTCGCGACCGTTCGACATGAACCGCGACGGCTTCGTTTTGGGCGAAGGTTCCGGCATGCTCATTCTCGAGGAGCTCGAACACGCCAAGGCCCGCGGCGCCCATATTCACGGCGAGATCGCCGGCTACGGCTCCACGGCCGACGCTTTCCGCATCACGGATACGCATCCCGAAGGGCGCGGCGCCATTAGTTGCATCAAGATGGCGCTCAAAGACGCCGGCAAGAATATCGACGACGTCAATTACATCAACGCCCACGGCACGAGCACCGAAGTCAACGACAAAGTGGAAACGCTCGCCATCAAGCAAACCTTCGGCGAACGCGCCTACAAGATCGGCGTCTCCAGCACGAAGAGCATGATGGGGCACTTGATCGCCGCCGCCGGCGCCACGGAGCTCATCGTTTGTCTCTTGGCGATTCGCGACGGCGTCCTGCCGCCGACGATGAACTACGAAACGCCCGACCCGAACTGCGATCTCGATTACATCGCCAACGCGGCTCGTCAGGCGAAGTGCACGACGGCGCTGTCGAACAGCTTCGGCTTCGGCGGCCAAAACATCACGCTGATCGCCACGGCGTATCAGGGATAGTCGCTAGGCGTTAGGCACTGGGCGCTAAACGTCTGTAGGGAACGCCCTCCGTGGCGTTCCATCGCTGAGGCGAGCGTCGCGGCGTAAGCCCGACGTGTGATCGCGTCGCAAGCGACGCGGCTAACAGCTTCGTAAGCTCCGCGTTCCGTCCTTTCCCCTGATCGCCCATTACGCGTGTGTTGCGCGCTTGCTGATCGGCGCCCCGTCTATTTGCGGGCATGTCGTAATAGCCGTACGGATTGCGCAGTCCGACTAAGCGGAATTCCCGCACGGCATGAAATTTGTATCTCTCTAGGGACGATCTATCTTTTCTCGTCCACCCAGCGTGGTCCTGGAGATCCCGTCGCTTCCGACGGCCGGACCTACAACTTGGAGAGTCGTTATGTTCGCTCGTATCGTGATGTTGGCCGCCGTGGTCGTGAGCCTGACCGCCGTGGAAGATGCCTCGGCTGCGTACACGCCCGCACAGCGCGCCGCCATTCGCTCGATGCCGATCACCCAACGTCCGTATCGCCCCGGCCATTTCTACGGCAACACGGTACGCACGCTGAATCGCATCATCGGTTTCTAAACAGATAAGAACCGAAGTTGCTGCGTGCGGTTGCTTGCGTCGCGCGTCGGCGTACCCGAAACTGGTGGAGTCGTCGAATTACGTTCGAACGCTTTACCGGGGTGACGCCGATGCTCCAGTTTCGTTTTGCCTTGGCCGGCTTAATTGCCGCCTCGCTATTCCTGCCGTTCCTACCGTCGATCGACGGTTCGTGGTCCAAGGCCAGCGAGCCGCGGCCGGAGCAGGATGCGCTGTGGGAGCCGGCGAGTCCGCGCGACGAGTTGCGCCCGAAGTTCGGGCGCGGCGTCGGTCCGCTCGGCTACACGGCGCTGACTATTGAGCACGATGCCCGCGAGGGGCTCGACGGCTATTGGCGACAGTCGTTCCCCGTGGCGGCCGGCACGTGGTACAAGTTTCATTGCGTGCGGAAGGCGGAAAACGTCGCCGTGCCGCGTCGCAGCGCTTTGGTGCGCATCGTTTGGACGGACGACGCCGGCAACAAAGTGAAGCGCGATGCGCCCCCCGGCAACGGTTACGCACCGACCGTCGCAGGCAACGCCGAAGCCGAACATCCGCAAGACGGTCCGGTCGGCAAAAACGGTTGGTGCTCGGTCGACGGCACGTTTCAAGCTCCCCGAGCCGCGACCCGCGCGCTGGTCGAACTCCATTTGCAATGGGCGCCCGGCGGCAAGGTGAGTTACAGCGAAGTAGAACTGAGCGAAACGACCGCCCCGCAACCGCGTCTGGCGCGGCTTGCGACGGTGCACTACATTCCGCGCGGCGGCAAAACCCCGGCGGACAATTGCAAGCAGTTTGCTCCGCTCATCGCCGAAGCGGCGCGGCAGAAAGCCGATCTCGTCGTGCTCGGCGAAACGATCACCTACGCCGGCATTCCCGGAGCGAAGTACGATGATGTCGCCGAAGCGGTGCCGGGCCCTTCGACCGAGTATTTCAGCAAGCTCGCCAAGGAGCATGATCTCTATATCGTCGTCGGCCTCTACGAGCGGGCGGGGCACCTGATCTATAATGTCGCGGTGCTCCTCGGTCCCGACGGCAAGATCGCCGGCAAGTATCGCAAAGTCGCGCTGCCGCGCGACGAGTTCGCCGCCGGCGTTGCGCCGGGCGACGAGTACCCGGTGTTCGAAACGCGCTTCGGCCGCGTCGGCATGATGGTCTGCTACGACGGCTTCTTCCCCGAAGTCGCTCGGCAACTCTCCAACAACGGCGCCGAGGTCATTGCGTGGCCCGTTTGGGGCTGCAATCCGCTCCTTGCGCAAGCGCGGGCGTGTGAAAACCACGTGTACGTCGTCAGCAGCACGTTTAGCGACGCCAAGAATCAATGGATGCAGTCGGCCGTGTACGACCACGAGGGAAAGGCGATCGCCGTAGCGAAAGATTGGGGGACGGTCGCCGTGGCGGAAGTCGATTTGGCGAAGCCGCTGAATTGGAACAGCCTGGGCGACTTCAAAGCCCACCTGCCGCG
>CAZWDN010000444.1:0-4055 GCA_964633125.1 uncultured Pirellula sp. | reverse complement strand
TGGGCCAAGATGCGTTCGACCGCCGAATCGCCGTCGTACACGCGCCGCCCCGTCAGCAAGTACCATAACGTGCAGCCCAAGGAATAGACGTCGCTTCGAGCGTCGGCGGTCTTCGAGTTCGCCGCTTGTTCGGGGCTCATGAAATCGACGGTTCCCATCATTTGCTCGGTCGACGTCAACGCGTCGACCCCCGCATCGAGCCGCGCCAGCCCCATGTCGAGAATCTTGACGACCCCGTTCACGTCGAGCAGCAGGTTGGCCGGTTTGACGTCGCGATGGACGATTCCTCGCGAATGCGCGAACGCCAAACCGCGCGCCGCTTGCCGAACGTAATCGACGCCCTGTTCGACGGGGAGCGGGCCTTGCTTCTTGACGAGCGACGACAAATCGGAACCTTCGACAAACTGCATGACGAGAAAGTGCGTGTCGCCCGACTGCCCGGCATCGTGGGCGGTGACGATGTTCGGATGTTCGAGCCGCGCCGCGGCATGCACCTCGCGCTGAAAGCGGCGGACGGCGTGGAGGTCGCGCATGGCGCCGGGCGAGATGGTCTTCAGCGCCACGATGCGCTTCATCCGTCGATGCTCGGCCTTGTAGACGCAGCCCATGCCGCCGGCGCCGATCTCGTCGAGCAGCACGTATTCGCCGAGCAGCAGCGATTCGCCGCGTCCGGCCAGCAGACGCCGGGCCTGAAAGTCGGTCAGCTTCCCTTGCGCGACCAGCGCCTGGGCAAGCCGCGGCTGATTGCGCGCGTCGATCCCGCGCGCCGCGTCGTTCCACACGGCGCCCGGATCGTGCGGAGCGTCGGTCTCGGGCGCCGGCGAAACGGCCGCGTCGGTGTCGGCCGGTACGACGTCGGAAGTCGCCGACGACGCTTGCGAGACCGTCTCGCGGGCATCGAGAAACTCCATGCCGGAAGCGAGCCACTCGGGGAACCTCCGGCGATATTCTTCGAGCACGGTCGTTTCGCCGCGAGCCAGACGCAGCTCGTATTCGTAGCGCAAGAGGCGAAACACGATCGGACGCTCATGCAACACAGGGAAGCGGGCAAGATAATCTTCGACGGTCGGCCCCGCCGCCCCCGCCGGCGCTTCCTTCCAGCCGAACTCCATGTCGATGAGCGCCAGCTCTTCCAACGTCGCGAGGTAGCCGGGCTCCTCCGCCGGCGGCGCAAACTCTTCGAGCGATGCCGAAGGGCCCGCGCGGCGCGCTTGCTCGAAGCGCCGCCTGCGGACTTCGTCGATAGCTTCCGGCGACATGCTCGAACTGCCGACGCTCGGCAGACCTCGCGCCTCGGTAAACGAACGGACGTGGTTACGATAAACCATGCGCCGTCGAAACGCATCTTCCGACGGGCAAAACTTCTAAGTGCCGCAGAACGTTCGGTAGCGGGCGGTGAACTCAGGGGGCGCCGGCTCGGCGTAGGCTTCGAGCCCCGGCCGCTCGACGAACGGTTGCGTCACGGCTTCGAGCAGCCGCTCCAGCGGTGCGAGATCCCCCTGCTCCGTCGCCGCCGACAACGCCTCTTCCACGCGATGGTTACGGGGAATGTACAGCGGATTCGCCGACCGCACGGCCTCCGCTCGCTCTGCGAGCGACGCTCCTTCACTCTCCACGCGGCGCCGCCAGCGATCGAGCCACGGCTCGAGCGCCGCCGCTTCGCGAAACAGCGCCGCCAGCAGCCCGACGTCGCCGCCGGCCGCATCGGACAGCCGCCGCCAAGCCAGCGTAAAATCGACGGCCTGCGCCGCGAGCAGTTCCAACCAGTCGTCGATCAAGTCGGCATCTCCGTCGGCGACGGTCGTCAGCCCCAGCTTGGCGCAAAGTTGCGCCAATCGGCAACGTTCGTAAGCGCCGGGAAACGCCCCGAGCACATCCATCGCCTGAGCCACGGCCCGATCCGTCGACTCCGCGTCGAGGAGCGGCAGCAGCGTTTCGGCGAAGCGCGCCAGGTTCCAGCGCGCGATCAGCGGCTGGTTGCCGTAGGCGTAGCGCCCCTGCACGTCGATTGAGCTGAACACGGCGTTCGGGTCGTACGCTTCCAGAAAGGCGCAAGGGCCGTAGTCGATCGTCTCGCCCGACACCGCCATGTTGTCGGTATTCATCACGCCGTGAATAAAGCCGACTGCCGTCCAATGCGCCAGCAGCGCCGCTTGCCGCTGGGCGACGGAGCGCAATAGTTCGAGATAGCGCTCCGGTCGCTCCCGCAACTCCGGATCGTGGCGCGCGATGACGTAGTCCGCCAACGTACGTAGCTTTTCCACGTCGCCGCGGGCCGCGAAGAATTGAAACGTCCCCACGCGCACATGACTCGCCGCGATGCGCGTCAGCACGGCGCCCGGCAGCAAGCGCTCGCGGCGGACGACTTCGCCCGTGCGCACGGCCGCCAGCGCGCGGGTCGTGGGAATGCCGAGCGCGTGCATGGCCTCGCCGACGACATACTCGCGCAACACCGGGCCGACGGCCGCCTTGCCGTCGCCGCCGCGTGAAAAAGGAGTCGGTCCGGAGCCTTTGAAGGCGACGTCGCGGCGCACCCCGCGGCGATCGATCACTTCCCCCAAGAGCAGCGCACGCCCGTCGCCGAGTTGCGGCACGAAACCGCCGAATTGGTGTCCGGCGTAGGCCTGTGCGATCGGCTGCGCGCCGGCAGGTAACTCGTTGCCCGCAAACATTTCGGCCAGGCGCCCGGCCTCGGGCGCGGCAAGATTCAGGCCGAGCTCGTCGGCCAAAGCCTCGTTAAACCGCAGCATGACCGGTTGCGAAGCTCGGGTCGGCTCGCAAGCGATCGAGAATCCTTCCAAACACCGCGCATAGGTGTTGTCGAAGGCGAATAGCGGTCGCGGCGCAGGCAATTCCATCTCCCCAACTTTCAAACGAACCCAGTTCGGCCGGCTGCGCACAAAATCGCGCCGCCGTCGCTAATTCACAATCTCGCCGATCAACAACAGCGCACCGGGGTACAGGGCCGTCCCCTGAAAGCGCTCCGGCTTGTCCATCTTGTTGCCGATCTTCGCGAGCAGCGCGGTTTTGTCCGGCATGTCGGGATGGATCTCAATCGTCACTTCATGCACGACGTCCGGAAGCCGGTCGCCGATCACGAGCGTGCCGAGCCGATAATAGGTGCAGTACGGATCGAAGCACGAACGGACGCTCTTCGCGCCGTCGAGCGTCACCGTCACCTGGCCGCTATCCGGCCCGACGATGTGATACAGCGCGCAGCGCACGCCCTTGAACTTGAACCGAATCGTTTCTCCCGGCTTTGAGGCGGCTTGCAGATCGGGCAGTCGCTTTGCGAAGTTCTTGGCGAACGGGTGTTGCTTCTCATCAGGCTTGGCGAAGCCGGCGGAAAGCGTCGCCGCGGTCGTGATCGGCAGCATCCGCGCTTGTTCGTAGTTTTGCGGATCGAGCGGGGCCGAAAGTTTGTGCGGCCCCGCCTCGCCCGACGCCGCGGCGATCGGCTCCAGCGAACGAACGATCGCCCGCAAATACAACTCGTGGCCGGTCTCGGTGTAGGGATGCACGCCGTCGCCGGCGAATATGAGCGGATCGGCGTCGGCGCTTTGCGCGGCTTTGTCTTTCGGCAGCGGCGCCTTCCAGAGCAGCTTGCCGGCCTTCGCGAGCCGCGCGACTTCCATCGCCATATGAATCGTCGGAATGCCGTAGTGATCGGCCACGCTCTCCATCGCGCTCGCCGAGCGTTGGAAGTTGCCCTCCAGCATCGGCGGCGCAAGGGCTTCGGTCAGCGTGTAAACAAAGCAAATGTCGCACTCCGGCAGCGCGCGCCACGTTTGGCGGACGATCCCTTCCATGCAGCGAATGATCTGCGTCGGCGCGGCGCCGCCGTCGTTCACGGCGAACTCCACGAACAGCAGATCGGGCTTCTGTACAAGCACGTCTTGCTGCAACCGGCAGACGCCGAGGTCGGAGCCCGTGCCGCCAATCGCCGCGTTAATCTCGCTGAACTTCGCATCAGGGTAAGTCTTTTGGAAATGCGCGAGCGTCTTCACGCGCCAGCCCGGCTGCGCCGTGATCGAGCCGCCGAAGTAGCCGATGCG
>CAZWDN010000443.1:0-4079 GCA_964633125.1 uncultured Pirellula sp. | reverse complement strand
CAGCCCCGCGCGTTCGAAGCCGAATTGCGCCGCGCCAAAGTGCCGTACACCCTCATCGGCGGCATGAGCTTCTACGATCGCAAAGAAGTCCGCGACGTTTTGAGCTATCTGAAGGTCGTCGCCAACCCGAAAGACGAAGTCTCGCTGCTGCGCATCATCAATACCCCGGCTCGAGGTCTCGGGCGCGGCGCGGTCGAAGCCTTGGTGAAGCGCGCCACCACCGACGGCGTGCCTCTGTGGGAAGTGTTGCCGCATGCCAAGAGCCTCGTCGACCTTTCGCAACCCGCCGTCGACGGCGCGTTTGCCTTGCGCGATCTCGTCAAGAAAACGCAGAAGCGCCTGGAGTCGAAAGAGTCGCTCGTCGACGTCGTGCGCGACCTGCTCGACGACGTGAACTATCGGGCCGAGATCGATCGCAACTACAAGGAACCGGCCGACCGCGAGGCCCGCTGGAACACTGTGGAGGAATTGCTCAATGCCGTCGGCATCTACGAGGGGCGCGGCAAAAAAGAAAAGTCGCTTCAAGGCTTTTTGGACGATGTCGCCCTGAACGCCCGCGACGAATCGGAAGACAAAGAAGACAAGCTCGGCCGCAACGCCGTGATCCTGATGACGCTGCACAGCGCCAAAGGTCTGGAGTTTCCGCACGTTTATATGGTGGGCCTGGAAGAGGGGCTGCTGCCGCATCGTCGGAGCGTTGCGGAAGAAGGCTCGGCCATCGATGAAGAGCGTCGGCTCTGCTACGTCGGCGTCACGCGGGCCCAAGACCGTCTGACGTTGTCGCTCGCGCTCTCGCGCTTCAAATGGGGACGCAAGAAGCCGACGATCCCCAGTCGCTTCCTCTTTGAACTCAACGGCAAGGCCGACAACCCGCAAGCCCGCAAGGCGCTGGAACAAGCCCGCAAGGAGTTCTCGCCGCAGAACGAGCCGGGCCGCAAGAAGCCCGGCGCGACGACGAAGGGGAAGAAACCGACGACGGTGCAAGGCACCGGCAAGATTCCGCGCCCGAAACCGAAGGGTTAGCGATGCCTGGCGGGAACGCCCTCCGTGGCGTTCCGCCGCGCAGCGAAACGACCGATAACCAAGCACCAAATCCCAAACAAACACCAAACATCCGAATGACCCAATCGCGCCGCAGCGCATATTGGAATTCTCGTTATTGGTCGTTGTTTGGAATTTGGTGCTTGGTTATTGGAAGTTAAAAGCCGTTATCCCTTCGCCGCCGCTTGGAGCCGGGCGATATCGAGCTTCTTCATTTCCATGAGCTTGCTCATCATGCGTTGCGACGCCGCGGCGTCGGGCCCCTTCAGGATTTCGCCGAGCATGCGCGGCACGATCTGCCACGACAGGCCGAACTTGTCTTTCAGCCAGCCGCATTGCTGCGCGTTGGGGTCGCCGCCCGCCGTGAGCTTTTCCCAGTAATGATCAATCTCTGCTTGCGTGTCGCAAAACACCTGCAGCGAGATCGCCTCGGTAAACTTGAACAGCGGACCGCCGTTCAGCGCCATGAACGCTTGCCCGTCGAGTGCAAACTCCACGGACATCACGCTGCCGGGCTGCTTCTGGTGGATCTCCTTGCCGGCTTCGCCGTAGCGCGCGACGGCGCCGAGCTTTGAGTTGGGAAAGAGCGAAACATAAAGCTTCGCGGCCTCTTCCGCCTGATCGTCGAACCACAGGCAAGGGCTAATGCGTTGTTGCACGGCGGACATGGCGACGGCTCCTCGGAGTGTGTATTTGCCGACAGTTTACGAGAGATTGTTAGGTAGTCGATCGGCGCGGGACAAAATCGACCGGAGTGCGGAGGATACTTTTTTGGAGGAAAGCTTTCGCACGAGCGACAGACGCGTCCGCTGAGTATCGCGGCCAATCCAATCGACATGGCGGAGGCGGATTTCAGAATATCGAGAGGGGGTGAATTCATGCCGGCACCGCGCTGCCGGCACCGGTAGATTCCGCGCCGGTGACCGAGCTATCCGAAAAACGCCGGTTTCACTAGACTACCGGCCTCGAAAACTTCGGCATGGTTGCTTTGACGGCGCTGCAGGGATGGCACCGTCGCAACTTTGTCGGGCATGCCGGCGCAATCAACGATGGATGCGCACCGACATGCCGCGTGCGCAAGGAGGCCCTATGTCGCAACGGCCGTTTAAGTTTGTTCACGCCGCCGACTTCCATTTGGAGTTGCCCGGCGAAGGTTGCCCCGACGTTCCGGATTCGCTCGCCGAACTCTTGATCGAGTGCCCGTATCGGGCCGCCGAGCAAGTGTTCGATACGGCGATCGCCGACGAAGTCGACTTCGTGTTGCTCTCGGGCAACTTGCTCGACGTCGATCTGACCGGCCCGCGCGGGATGATCTTCCTCATCGAACAGTTCGAGCGCTTGCGACAGCGCCGCATTGAAGTGTATTGGGCCGCCGGCGAAGTCGACGCCGCGGAACGGCGCAGCGCCTCGTTCCGCATTCCCGACAACGTGCGCATCTTCTCGAGCCTCCGGCCGGAAGAAATCACCGTCTCGCGCGACGGGATGAAACTCTTACAAATCACCGGCTGGAGTCGCCCGCCCGGCGAACGCATTCGCACCGGCGACTTCCGGCCCGACCCCGGCGGCTTGTTCTCGATCGCGGTCGTCGCCGGCGACGTGCCGACCGACGAACCGGTCGGCCGCGGCATTCACTATTGGGCGCTCGGCGGCGAATCACAGCGGCGCACCACTTCGCTCTTCGGCGCGATGGCTCACTGGCCCGGCAGCCCGCAAGGGCGCAGCTTCGACGATCCCGGCGCCCACGGTTGCACGGTCGTGCAAGTCGACTCGCTCGGCATCGCCCGCGATCGGTTCGTGCCGTGCGATGTCGTGCGGTGGCACCATCAAACGTTGCCGATCGATTCGACGACGTCGCTCGAAACCGTCCGCACGTCGTTGGATGAGGCGATTCGCACGGCGAGCGTCACCAACGGCGGCGTTGAAGTGCTGGCCCGCTGGCGAGCCGCGACCGCCGGCCGCGTGTCGCCGTCGTTACGCCGGGCCGGCGTGATCAGCGATCTGCTCCGAAGTTGCCGGCATGCGTATCGCCCGCAGATGAAGGTTTGGACTGAGCACGTTTCGGTCGAGACGGAAGCGTCGATCGACCTGCCCGACCCGAATCGCGAGAGCGTCTTGGCGGACTTCTTACGCTTCGCCGATCGACATGAAACGGCGCCGACGACCGACGAAGCGGACCAACTGTTCGACTTCTCGTCGGCCGCGAAACTGCTGGGCGAAGGGGGGCGTTGGGCCGAGACGTTACGCGTCAACGACGTCGGCGAGCGCCGTCGCGTGTTGCGCGAGGCGGTCGTGCTGGCTCATGATCTGCTTGCGGAGGAAACCGAATTATGATCATCCGTGATCTTCAGATTGACGGATTCGGCGTCTGGAACGACATCGAACTCAAAGAGCTCGACGGCGGACTGACGCTGCTTTACGGCGAGAACGAAACCGGCAAGACGACGTTGCTGGAGTTCATGCGCAGCGTGCTCTACGGCTTCAGCGACGAGCGCCGCAAAAAATACCTGCCGCCCGTCCACGGCGGCATGGGGGGCGGCGTGCTGAGCGTGGAATCACACGCCGGCAAGTTCCGCATCCGCCGTCGCGCGGAAGGCGACCCGACCGTCGGCCGGCTCGACCTGACCAATTTGCAAGGCACGGCGCAAGATTCGCGCCTGCTGAAGAAGGTGATCGCCGACCTCGACGAGAACACGTTTGAAAACGTGTTCGCTCTCGGCCTCGGCGAAATTCAAGAGCTCAGCAGCTTGAGCGGCGCGGGCGCGGCGGAATTCCTCTACGACTTGGCCGTCGGTTCCGGCGGCATTTCGCTGACGGAAGTCCATCGCGAACTTACCAACTCCTGCAACCGGCTCTTTTCGAGCGAGCGCAATTCGACGGTCGGGCAGTTGCTCGACCGGCGTTCGACGCTCAAATCGGAAATCGAACACCTCCGCCAGCACGGGCGCGGCTACGCGCTCTTGGCCGACGAGCGCCAACGCTTGGCCGGCGACGTCGAACGGTGCGAAGTCGAATCGGACGAATTGCGCCGCAACGCCGAT
>CAZWDN010000442.1:0-4084 GCA_964633125.1 uncultured Pirellula sp. | reverse complement strand
CGTTCTTGATGTCGCCTGCCATCGCGGGGGAGTTCGCCTCGTTCTTTGTCGTCAAACCAACCATGGGGAAACACTTCCTCAATAACTGCCGTTAACTACTCAACCGGACTAGCCGGTGATTTTCTGGTGATCAAACAGCGGCTGCTTTTCTTCGACGCCGACGTAGCCGCTATGGTGCGGCAGCGGAATCTCCGACTCAAGCTGCAAACCTTGTTGCCCGAACGCCGACGAGCCTTGCTGCTTCGCGATCTTGTGGCCGCGAATCTTGTCTTGAATGCGCATCAGGCCTTCGAGCAACGATTCCGGACGCGGCGGGCAGCCCGGCACGTAGACGTCGACCGGCACGACGAGATCGACCCCCTTCACGACGTGGTAGCCGTACTTGAAGTACGGTCCGCCGCCGACGGTGCAGGCCCCCATCGCGATGACGAACTTCGGATCGGGCATCAGGTTGTAAAGCCGACGGACGCGGCTGGCCATTTTGTAGGTGACGGTGCCGGCGACGATCATCAAGTCGGCCTGCCGCGGCGTAGCACGGAACGCTCCGGCGCCGAAGCGGTCCATGTCGTAGCGGCTGGCCCCGGCGGCCATCATTTCAATCGCACAGCAAGCCAAGCCGAACGTCATCGGCCAGATGCTCGCCTGGCGAGCCCAATTGATGGCCTGTTCGACGGTCGTGAGGATCATGTTCTCTTCGAACCGACCCTCGATCCAGGGCTTCGTCTGCACGTGAGCTTGCGTCATCGCAATTGGTCCTTCAGTCAGCTGTTTATCGTGTCGCTTTGAGACGGGCTGCAACCGCACGACGACGCCGGCTTCGGCGCCTCGTCGCGGGACAAACCGCTGATTGTATCGCTAGGACGCTTGGTTTCAAATTGGCAGCACGTGTCGCCGTCGAGGCGACATTGGGCCAGCCGCACGGGCGTTTCGAGCAGATCGGAGATCATCATCCGCTCCATTGAGCAGATGCCCCGATCGCGCGCCGCCAATTCCGGATACGGGCAATCGCGCACCCTCAGCACGGGCTGGTCGCGTGTTCCGTCGACTTCCACCGGCACACGTCGCTCGGCGAGCACGCTTTGCAGCGACTCCAGCCGGTCCCACGACGTGGCCCCTTGCACTTGCCCGCGGTACATCTCGGTGAGTTGCGTGGCGACGCGCTCCAAGAGCCCGCGCCGCACTTCGTCGTGCTTCACCTGCCGCAGCTCGCTCCAGAGCACGACGGCCAGATCCGCATAATTGTTCCCGGCTTGCCGGCGAGCCCGCTCCGTTACGGAATAGCGATGCTCAGGCCGGCCGCGTCCCTGGCGATGCGTGGCCCGAGCGACAAGGCCTTGTTCCATCAGTCGGGTCAGCCGTTGCCGCACCGCAGTCGCCGTAACCCCGCACGCCTCGCCTACTTCCGCGATGCTCATCGACTCGCGCGAGCGGATCAGCTCGACCAGTCGACCATCGGAGATTTCGGTGGGAGTGCTCATCGTGCCGGCTCAGAGTGCCATTCGTTTCGACACCCTTATCTTACCGGCGAAGAGAATTTCGACAATGAGTCATGTTTTAATTCCTTTCGACATGATTACCGCCGGCTTTTATTGACACAAAGCGTTGATGCCAGATAACTTGCGTCACCCATTCTGCACACGACCGCTGACAAACCATGGCCTCATCCCCCAAGCCCGACGGTTGGAGTTCGCGACTCGGCGTGATCTTGGCCGTCGCCGGCTCTGCTGTCGGGCTGGGAAACTTCCTCCGCTTCCCGGGCCAAGCGGCCCAAAACGGCGGCGGTACGTTCATGCTGCCGTACTTTGCGGCGCTGCTCTTCCTCGGCATCCCGCTCTGCTGGGCCGAGTGGACCATGGGGCGTTACGGCGGGCTGCGCGGTTTCCATTCCGCGCCCGGCATCTTCGCGACCCTCTGGCGCCGGCCGATTGCGAAATACTTCGGGGTTCTGCCGCTCCTGATTCCGCTCGTCGTCTACATGTATTACGTCGTCATCGAGGCGTGGTGCCTGGGATACGCCTGGAGCTACCTGAGCGGCGGCCTATCGCTCGGCGACGAACCGCAGGCGTACGTCGATTACTTTGCGCGCTACGTGGGGCAATCGGCCGACGGCAGTTTGCTCTCGCGCGACGGAGCGCCGCTGCTCGGCACGCTCGCCTTTGTGTTCACGTTGAACCTGTTCCTGATCTTCCGCGGACTGTCCGCGGGCATTGAGAAGTTCTGTAATTTCGCGCTGCCGCTCATGGCGGTGCTGGCGATCGTCGTGCTGGTACGCGTGCTCACGCTCGGCGCGCCCGACGCGGCCCATCCGGAGCAAAACGTTGCAGCCGGCCTCGGCTTCATGTGGAACCCCGTCGCAGGGAAATCCTGGAGCGCGCTACTCGACCCGAAAACGTGGATCGCCGCGGCCGGGCAGATTTTCTTCAGCCTCGGCGTCGGCTTCGGCATCATCATCAACTACTCCAGCTACACGCGCAAGAGCGACGACATCGTGCTGAGCGGACTCACCGCGGCCTCGATGAACGAGTTCTTTGAAGTTTGCCTCGGCGGACTCATCACCATTCCCGCGGCCTTCGTGTTTCTCGGCGCGTCGATCGCCGGCATGGGCACCTTCGGCCTCGGCTTTAATGCGCTGCCCAACGTCTTCGCCCGCATGCCCGGCGGCGAATTCTTCGGGGCCCTCTGGTTCTTCATGCTGTTTCTCGCCGCGATCACCAGCAGCATCGCCATGCTGCATCCGGTCGCCACGTTCTTTCAAGAAGGGCTCGGCCTGCGGCGGCGCACGGCCTTCGCTCTGTTGGGCTTCGTCACGGCCTTGGGCTGCGGGCACGTCGTCTATTTCTCCCAAGACATGCTCGCGCTCGACACCATGGACTTCTGGGTCGGCACGTTTCTCATCGTCACGCTCGCGCTGTTTCAAGCCGTGCTGTACGGCTGGATCGTCGGCACCGAACGCGGCGCCGTCGAGGCCCATCGCGGGGCGCACCTGCGGATTCCCGGCGTCGTGCAATGGGTGCTCAAATACGTTTCGCCGTTGTATTTGGCGGTGATGGTCGGCTGGTACTTCGTCGTCTACGTGATCGGCACCGACGAACAGCCCGGCTACGCGCAGACGCTCGCCGCGAAGCCCGTCGCGCAGCTCACGATGGCGCTCATCGCCGTGTTGGCCGTCATGCTCATTGCAATGATCCACCACGCCGGGCGACGCTGGACCGCCGCCGGCCGGTTGCCGCCCCCTTCCGACATGCCCGGAGATGCGCCATGACTCTCGCCGGTTGCAGCATTATGATTGTGAGCGTCGCGGGCGTGACGCTGCTCTGCGCGTATTGCATCTACCGCGTTTGGACGTTGCCGCCGCACGACGCCGAAGAGCACGTGAAGAACGTACCTCACGACACATAGCGCGGCCGCGCCGCTCACGCCCCAGAATCCGCCCCGGAGAATCCATCATGCCTTGGCTTCCGAAAAAATACGTCGTCGTCCCGGTCGACTTTTCCGACGACTCCATCGCCGCCGTCGACGCGGCCCTGCAACTCGTCGCCGCTCCGGCCGACGTGCACGTGCTGCACATCCTGCCGACGATCGAGCCCGCCGACCCCGAATACCTGTGGACGACCGCCGATTCGCCGGCCCGCCAGGCACACACGGAGCAGGCCCTGAAAGAACGGCTCGCCGACCCACGCTACGCGGGCGTGCAACTGCATGTGGCGTTCGGCGAGGCGGGTCACGAGATCGCCGACTTCGCAAAGGACCGCCACGCCGACCTGATCGTGCTGCCGTCGCACGGCCGCACCGGCCTCAGCCGGCTGCTCATCGGCAGCACGGCCGAGCGGGTCGTGAGGCTCGCCCATTGCCCGGTGCTGGTCCTCCGCAAATAACTGCCAAAAGCATCGCTACTAGGCGTAGCCGCCGCGGCCACGCGGCGCTTTCCCAGCCGTGGCCGGCGGGGCTAAGCAAGAAGTCGAACAATTGCTAGAATGCCGGGCTAACATTCGCCGGCTCCTGTTCCGCATTCAGCAGTCAGCATTTCTCCGTCTCTCGTCGCTCAGGGTGCGTTCGTCATGGAAGCCGGTATCGTCGGGTTGCC
>CAZWDN010000441.1:0-4090 GCA_964633125.1 uncultured Pirellula sp. | reverse complement strand
ACCCAATTCCCTTGATTGTCGGTGACGAAGATGTCTCCCGCGGCGTTGCGGCCGATGCCGTTCGGGCTGCGCAGTCCGACGGCCACGGTTTCTTGTCGCCCCTCGGGCGTCACGCGCAGCACGCAGCCGCGATACGGCACCTTCGAAGATTGGCCCCCCTGACCGAACGAGAGATTGAGCGCCACGTACAAGTTGCCCGCCGCATCGGCCGGCAGCCCGTAGGCGTATTCGTGGTAGTTGCCGGTGAGGCCCCAATCGTTGGTCAGGCATTCAAAGCGATCAGCCTTGTCGTCGCCGTCGGTGTCGACGAGCCGCGTCACCTCGCCCCGATTGACGACCAACACTTTATTCCCCGCCACACCGAGACCGAGCGGCTCATGTTGTCCTTCGGCGAAGCGTTGGAACTCGATCTTCGCCGGGTCTTCGCTGCCGGCATTCCGCACGAGGTAGACGTAGCCGCGCCGCGTCGCCACGGCCAAGCGCCCGTCATCGAGCATGGCCATGCCGGTCCCTTCGATCATGTCGCCCGGAGGCGAAGCGATCTCGACGGCCCGATAGTATTGATCTTCGGCGGCCGAAGAGACGAGCGCCGCACGGCGGCGGAACTCCGTTTCGAGCGGCGAGGTCGTCGGGAAGTCGGCGTCGAGCTTCGCGTACAAATCCGCTTCCCAGGCCGCGCCAAAGTCAGGCTGGAAGAAGAAGCGTGTGCCCGGCACCGAATACCGCACTTCGAGCATGAGCACGTTTTCGCCCGCCGCGAGCGGCAGTTCGACCGACTCTTCGCCGGCGTCGAACTTATCCTTGCTGCCCGCGTAGAGGACCTGCTTGCCGTTGAGCGTGACGATGAAGTGCGCGTCGGCCCCGACGAACACCCGACGTCGCTCCGGGGCCGTGGTCGTAATCGTGCGCCGCAAGTAGATCGTAGGATTCTTCGCCAGCAACTTCGCGTCGATCTCGCTCGTGTCGAACGTGTTCCAGCGGCCGTCGGCGTAGGCGGGCAACTCGCGCCACGTGCCGCGGCCGCCGCCGTACAGTTGATACTGCGCGTCGAGCCGCGAGTTCTCGTCGGGCCCTTGCACCTTACGCAACAGCGGATCGAACGGCGCGGCCTGGTACCACACGCCGAACACGGGGAAACCGGCCGCCTTTTGCGCGGCATCGTAGGTCGCGGCGCGCGTGCTCTGCTTGGCGTAGGTCAGCGCGAGCTCGGCGGCAACCGCCGTTTCGGCTTCCGAAACGCCGCCGACCAGGCACAGGCCGACAATCAGCACAAATCGATAACGTTGCGGGATGATTTGCATCGCTTACTTCTTCTCCGACTTCTCGGTGCGAACTGGCAGCTTGTAATGCACGGCGACGGATACCGGCGCCTGAGCGGCGAGTTTCGTAATGACCAACTCCGTTACATCGCCCGCGGCGACTGCCACCTTCGCCCGTTCCGATGCGTCTGCCGACACCTCGCCGGCGAACTTGCCGTCGGCGAGCGCCAGACGCACGGTCGACAAGTCGTCGTCGGCCCGCAGCGTAAACCGCCGCTCGAAGCCGTCGGCCGTCGGCGCGAGATGCTCCTCGACATGCAGATACTTCCCGGGCAGCACTTCCACGGCATAACCGAAGCCTGCATCCTTCGCATCGGCCCAGGCGGCGGCAAACTTGACGAGCGGCACGAACGCAGAGTCGGCGCCGTCGGCCGTGAACGATCGCCCTTCCGCCGCGGCCCGCCAGATCATCTTGCCGAGCGGCTTCAACGCATTGTCGACCGGCGTGCCGCGGCCGTTGTCGAACCAGCCGCCGATCTCGGCGAAGTCGCCCGTCCAAGCCGCGGTGAGCACGCAGCGTTCGCTATCGAAGGCAAAGTGCGTTCCGGCGGGCGTGCCCAACGCAATGCCGCGCAGGCCGGCGACGTCGGGCATGAAGCCGCGTACGATCAGCGGACGATCTTTCGGCGTAAACCGCGGGTTCTCCCCGCCGGGCACAATCGCATTCGCCGGCGGCGCCAGGCTCGGCAGTTCCATCTTGGAACCTTGCGACAGGTAGCCCCACAGGGCGTTGATCTGCCGCTCCGGATCGCCGTCGAGGAACTGCGGCGCGGCGCTCTTGCCGCCGAAGAACACGGTCGGCATCCGTGTGCCGGGCGTGAAGCGTTGCGGGTCGGTGAGCCAGGCATGGAACCATTCTTCGCGCACCCGGCCGGCGACGTTCGCCAGATCCGGCCCGCGCACGCCGATGCTCGGGATGCCGCGAATATCGTGGCAACTCACGCAGTTGAGCCCGGTGCGGCCGACGAGTTGCCGACCGATTTCGAGGTCTTCGTCCGAGAGGGGAACTTCCGCCGTGGCGTCGGCGGCGGGACCTGCCGTCGCGCCGACACCGTCTTGGGCGGCCAAGCTCGCACCAAGTCCTTTCACGTTCTCTGCGCCGAAGATCGGCATGCGCAGCGCCATCCACGGTCGAGCTCGAGTCTTTCCGTCGATCACGCCTTGCATCGCTTTGACGTTCAGCTTCTCGCCGATGCCGGCCAAGTTGGGCGGGGCGAGATCATGCAACGTTTGATCGGTACCCAACGGCACGAACGACAAAATGCGTTGGGCAAAAGCTCCTTCGGCAGTGCCGTTGCTGTGGCAATTCACGCAGCCGCTCCGCTGCAGTTCGCGCTGCGCAGCGTAGATCGGCGCCTTGGCAGGCTTCGCCTTGGGCGACAACGCCAACGCACCTTGAACCGCCGCTCGCTGTTCGGCAGTGAACGAATATCCCGCCGCCGGCGTTTGCGGCTTCTCGGCCAAGCAACCACGCCTTGCCTGCTCGGTATCGATACCTGCCAGCGACGGCGGCGGCGCGAGCTTGGTTTGCCGCTTGTCGAGGTCGTGGCAATTCAAACAGCCGCGCGTTTCCACGACCCGCGAGCCGAGCACGCGCCAGCGCTCGTCTTCGGGCATCATTTCAAACTTTCCGCGGACGGGATCGGCGGCGAAGATCGCATTCCAGCGTCCTCTCAAGACGTCGCCTGCCGGAGCTTGCGGCGTCGGCAAAGCTTCGGCCGCATGTTGGTCCGCCAAGTAGGCGGCGATGTCGCGCAGCAGTTTCGGCTGCTCCTTCTTCAATTGAAAATCCGGCATCCGACTCGAAGGGTGAAATGCCCTCGGCTCGGCGATTCGCTTTTCCAACACGGTCGCGGTCGTCTTATCGCCCAGGTTCGTGAGCGGACGCAGATTGGGGAACTTCGTCGCATCCTCGCCCGGCAGCGTATGGCAGGCAACGCAACCGACCGAGGCCATCGACTTACGTACGGCGGTCGCGTCGGGCAGGGCGGCGGCCGCCGCAGGTTTGGCCGGCTTCTTCGACTCCTTAAGCGACGCCAGGTACTTCGTAGCCGCGTAAAGATCCGCTTGTTCTTCGGGGGAATCGCCGAACAAGTCGGGCATGGTCGCCAGTCGCCGCACGGCCCTGGGGTTTGCGAGCCAGCGATGCAGCCAAGCTTCGGAGATGCGATCGCCGATCCCCGGCAACAACGCGGCTCGCGGCACGGGCGCCGTTCCCGAGAGGCTCGACAGAGCGCCGATCTCATGACACGCCGCGCAGCGATGCTCCGACACGAGCCGGCGGCCCTCTTCCCAAGCGGTCGTGGGCAGCGCCGTCTCCGGCTTGCCGGCGATCGGCTTCGCGCGACTCAATACGGCCGACGGCACCGCAAACTCCGCCTCCCCTTCGCGCTGCCAGAACAACCGCAGTTCGGCCGGCACATCGGCGGCGGTCCGCTCAAACGTCGCCGTCAGCGGTACTTGGCCGTATTTTAAGGTGACGGGCGAGCCCGCGACCGGCGCGTCGCCGTCGCCGACGACTCCGTCGAAGGCGACCTGATCGCCGAACGCGAGCGTCAATTTGCCCTGCAACTCGGCGCGAAAGAGGTACTTGCCGGGACGCTGCACGAAGACCCGGCCGGTGAACACGGTTTGATACGGGCCGGCGGCGATCGTGGGGTGGGGCGATTCGTTTGCCGCCAGCGACAGCGCCAACCGTTGCGGCATCGGATCGACTACCGGCTCCGAGGCCGGCCCGTCGGCATGAATCGCACGATGCACGGCAGTGAGCC
>CAZWDN010000440.1:0-4103 GCA_964633125.1 uncultured Pirellula sp. | reverse complement strand
CGGCCGGCATGTATGCCAAGGCCGATTCCGGCGAAATCGCGGAGTTCCCCGGCGTCTCGGCGAAGTACGAAGAGCCGAAGAGCCCAGATCTCACGCTGGAAACCGACCGCCTCACGACGGCCCAATGCGTCGACCAAATCGTCGCGCTGCTGGAACGACGGAAGCTGATTTAATCGAATTGCGATTGTGCGCGGGCGGCTATACTACCCGCCATGCATAACGAAGAAATCACAAAGTCGCCGAACGTTTTGCCGCGCGTGCTCGGGCCGTTCGATGCGTGTATGATCGTCGTCGGGTCCGTGATCGGCAGCGGCATCTTTTTGAAGCCCGCGGTTCTCGCCGCGAACTTGCCGAACTTCGGCTTGATCGTCGCCGTCTGGATCGCCGTCGGCCTAGTTACGCTTTGCGGCTGCTTGGCGCTGGCCGAGCTTGCCGCGATGTTGCCGCAAGCCGGCGGGCCGTACGTTTACTTACGCGAGGCCTACGGTAAGTTGCCGGCCTTTCTGTGGGCCTGGACGGAATTTTGGGTCGTGCGCACCGGCTCCATCGGAGCGCTGGCCGTCGCGACGGCGATCTACATGGCCGAGTTCTCGCCGCTGGGACGCGCCGGCCAAGAGGTGGTCGCCATCGTGCTCGTGGTCGGGCTCTCGGCCGTCAATTACGTGAGCACGCGCTGGACGGCCCATGTACAGAACGTTACGTCGATTGTCAAAGTCGGCTTCCTCGGCCTCATCATCGTGCTTCCGTTCTTGTTGGGCCGCGCCGATCCGGCGTTGCTCCGGCCGCTGTTCCCGAGTTCGTACGAGCCCTCGCTGTGGACCGGCGTCGCGGCGGCGCTGGTCGCCGTGCTCTGGGCCTACGACGGTTGGATCAACATCGGGCCCGTCGTCGAAGAAATCCGCGAGCCGCAGCGCAACGTGCCGCGCGCCCTGGCTTGGGGCATCGTTCTCATTATGGCGATCTACGTCGCCGCGACGTTCGCCTATCACCTCGTGCTGCCGCACGAGCAGATTGCCGCAAGCCAAGCCCCGACGGCCGAACTCTTCGCCGCGCTCTTCAATCCCGACGCCGCCCGTTGGGTCGCGCTCGGCGTGATGCTCTCCGCCTTCGGCGCGGTGAATTCCAATATGCTCACCGGCCCGCGGATTTATTTCGCCGTGGCGCGCGACGGTTTGCTGCCGCATTTCATGCAGAAGGTGCATGCTCGTTACGAAACGCCGCACAACGCCGTGCTCGTGCAGTGCGTGTGGACGGTGATTCTGATCGTGGCCGTGTTTCACTACGGCGAGGCCTCGCCGCTCGACGCCTTTGACGCGCTGACCAACTACGTGATCTTCGGCGGCTATTCGTTCTATGCGTTGGCGGTGTCGGCCGTGTTCACGCTCCGGCGGCTCCGGCCGGATTTGCCGCGTCCCTATCGCACCTGGGGCTATCCCGTCGTTCCGGCGATTTTTCTGCTCGCGTTCGTCGCCTTCTTGGTGAGCATGGCGATTTCTTCGCCGCGGGCCTCGGCTTGGGGGCTGGCGCTCATCGCCGCCGGCGTTCCCTGTTTCTATTGGATGCTGCGCCGCCGCGACGGGCGCTCTCCGGCGTCGGCATAGCAAACCGGGCTTCTCGGTTCGCGCGGCCGCATATTCGGTACGACCGGCGTAGGCCGTAGCGCGCGTTTTTTGGCGGCCCGCATCCCCAATTCGACCTAGGTTTCTCATAGGCGTCGACGGCGGCTTACCGCTGCGCGCGCTTTACCGAACCGCCTTGGTCTCGAAATCCACGTCGTAGGTCGTCGCACGCATGCTTTCCACTTCCACGATGCTGTTGCTCTTGGGCATTTCCGCGTTTCAAGTCGCGGGAGGCTGCGCCGTCGGCTATTGGCTCCGTTCGCGGCGTCGTTCGGTGTCGCAGACGTCCGACGTGCTGACGGCCCGACTCACCGACGCGCTCAAGCAATTGCAAACGCTGGCCGACGACATCGGCACGGAAGCGGTCGGCCACGCCGAACAAGTGAAGGCCGTCGCGCAATCGCTCAGCAGCGCGGCCGAGGCCGACGTCGATCAGCTCCATCAGGCGCTCCTCGAGGGAATGACGCAAATCGCCACGGCCAACAGCCGACTGCAATCGCAACTCACCGACGTGGAAACGCGGCTCGAAGTACAATCGCAGCAGCTCGAAACGCAGTTGGCCGATTCCCGGCTTGACGCTCTCACCGGCGTTTCCAATCGCCGGGCGTTCGAAGAAGAACTCACTCGCCGGCTGGCCGAATGGCGTCGCCGGCCGTCGCCGATCTCGATCCTGTTGGTCGATATCGATCACTTCAAGAAGATCAATCAATCGCGCGGCGAAGCGGTCGGCGACGCCGTACTGCGCGACGTCGCTCGCGTGCTGCAGGCCGTGCTCCGTGAAATGGATTTCTTGGCGCGCTACGGCGGCGAGGAGTTCGCGGTGATTCTGCCGGCCACGACGTTGCGCGATGCGCGCCGCGCGGCACAGCGCTCGCTCGAAGCCGTCGCCAACCATAATTTCGAATACGACCATGAATCGGTCGAAGTGACGATCAGCCTCGGCTTGGCCGAAGTGGTGCCGGGGGACGACGTCGAAACCATCGTTCGCCGCGCCGACGAGGCCTTGTACTTGTCGAAGGCCGCCGGGCGCAATTGCGGCCACTTCCACAGCGGCACCGATTTCCTGTCGCTCGAATCGCCGCGAATGCTCGAACACGCGGCCGACTCCGGCCTTGCCGCCGCGTCGCTATCGACCGCAGGCGCCAATCTGCACGAACACGACGAGCCCGATCCGATGACGCTGCTGCCGACGGCCGCCGCATTCGCGCACGAATTGCGCCGCCGCGTGCAACGCTGCCGCACGGAAAGCCGGGCCATGTCGCTCGTGCTCGTCGACGTCGACCACCTCACGCAAATCAACGGCCACGACGGCCGCACCGCCGGCGACTTGGTACTGCGTCGCACGGCCGAAATCCTCCGCAAACATTGCCGCCCGTGCGACTATGCGGCCCGGTATCATCAGGGCCAATTCGCGATGTTGCTCGACGGCGCGACGGCCGAACTCGGCATCCACGCCGCCGAGCAGATTCGCGCCGCCGTGCGCGAGGGGGCGGGCGACGCCGTGCAGAAGCCGATCGACGCCACGGTCAGTTGCGGCGTGGCGGAAGTCGCCTCGAACGACCGGAGCGTGTCGGTCGTCATGCGGGCCGGCATCGCGCTGGCCGCGGCCAAATCGTCGGGCCGCGATTGCACGTTCGTCCACGACGGGCAGGCCGCCGAGCCGGCCGACGGCACGTTCAGCGTGTAACGTGCTCGCGCGCGTGACCGAAATTCTCCAAAAAATGTCCGTAACGAATGTTTCGTTTCGGGCATCCAACGGATCGGAGTCGCAGCGACCTGCGATCCCGCGGACTAGGAGCATGGCGGTGTGCTTGGAGCTTCGCCGAGAGCTTGGAGCTTCGTCGCGTCGCCGGTATGCTGGCGAGCATGGCCGAGAGTTCCCCCATTGCCGCCGGTTCGCCGGGTTCCGCAGACGAAGCGGGGCTGTTGGTTCGGTTGCGCGCCGGCGACGACGTCGCGTACGAAGAACTGGTCGTCCGCTTTGCGCCGCCATTGCTTGCGGTGATCCGTCGTTATCTGCCCGAGGAGCACGACGCGCAGGACGCGCTGCAAGAGGCGTTTCTGTCCGCGTTCAAAGCGATCGAGCGGTTTCAAGGGGATTCGAGCTTGGGTACCTGGCTGCATCGCATCGCCGTCAACTCCGCACTGATGCGGTTGCGCACGCGCCGCCGCCGGCCGGAGAAGGCGATCGAAGACTTGCTTCCGCGCTTCGTCGAAGACGGCCATCGCGCCGACCCGCGAGCCGTCTGGAGCATCCGCCCCGACGAAGCAATCGTCAATCGCGAACTGCGCCAGATCGTTCGCTCGGCGATCGACGAACTGCCGGAAAGCTACCGCACCATTCTGCTCTTGCGCGATATCGAAGAACGAACGACCGAAGACGTGGCCGACCTGCTCAAGCTGTCGTCGGCCAACGTCAAAACCCGGCTCCATCGGGCCCGCCAAGCCTTGCGCGAATTGCTCGACCGCCGGTTGGGAGAGACG
>CAZWDN010000439.1:0-4115 GCA_964633125.1 uncultured Pirellula sp. | reverse complement strand
CTTGGTAGCAAACGTCGATCTTGATCTGTTCCAGCACGCGCATCGGCACGAAAGCGGAGAGCCCGTAAACGATCGGGCGGTAGCCCCCTTTGGCGAGGCCGGCGGCGACGCCGATCATGTTCTGTTCGGCGATCCCGGCATTGAGGTACTGCGACGGACAGAGCCGGCGAAAATCGTCGAACAGCGCGTAGCCGTGATCGCCGGTCAACAGCACGACGCGGGCGTCGCGCTGCGCGGCCGCCACCAAACCGGCGCTGAGGGCCGCTCTCATCGGCATGGCGCTTCCTCCGCGTCCGCGAGTTCGGCCATGGCGGCCTCGAACGTTTCGGGCGTGAGTCGGGTATAGTGCCAGCGGTTGTCGTCGGCCATGAACGATACGCCGCGTCCCTTCACGGTGTCGGCGATCACGGCCCGCGGCCCCGGCGTCGTCGATCGGCATAGATCGCCGAGCGCCTCGTCGAGCGCCGCTTCGTCATGCCCGTCGACCGTTCTTGTTTCAAAGCCGAAGGCGGAGAGTTTCACCGCCAGATCGCCGAGCTTGAGGACCTCGTCGGTCCGTCCCATGGCTTGGAAGCCGTTGGCGTCGACGATCACGAGCAAGTTGTCGAGGCGGGCGTGTTGGGCCAGCAGCAGGGCTTCCCACATCGAGCCCTCGTTCATCTCGCCGTCGCCGACGATTGCGAACACGCGCTGGGGCGATCCGCGACGTCGGGCGGCCAGCGCCAAGCCGACGCCGACCGATAAGCCGTGCCCCAACGATCCGGACGTGACTTCCAGGCCGGGAACATGGGCATCGGACAACCCTTTGAGGCGCGTGCCGTCTTGGAAGTAGCGTTGCAGCTCTTCGTCTTCAAGCCAGCCGAGCTCGCGCATGCAAGCATACTGGGCCATGACGCCGTGCCCTTTGCTGAGCACGAGATAGTCGCGATCGGGCCACAACGGATCGCCGGCATCGAGTCGCAAGTGCGAGCGATAGAGAACGGCCAAGATTTCGACGAGGGAAAACGCGCAGCCGATGTGCACGGTCGAGCCTGCGTAGGCCATCCGTAAAATCGTCCGACGTAAATCCCTCGCGTCGAATCGTTTCATCGTCGGTACCGGTATGAATCCTGAGGACGCCGCTTCCGAGCGTTCGTCACGCGCGAGATGCCGTCGCCCGAGGTTGGCGATTCGGAACGAAATCCGCGCCGTGAACGGGGGTAGGCGGCGGAAAGTTACCGATTACTCGATAAGTGAGCAAGTCCGATTGGGGGTATGAAGGCGGTGCCGGCATCCATTTGCAGCGCCGTTCGTGCCGATGACGAAGGCGATGCCCGAAGCGGAAATACAGCGCAATGTCGCGCGACACGGGGGCTACTTCGTTCTTCCGGTCGTGCGCAATCGCGGCGTCAGTAGCCTTCGCCGGTGATGTCGTTTTTGTGCACGGAGATGCGATGCACGGTCTCACGCACGTCGTCGGGCGAGATCCCTAGCGACTCGAGTGTGGCCAGCAGATGCTGCGCATAGCAGTTGAAGTGATGAGTGGTGATGCCGCGCCCCGCGTGTGCCCAGCTCAGATCGAGCCCGCCGTACGATTGCGGGCCTCCGAGGGCTGCACCGAAAAACTCTTTCTGCATCCGCAGCAGCTTATCGATCGCCGCATCCTTGAAGAAGCCGGCCAATTCCGGATCGGCCAAAACTCGGGCGTAGAATTGATCGAGAAGGGCCGCTACGCCGGCCTCGCCGCCGATACGGTCGTACAGCGTCACCAGGGGCGTGGTCACGTTTAGATCCTCCGGGTTGTGCGTCTTGCGATGCGAACTGCGGACTTCGGACAATGCGTGCGGCCGACTAGGACAATCCGGCGGCCGTCGACGCCGTGGTGAACGAGCCGAGTACCGCGGCCCGTAATTGCGCGAGCCGGGTGCCGAGCTTCGGCGCCTTGCGCGGACGGGGGAGGTCGACGAGGAATTCCTTTACGTGCAGGGAACGCGTATCGGGAGCCAGCGGCACGACGCGATCGGACAAAAGCAGCGCTTCGTCGACGTTCGACGTGAACAGCAGGCACGTCTTGCGTTCTTCGGCGATGAGCCGGGCCAGGTCGGTGGAGAGTTGTTCGCGCGGTCCGTCGTCGAGACTACACAGCGGATCGTCGAGCAGCAGCACGTCGGGGTTCACGGCCAGCGCTCGGGCCAGCGCCAAGCGGCGGCGGAGCGGCTCGCTTAGTTCGCCGGGACGCTTCGCCGCGACCGCGTCGAGGCCCGTCGCTTCGAGATAGTAATCGGCGCGTACGCGCTTCTGTTGCGGCGATTGGAAGACGTTGTCGATCGCCGTCATCACGTTGTCGCGCACGCTCAGCCAACCGAGCGGCGCTTGCGATTGCGACATCAGGGCGCGATCCGGACCGGGGCCGGTCACGCATTTTCCGCCGAGCGTAATCGTGCCGTAGTCGGGCAACGTCAGACCGGCGACGAGCGCCGCGAGCGTCGTCTTGCCGTCGCCCAAGCGACCGTACAATGCGACGAATTCTCCTTGCTCGACCGAGAGACTGAAGTTTTCAAGCACCGCGGTACGCCGAGCGCCGCAGCCGAACGTCTTCCGCAAATTTCTGATTTCGAGATAGCCCATGGCAGGCGAACTCGGCGCGCAAGAGGACTAGGTTTCGGGAAACTCGTTAGGACCGGGCGCGGCAGGTGTGTTAGCCGAAACACGGCTTTTCGTTCGCGCCGATCCTCCGCCGATGCGCCGCCTAGAGCACGGAAGGAGTGCGAGGGAACTATTAGCAACCGGAGTGCCGTGACGTACGGGGGGTTGCAATATTTTTCGCCGCGACTCTCAAAAACCGCGTGGCGCGGCCGAGTTCCGCGCGGGGTTAATTCTCGCGCAACGAGGTGCGCCTCGGGTCGTGCCGGAGAGGCGTGCAACGCGTGCCTACGGCCAAGGCGTGCGGCCTCGCGCCGACTTGCGCGCCGACGAAGTGTGCGGCGTCGAACACGTCGCCGCGGACCACCGCAATACTCTATAGAATCCTGCCGGTCGACTCATTGCCGGCGGGGGGGCGGCAACGCCCCTCGCACCGCGACCGATTCCGCAGCCGCACGATGGAGAATGCCGCAGATCGCAAGAATCTCCGTCTCGCCGATGGTCGGGCCCGTCGGCAGCAGCAAAACCTTCGCGGCGATCACTTCCGTTACCGGCAGACGTTGCGATGCATCGGGCAGCAGCGATCGGTACGGCTCCATTCGATGGCAGCCGGGATAGAAGTAACGCCGGGCCCGCACGTTTTCGGCGGTCAGCACGGCCAGAAGTTCGTCGCGCGCGAGCGGCGACACGGCCGCATCGCATTCGACGACGACGTATTGATAGTTACGCGATTCACCGGCCGCATCGTCGTAGTCGAGCAGCCGCAGACCGGGAAGGCCGGCGAGCTCGCGGCGGTAAAGCTCCAAATTGCGACGATTGTGCGAGGCGACCCGCGGCAGGTCTTCCAGCGACGTGAGCCCCATGGCCGCGTGGATTTCACTGAGCTTACCGTTGATGCCGAGATAGACGACGCGGTCGTAGCCGGCAAAGCCGAAATTGCGCATCAGCCGAAGCTTCTCGGCCAGACCGTCGTCGTTCGTGACTACGGCGCCTCCCTCGAACGAATGCACGCACTTGGTCGCATGAAAGCTGAAAACTTCGGCGGCGCCGAAGCGACCGATCGGCGCGCCGCCATGCGTCGAGCCCATCGCATGCGCCGCATCGAAGAGGAGCGTCAACCCGCGACGGTCGGCAATTTCCTGTAAGGCTTCGACGTCGCACGGCCGGCCCCACGTGTGTACGCCGATGATGCCCGTGGTGCGCGGCGTGATGAGCCGCTCCACTTGGGCGGGGTCGAGCAAGTGCGTCGCCGGTTCGATATCGGCGAATACCGGCGTGATCTCTTGCCACTGGAGCGCATGCGCCGTGGCGACGAACGTGAACGACGGGACGATCACCTCTCCTTTCAGTCCCAACGCCCGAACGGCGATCTCCAGCGCCGTCGTGCCGTTGCACATCGCCACGACGTGCTTCACCTGCAACTGCCGCACGAGCGCCGCTTCAAATTCTTGCACGAGCGGGCCGTCGTTGGTGAACCAGCGCCGGTCGAGCGC
>CAZWDN010000438.1:0-4127 GCA_964633125.1 uncultured Pirellula sp. | reverse complement strand
CTTCTTCGGCCCCCAGCTTTGCGGGGTGCACGAGCAGTAAGACCTGCGGGAAGTTCAGCGACAACTCCTGTGCGACTTCGACGGTCGCATCGGTCGAGCCGTCGTCGACGAGGATGATCTCCATGTCGCCGGAGAGTTCCGGCATGACTTCGAGGAGTTCTTCCGTCAGACGAGCCACGGTCGATTGCGAATTGTGGAGCGGAACGACTACGGAGAGGGACGGTTTCAAAACCGAGTTCCTTCGACTGAGGCGGCCTTGCCGGTGGGTTCCTACGCGCGGAGCGAGAGCACGATTTGGGCGAGTTTCGACCACCCATCCCATCGACAACCGGCGGCACGTAACTCTAGTCGCCTCCAGTACAAACAGGCTTCGCACGACCTTAACGATCGCTCATTGTGTACCGGCCCGAACACCTAGCCCCCGAGCAACGTCTAAATCGGTTGTAGGCCCCCGGCATTCGGCGGCATCGCCACCAAGCGACCCTGGCGACCCCGCTGAGGTGGAAGTATTCTGAGGGCTCGCCTGAGCGCGGAGACGAGCCCGCGGCTCGATGGTGCCCGAGACTCGCCATCGCCGCTTACCACTGACCAATTCTTCACGTGTCCAAGACCCCCGCCGCCGTTCCCGATTTTGCCGCCGCGGCCGACGGACTGTTGCCGGCCATTGCGCAGGATGCCGAAACCGGCATCGTGCTGATGTTGGCCTACATGAACGCTGAAAGTTTCGCCGAAACGCTGGCGACCGGTCGAGCCGTGTATTACAGTCGCAGCCGTCGTCGGCTCTGGCGCAAGGGGGAAGAGAGCGGCAACTACCAAGAGGTGCAAGAGATCCTCGTCGACTGCGACGGCGACACCCTGCTCCTCAAGGTCCGCCAACAGGGCGGAGCGGCTTGCCACACCGGCCGCGTCAGTTGCTTCTTCCACCAAGTCACGCCCGACGGCGTTCGCATCACCGCCGAACCGATCTTCGACCCCGCCGAGCGCTACGGCAAGCACGATTGATTCTCGCCCACCCGGATTCCCGCGCCATGCATACTCGCTTGACCGCTACCGTCCTGCTTCTCGCTTGCGGGTTTGCCGCGATCTCGCAATCGGCCGTCGCCGCCGAACTTCCGCTCCTCTTCGAAGAAGGCTTCGAAAACGGCGCCGACCATTGGAAGCCGACCGACGCCGCCGCTTGGAAGATCATCGACTCGGGCGAGAGCGGCAAGGCCTACAGCTTGTTCCAGCAGAGCAAGTACAAGCCGCCGCATCGCAGCCCGTTCAACATCGCGCTGCTCGACGACGTCGCAGTGACCGAGTTCCGCCTCGAGGCCGACGTCCTTTCGACGGCCCGCGAGTACGGTCATCGCTCGATGGTGATGGTGTTCGGCTATCAAGACCCGGCGCACTTCTACTATGTGCACTTCGGCAAGCAGATGGACGACCACGCGAACCAGATCTTCATCGTCAACGACGCCCCGCGCATCAAAATCTCGAAGACCACGACTTCGGGTACCCCGTGGAACGATGAGTGGCACCACGTCAAAATCGAGCGCAATCCCGGCACCGGCGACATCAAGATTTATTTCGACGACATGGATAAGCCCGTGATGACGGCCGTCGACAAGACGTTCACCTGGGGCAAGGTCGGCCTCGGTTCGTTCGACGACGTCGGCAACTGGGACAACGTCAAGCTGTGGGGCGCGAAGAAGTAACGCCTTGCGATAAAGGGTGAGCGATGGGCATCGACGCCTCCGCGCTGGTCGCCGCCGCGCTTGCGGCGCGCCAGCGTTCTTACTCGCCGTACTCGAAGTTCGCCGTCGGCGCGGCGCTGCTCACGACGGCCGGCGAGGTCTTCACCGGCTGCAACGTCGAGAACTGCTCCTACGGCCTGACGATCTGCGCCGAGCGCACGGCCGCGTGCACGGCGGTCGCCGCCGGTCGGCGCGAGTTCACGGCGCTGGCCTTGGCACTTTCCGGCGGCGGCACGCCGTGCGGGGCCTGTCGGCAGTTCCTGGCCGAGTTCAGCCCGAACCTGCCGATCTACATCGTCGACGCCGACGCACCGGGCAAAGTTCTGGAAACGTCGCTCGACGTGCTCCTGCCCGGCCGTTTTGAGCTGCCGACGTAGGCATGCCGCGTTCGTCGCGCTACGCCTGATCCTTCTTCGCGGCATCTTTCTTCGGCGGCTTCGGTGCGCCGGCCTTCTCTTGCAGCTTGCGCACGTCTTCCATCTGCTTCTGCAGTTGCGACTGCAATTGCTCGACTTGCTTGTTCAGCCGTTCGATTTCGCCGCGCAGTTGCTGCGCGTCTCCCAAACCTTGCGGGCCGACGACGATCGCGCGTTGGTTTCCGTCGTCCGTACGGATTTCGACCTGCATCTTCCCCTCGCCGCCGGTCCCGCCGGCAATCGCCGCCGCGGCGCCGTCGGGCGTGCCGATCATCAAGCCGCCGGGCCCGCCTTGCGGCCCGAGCATGGTACCGATCGAAACACGCAAGTCCTCCGGCAGTTTGTCGAGTTCCTTCTCCGTCACGTCCCACTTCTGGTCGCCGCGTTCCACGTGAATCTTCGCCGGCTCGTCCCCCTGCCGCTCGACGCGCACCGTCACGCCGGCGGGCAACGCCGGGGCTTGCGGTTGTCGCATCACGACGCCCGGTCCGAACACGTGCATGCGAAACGGTTGGTTCTCGCCGCGGCGCGTCTTTTCCAACCACTCTTCCATGCGCTTCACTTCCGCTTCCGGGAGGCGGTCGCGCAGTTCGTCAAGGTGCTTCTGCATCCGTTCCAGTTGATCTTTCATCGGCCCGACGCCGGCGGGCTGCCCTTCGCCGGGAGCGAACGGGCCGCGAGCGATGAACCGGTCCCCATCCGGCCGCGGCGCCGGCTTCACGGCAATCGTCTCCCGTTTGCCGCCGCGAATCACGTCGAGCTTCAGCTCCTTTTCGCCCGCATCATGCACGGCTTGCATCAATTGGTGCAGGCTATTGAGCGACTTGCCGTCGATCGCCGTCACGACGTCGAATTGCTTCAGTCCCGCTTTCGCCGCCGGGCTCTCGGGCAGAATATTCGCGACGACGAGTCCTTCGTGGTCCTTCAAGTTGAGCTGCGCGCGGAGCGCCGGGTCGGCGGGCACGCACATCGCGCCGATCCAAAACTGCCCGCCCGCCAAGCCCTCGGGCAGCCGCATCGTAAACCCGCGGACTTCGCCGTCGCCGCGTCGCGGTTTGTCGCCCGGTTCGTCGGCGCGCGCAATGCCCGCCAGGGGAACTGCCAAGGCCAGGAGCGCCGCTAAAAACTTTTCTCTCGCCGACATGAGGTTACTCCTTAATAGTATCTGGACGGCGCAACGCTTACTGAAACGCCTGCATTCCCACCGGACGAATCTCCACCTGCTCCATCGGCACGACCACGCGTCGGCCGTCCTGCAAGTCGATCGGCACCAAACGCCGTTCGCGCACCACCTGGTTCCCTTGCTGTTCGAGCATCCGCACGACTTCCGGCGGCAGTTGCTGCGCCATCGGGCCGAAAAGCGCTTCTTGCATCCGACCGGCCTCGACGAGCGGTACGTCGACCACCTGCCGTTGGCCGCCGGGGCCCGGCGCCACGACCAAACGCAAGTTGTCGCCGCCGCCAGCCGCCCGGCGGCTATCCTCCGGCGACGCGCTATCCGTGCCCGGAATCCGTTGCCCCGCCAGTATCCGCAAATTCTGCGGGTCGCTCGGGTCGACGCCCGGCGTCGACGCAAACCAATTCACGTACCCCAGCGCCAATAGAAAGCCTGCGGCCGTGGCAATCGGCAACCAAATCCCCAGCCCGCCCCACGCGGCGCGGGCAGGAGCCGCGGGCCGCAACTTCGGCGCAGTCGCCGCATACGCCGGTTCCGTCGCCATGGCTCGCGCTTCGCCGCGCCACGCTTGCGCTTCCAGAAACGCCAGCGCGCAGCGTCGCCAACCCTCGGGCGAGCGTTCGAGCCGGAGCAACAACTCGCGGCGTTCGGTCTCGGTCACCTCGCCGTCGACCAACCGGTCGAGCAGCATCTGATCTTCGGGCGTCAGCGCCCCTTCGTGCATGGCTTCATTGTTCATCGTACTAACTCTCCACCACTTGCAATTCGGTCAGGGCCGTTCGCATGCGAGCTCGGGCT
>CAZWDN010000437.1:0-4131 GCA_964633125.1 uncultured Pirellula sp. | reverse complement strand
TCACGGTGTAGTTTTGATTGACCGTGCGCACCACCGGCTTGTAGACGGTCTCGGTGACGCGCTTCATCGCCGTCTTCTGAACCATGACGGTATACGCTTCCGTCACAGTTTCCTTGTACGGCACCCGACGGCAAACGTTGTAGGAGCGCTCGCGCAGTTCCGGTCGGCACTCGGTCGTCACGATCTTGCGCGTTTCGTACGTGGTCTCGTTGACGTAGATCGTGCGCGACACCACGACGTCTTCATAGTGCCCGGCCACGACCGCCGCGCTCCGAACACATGCCGGCGCACAGGCGGCTGGAGCACATTGCGGCTTACAACGCCGGTGAAAAATTCCCGCGTCGGCCGTAGCGGCCGAACACGCGACCAAGGCCGAAGCCGCGGCCGCCCAAACGATACACTTGCTACTCATAGGATGCTCCTCGATGTTCGATCGCCGCGGCGTTGCAGACGGCCTGCTCGGGGGTCTCTCTCGCAACTCTCCCGCTCCCGCAAACTACCGCAGCCTCCATTTCCGACGAATATAGTCGTACTCAAGTCAAAGAAAATGGGGGCCGCCGGAAAAACGGGAAATATGCGCGGATTTAGCGGGGGCCTGATTATCTGGCCGCCGTCCGACGGGGGTTTTCAAACCAAACGACGTTTTGGCTCGCCTGGCCGGCCACCAACAGGTCGAGATCGCCGTCGCGATCCATGTCCGTGGCCCTCAGGTCGTAGGCGGCCTGATCCTCGGCGACGACGTGCCTCGTGAAGCCGCCGCGGCCGTCGTTTTCGTACCACGCGCAGAGCTTGTCGCCGTAGGCACAGGTCGCGGCGTCGAGATCACCGTCGCCGTCAATATCCGCCACTTGCAACGAGTGCGGTTCGAGAATCAGCGGATCGATCTCGTGCAACTTCCATTGCGGCAGCTTGGCGTCTGTCTTGGTCGACGCCGCGGGGGCGAGTTGTTCGAACCACATGACGCCGCGACCATGGCCGCGGGTGGCGAAGAAGTCGGTCCGCCCGTCGCCGTTGATCTCCGCTTGTTGGATGTTGGTGGCGCCGCCGAGGCAATCGGCGATCACTTGTTTGCGCCAAGTCCCCGACTTCGGATCGGCGGGAGCTTGCCACCAGGCGAACCAAGCGTCCGACGTACTTTCCGCTTGGTTGCCCCCTTTGGCCGCCAGCGCGATATCCGGACGGCCGTCGCCGTCGACGTCGCCGAAACCGAAGTAGTGGCTCAAGCCGGCCGCGTCGCGATCGGCGAATACGTGCCTCGACCAAGCCTCGGACGAACGCGGATTCGCCGGAACGCTGAGCCAGACCGCCGACGACGGGAACGGCCCAAGCGGCTGCGCGCTGTTGGCGATCAGGTCGATCCGTCCGTCGCCGTCGACGTCTCCCTTGAGCAGGCCATGCACGCCGACGATTTTCTCATCGATGGTGCGCGCCGTCCATTTCTCTTCCAACGGACGGGCCGGCGTCTCAAGCCAAAACACATGGCCGGGCTGGTATTGAGCGCCGATGTAATCCAGGTCGCCGTCGCCGTCGACGTCGAATACTTCGGCATGGATCGCGTTGTGGCCTTTATCGTTCTCCAACTCGATCGCTCGCCACTGCGGCGCGACGAGCAAGCGCGTGACGCCGCCGGTCGTGAAAACAACGTCGGGAAGTCCGTCGCCCGTGAAATCGCCGCCGACGGCCGTATTGGTGCGTCCGCCCTGCCAGACGACGTGACGTTTCCAAGCCGGATCGGCCGCGGAACAGTCGGCCGAATCGTATCCGCACAGTACCGCGGCGATACTCGCAGCGAACCAGAACGACATTCGCAACACATTGGTCATTGTATACTCCCCGATCCTTGCGACGGCACGCGGCGACGACGCGTTCGAGTTCTGCAACCATGAACGCCGAAGGAGGAGCAATCCTACCCGTAGATTGCTCCTCCTTCACGCGATTTTCCTGAATCTTGCGCCGCCGCCGGCGGCCGACTAACCGCCCAACAGCAACTTGCGCAGCACCGTTTGCAGGATGCCGCCGTTGCGGTAATAGTCCCGTTCCACTTGCGAATCGATGCGCACGCGAGCCTGGAACTCCGTCACCTTGCCGCCCGGCGCGGTGGCGCGCACGGTCAACAGGCTGCGCGGTTGTAGGCTGTCGTCGAGCCCGACAAAGTCGAAGACTTCTTCGCCGGTGAGGCCGAGCGTTGCAGCATTTTGGCCGGGCACGAACTCTAGCGGCAGAATGCCCATGCCGACCAAGTTGCTGCGATGGATGCGCTCGAAGCTCACGGTGATCACCGCGCGGACGCCGAGGAGATAAGTTCCCTTGGCGGCCCAATCGCGGCTGCTTCCCGTGCCGTATTCCGCGCCCGCGAGAATCACCAGCGGTACGCCGTCGGCCTTGTACTTCATCGCCGCGTCGTAGATCGCCAATTGTTCGCCGCTCGGCAGATGGCGCGTGACGCCTCCTTCGACGCCCGGCACCATTTGGTTGCGAATGCGAATATTGGCGAACGTGCCGCGCGTCATCACGCGATCGTTGCCGCGGCGAGCGCCGTAGCTGTTGAAGTCGACCGGCTGGACCCCCTTCTCCATGAGGAACTTTCCGGCGGGGCTCGCCTTCGCAATGTTGCCGGCAGGCGAGATATGGTCGGTCGTCACCGAGTCGCCCAACACGGCCAGCACGCGAGCACCTTGAATCGGCTTGATCGGGCTCGGCTCCTTCGGCAGATCAATCAAGAACGGGGGTTCTTGGATATACGTGCTCGAATCGTGCCACGTGAACAGGTCGCTCTCCGGCACTTGAATCGCATTCCAACGCGGGTTGGCGTTGAAGACGTCGGAGTAGCGGTCCTGAAACATTTCCGGCAGCACGCACTTCTCGACGGCGTCGCGCACTTCTTCCTGCGACGGCCACACGTCTTTCAAGTAAACCGGCTTGCCGTCTTTTCCGATGCCAAGCGGTTCGGTTGCCAGATCGATTTCGGTCGAGCCGGCTAAGGCGTAAGCCACGACGAGCGGCGGGCTCGCCAAGTAGTTGGCCTTCACATGCGGGTTCACGCGCCCTTCGAAGTTGCGATTGCCGCTGAGCACGGCCGATGCCACGAGGTTGCCTTCCACCACGGCCTTGGCGACCGGATCGGGCAGCGGGCCGCTATTTCCGATGCACGTCGTGCAACCATAGCCGACGATGTGGAACCCAAGCTGCTTCAGGTCCCCCATCACGCCGGCCTTGTCGAGGTAATCGGCGACGACGCGCGATCCCGGAGCCAAGCTCGTCTTCACATACGGCTTCACCGAAAGCCCCTTCGCCACGGCCTTTTTCGCCAGCAGGCCGGCGCCGAGCATCACACTCGGGTTGCTGGTGTTCGTGCAGCTTGTAATCGCCGCGATCACGACGGCCCCGTGGGTAATGTCTTGCGAATGCCCGTCGTCGACGAACTTGCCGGTTCGCTCGAGCGCCGCGGCATCCAGCGCGAAGCCGCGCTTATCCATCGGAGCCGTGAGCGAATCGTGAAACTCCTTCTTCACATTCTTCAAAGCCACGCGATCTTGCGGTCGCTTCGGACCGGCCAAGCTCGGCTCCACGGTGCTCAGGTCAAGCTTGAGCAACTTGGTGAACGACGGCACGGGCGTGGCATCAGTGCGGAACAGCCCCTGCTCTTTCATGTACCGCTCGACCAATTCCACATCGGCGGCGGAGCGACCAGTGCGGCGCATGAACTCCAACGTCTCATCATCGACGGGGAAGAAACCCATCGTGGCGCCGTATTCAGGGGCCATGTTGGCGATGGTCGCGCGGTCGGCCAGCTTCATCGTCGTTACGCCGGCGCCGCAGAACTCGACGAACTTATTGACGACCCCCTCCTTGCGCAGCATCTGCGTCACGGTGAGCACCATATCGGTCGCCGTCGCGCCGGCCGGCAACGTGCCGGTGAGTTCCACGCCGATGACTTCCGGCATCAGCATGAAGAGAGGCTGGCCGAGCATGTTGGCCTCCGCCTCAATGCCGCCGACGCCCCAGCCCAAGACGCCGAGACCGTTGATCATCGTCGTGTGGCTATCGGTGCCGACGAGCGAATCCGGGAAAGCGACCGGCCCGGCGCCGTCGTCACGCACCCAAACGCACTTCGCCAAGTATTCCAAGTTG
>CAZWDN010000436.1:0-4138 GCA_964633125.1 uncultured Pirellula sp. | reverse complement strand
CTTGAACTATGCGCAGCTCCTGGGGCTGCGGTTGTGGCACGTCCACCATCAATACGCCGAGTAAGCCTCTACTCGCCAGAGCGTGGCGAGCTATGAACGTCGCATGCTTAATGCCGCTTAGAGAGGCATCTGTCCGGATTTGTTCCGCAGGCCGAGTTTTATGGTTCCGACCTTATTCGGGAAATGTTTGCGCGTACCCGCGTAAAGCACCGAGAACGCCGAGCCCGAATGCGGACGAAACAGGCGTCGACGTTGGGGATGTCGCTTGAGCAAGCGCCGCTTACGATCACGTTCTCGGTCGCATCTCTCGTGGTCGAGCTGAAGGGCTAACAAGCAGGCGATGCAGAAGCTTTTCGCGGCGCAAAAAAAGCCGCCTCCTCGGCGGGAGCGAGGAGGCGGCGGTGACGGCAATCGGAAACTTTTCCACGAGCGCTCGGCCGGCCGATTCCTCGGCGCCAACCAAGTTTCGCGGGCGGGTTGCAAGCGACCGTTCGCAGTAGTTTCGTGCTCACCGAGCCCTGACAAGGCGAGCAAGTTTTCCTACGAGTTCCCGTTTGCATCCGACCGCTGAGTGTTGTCTGCCATGACGAGCGGTAAGCCTTCTCATCCTCCGATGTGGACGAAGCCGGCCGAAGCACGACTTCAACACGGTTGATTCTTCTGGGGGATGTGTCTTCCGGGGGCTAGAAAAACGGGCTGCTTCTCTAGCGAAAAAGGCCTACCAATATCACGCGCGGACTCCTCAGCGCGGTTCCGATTGCCCGTTGAGCGGGCTTCGGAGCAGTCTGGAGATAAACATACCGAAGTCGCCGATATTTGCAAACTTTTTCACCGGCACCGTTTCGCCGCTTTGCCGCGGGGGACCGAGCCAATCTGTCGGCCGTTGCTTCGTGCCGGCAAGTTCGTCAGAATGCTTGGCTGCTGCAAACGGCTTTACGTCGCCCGCCGGCCTTCCTCCACGGAAATCGAACCGACCGGCCGTCGCCGGACACCTAGTGAATTGACTTATGAAAATTGTGCCTCTCAACGATCGGATCGTCGTGCGACCCCAGGTGCCGGAAGCGCTGACCGCCGGCGGGATTGTCTTGCCGGACGCCGCGCAGGCGAAGTCGCAGCAAGGCAAAGTGCTCGCCGTGGGGGACGGCACCCGAATCGACGGCACGGATCGCCGCATGCACCCGCAGGTTTCCGAGGGGGATCGCGTGCTGTATGCCCCCTATTCGGGAGCCACGGTGGTGGTGAACGGCGAGGACCTGCTGATTCTTAGCGAGCGGGATATCTTGGCGATCTTGGATTGATGTGGGCTCTTATGGATTTGTAGGGAACGCCCTCCGCGGCGTTCCCGGGGACGAGGGGCGAACCGAATACGGCGGACGGAACGCCATAGAGGGCGTTCCCTACTGAGATCCGTACGTCACCGCCGTCTTGGTGAAAAAGTCGCCGCCTCCGACGTTAGATTGACCGCTCCGGGGCGTTGCCGGCGCGTTACCTCGGGCGGACCTTAGGGGTAGAATAAACGAACCGTCGGCGGCGCAGAGACATGCAACGGGCCGTCTCGCCCGACTCTCTACGGCGGTGCATTTTCTCACGAGGCCATAGGTCATGCGTCGCTGTTCCCTCCTCGCACGTTGTGCGTCGTTTGCTTTGGTTCCCTTATTAACCGCCCCCGCCGCCGGAACCGCAGACGAAGGGCTCTGGACCAAGCGCGATGCGGCCGTCGCCAAAGCGGCCGAGTTTCTTGCCAAGGCTCAATCGCCCGAGGGGGCGTTTACGCCCGCGGCGGGGCCTGCGGTGACGGCGCTGGTGACTGCCGGCCTCTTGAAGAACGGACGGACGGCCGAAGACCCCGTCGTCGCCAAGGCGTTGAAATACCTCGAAGGATTCGTGCAGGCCGACGGCGGCATTTATCTGCCGGAGAGCAATCATCGCAACTACGAGACCTGCATTTCCATCGTGGCGTTTTCCGCCGCCAATGCCGACGGGCGCTACAAGAAGCTGCTCGAAGGGGCGGAGAAGTACGTGAAAGACCTGCAGTGGGACGAAGGAGAAGACAAAACAAAGAGCGACCCCTTCTACGGCGGCGCCGGTTACGGCAAGAGCAAGCGGCCCGACCTTTCCAACACGAGCTTCTTAATCGACGCGCTGAAGGCGGCCGGTCGCGGTCCGGAGGATGAAGCCCTGCAAAAGGCGCTGGTGTTTGTTTCGCGCTGTCAGAATTTGGAAACGGAATTCAACACGACCGAGTTCAGCACGAAGAATCCCGACGGCGGCTTCTATTACACGCCGGCCGCGGGCGGCACGAGCCAAGCCGGCAAGACGGACCAAGGGGGGCTCCGCTCGTATGCCTCGATGACCTACACGGGCCTGAAGAGCATGATCTTCGCCGGCGTGGGGCCGGAAGATCCGCGCGTGAAGGCGGCCATTGCGTGGCTACGCGGCAACTACTCGCTGAAAGACAACCCGGGCATGGGAGACAACGGACTCTTCTACTATTACCACACGTTCGCCAAGACGCTCGACGCGCTGGGGCAAGAGAAGTTTGTCGACGCTTCGGGCAAGGAACATTCGTGGCGCGAAGAGTTGACGACTGAATTGGTGAGCCGGCAAAAGGAAGACGGATCGTTCGCCAACGCGAACCCACGCTGGATGGAAGGGGATCCGAACCTCGTGACCGGCTACGTGCTGCTGACCTTCGCGTATTTGCATCCGGCGAAATAGCCGTTCGCCGCTTCGCTTTCTAATTGCCACACGGACGTCGACGCATGACATTCCGCATCCTCGCAACGGCCTTGAGCGTCTTCCTCATCGGTTTGTCACAGGTCCGGGCCGACGATTGGCCGCAATGGCGAGGGCCCGGGCGCGACGGCGTCTGGCACGAGTCGGGCGTCGTCGACAAATTCACCGGCCCGGAAGTGCCGATTGTCTGGCGGGCGCCGATCGGCTCGGGCTATAGCGGGCCGACGGTATATCAAGGCCGGGTCTACGTGACGGATCGACTCGTCGAGCCGAAACAACAGGAACGCGTGCATTGTTTCGATGCCGCAACCGGTAAGCCGATCTGGTCGTACGTCTACGATTGTGCGTATGAACGAGTCGGCTACGAAGCGGGGCCGCGCGCGAGCGTGAGTTGCGACGACGGCCTTGCCTACGCGCTCGGCACGATGGGGCACTTGTATTGTTTCGAGGCGGCGACGGGAAAAATTGTTTGGCAACACGACCTCGACAAAGAATACAAGATTCAGATGCCGATTTGGGGAATCGCCGCTTCGCCTCTGGTGGAAGGAGACTTGCTCATCGTCCAAGTCGGCGGCGAAAACGCCTGCTTGGTCGCCTTCGATAAGCGGACCGGCGCCGAACGTTGGAAAGCGCTCGACGATCGGGCTTCGTACGCGGCGCCGATTATCGTCGAACAAGCAGGCAAGCGAGTGCTCGTCTGCATGACGGGCGACAACGTCGTCGGGCTCGACCCGCGGACCGGTACGGTCTATTGGACGCAGCCGTTTCCGCCGCAGAACATGCCGATCGGTATTTCGACCCCCGTGGCTTCCGGCAATCGCGTGTTCATCACGTCGTTCTACGACGGCTCGCTGATGATCGGCCTCGACGGTGCAAAGACCGAGGCGACGACTCTCTGGCGTCGCAAAGGCTTCAGCGAGAAGAAGACCGACGCGCTGCATTCGATCATCGCCACGCCGTTGTTTCTCGGTGATTACGTCTACGGCGTCGACAGCTACGGCGAACTACGCTGCCTCGACGCGAAGGACGGCGAGCGGCTCTGGGAAGACACCACGGCCGTACCGACGGCCCGTTGGAGCAACATCCACATGACCGTCAACGGCGACCGGATTTGGATGTTCAACGAGCGCGGCGACTTGATCATCGCCAAGGTTTCGCCGAAAGGTTACGAAGAGATCAGCCGTGCGAAGCTGCTGGAGCCGACGACGGACCAACTGCGGCAGCGAGGCGGCGTCTGCTGGTCGCACCCGGCTTATGCCGGACGGCACGTATTTGCCCGTAACGATAAAGAACTCGTCTGCGGGAACCTGGCGAAGTAGCGACGCCCGATAGCGAAGCGTTTTCTACTTCTTGCGCCGTTCTCGTTCGTAGCGAATCATGCAGCCGATGGCGACGGTTTCCT
>CAZWDN010000435.1:0-4140 GCA_964633125.1 uncultured Pirellula sp. | reverse complement strand
GGCGCGATCCCGGCGGCACCGTCGCCACGCTGATGATGGGAATCGGCGGCACCGTGATCGGCTCCGGCGTGCTCATGTTCTTCACCGGCGGCAAGCGGATCACACCGATCAGCCCGTTGGGCTTCCTCGTCGCCACGGCCGGGGCGTTCATAATCTTGGCCTTCTATCGCATTCTGGCCGGCTATTACTTCCGCGAAGGCACCTCGCGGCCCGTGCCGGGAACGCGCCGAGCCACGCGCCGCAGCGCCCGCGGCACGACGGTCTACATCGACGACTGAGCGTGAACGCAGGCGCTAGTAACGCCTGTAGGGAACGCCGTCCGCGGCGTTCCGCGACCAATGTTGTGCTCGGAACGCCACGGAGCGCGTTCCCTACAGAGCCGACTTATCGACGTAAGTTCGACTTGCGTCGCACGACTTACGTCGACTTCCATTTTCGCGCTGCGCACATAACTCGAGTTATGTGCGCACCCCTTGTGGGTTTTGGGGTTGTGCGTAGTTAACTCAAGTTATGTGCGCAGGTCGTTTTCAACCGTCGACGTAAGTGCTGACCGCGCTGAGCGAGTTACGTCGAAATCATAGGCACACTGAGCGTGCCTTCCGGCACTGACTACGTCGCCCTCAACGACTGCCGCGCAAGAAGACTCCGGTCGCTCCCGGCTCGCTTCCGTCTCGGGAGAAGCGTTGTTGGAACTTCTGCGGACGGCACATGGAATGTGCCTGCAACGATGAATTGCCAAAGATCACCCGGCACCTTACGAGTTGCCTAATCCGCATTCAAGGCGATTTTTGGCCGGCCTCGGCTTGCGCAGGCCCGCGGCACGCCCTGGGTTTTGGCCGGCTTCGCAAGTAGAATGGGTCTATGAATTCCCCGTTCACCTGCACTTCCATCGCCCCGACGCCGGCGACCGGCCCCAACTGGGTGCCGGTTACGCTCTCGGGCCTCGGCGCGCCTGCAAGTGCCCCAACGGCGCCACAGCGGCCGAGCATCGCCTCGCCTCAGCCGCTGCCGATGACGCGCGCGGAAATGCAGGCCCGTGGATGGGATGAAGTCGATGTGGTGTTCGTCAGCGGCGACGCGTATGTCGATCACCCGAGCTTCGCCATGGCGCTGCTCGGGCGGTTGCTGGAGAGCGCCGGCTATCGCGTAGCCATCTTGAGCCAGCCCGATTGGCACAGCGCCGACGCTTGGCGCACGTTTGGCAAGCCGCGTCTGTTCTTCGCCGTCAGCGCGGGGAACATGGACTCGATGATCAACCACTACACCGCCAACCGAAAGGTGCGGAACGACGACGCCTATAGCCCCGGCGGCAAGATCGGTCGCCGGCCCGATCGCGCGACGCTCGCCTATTGCCAACGGGCCCGCGAAGCGTACCCCGGCGTTCCCGTCGTGGCCGGCGGCGTCGAGGCGAGCCTCCGCCGTTTGGCTCACTACGACTATTGGAGCGACAAGGTCCGTCGCTCGATCATTCTCGACTCCAAGGCCGATCTGCTGATCTACGGCATGGGAGAGCGCGGCATTCTCGAAGTGGCCGACCGTCTCGCGGCCGGGCAAACCGTGCGCGACCTGCGCGACATGCGCGGAGTCGTGTATCGCTTGGGAGCCGCCGAAACGTCCCCCGACGATGAAGGCACTCTGCTGCTGCCGTCGTACGAAGAAGCCTCGACCGATAAACGCGCCTTCGCCGTAATGACGCGCATCGCTCATCACGAGACGAATCCCTACAACGCCAAGCGGCTCGTGCAGATGCATGGCCGCGAGGCCGTGGTTTGCAATCCGCCGCAGTTGCCGCTCACGCAGCCGGAGATGGATCGCGTCTATGGTTTGCCGTATACGCGCAAGCCGCATCCGAGTTACGGCGGGCAAACGATTCCGGCATATGACGTCGTGAAAGACTCCGTGCAGATCATGCGCGGCTGCTTCGGCGGCTGCACGTTTTGCTCGATCACGGCCCACGAAGGGCGCATCATTCAGAGCCGGAGCGCGGAAAACGTGCTCGGCGAAGTCCGCAAGATGACGGCCGATCCCGATTTCAAAGGCGTGATCAGCGACATCGGCGGCCCGACGGCGAATATGTACGAAATGCGCTGCACGCGGCCCGAGGTCGAGGCCGTTTGTCGCCGGCTCTCCTGCGTGCATCCGACGATCTGCAAACTCTTGGGCACGAGCCATGATCCGCTCATCGATCTGATGAAGCAGGTGCGCGAAGAACCGGGCGTGAAGAAGGTGTTCGTCGCCTCGGGCATTCGCATGGACCTCGCGCGTCGTAGCCCGGAATACATGAAAGAGTTGGCGACGCATCATGTCGGCGGCTTGCTGAAAGTGGCGCCGGAACATACGGACTCGCGCGTGCTCGATCTCATGAAGAAGCCCGGCCCGGACGACTTCTTGAAGTTCGACGAAGAGTTCCAAAAGGCTTCCGCGGCGGCCGGCAAGAAGCAGTATCTCGTGCCGTATTACATCGCCAGCCATCCCGGCAGCGACCTCGACGCCATGATCGACCTGGCGCTGTTCCTCAAACGCAATCATTACCGGCCCGATCAGGTGCAGGACTTTATTCCCAGCCCGTTCGACCTGGCGGCTTGCATGTACTACACGGGCCTCGACCCGTTGACGATGAAGCCGGTCTACACGGCGCAGCACCTACGCGACCGCAAGCTGCAGCGGGCCTTGCTGCAATTCTTCAAGCCGGAAAACTATTTCGAAGTCCGCCGCGCGCTGGAGCAAGCCGGCCGGCAAGACTTAATCGGCGAAGGGTGCGATTGCCTGATCCCGTCGCGACCGCCGAAGCAAGCGCTCGATAAACGCCGCCGCGAGGCGAATAACCGCGTGAGCGAGCAACGCGAAGGGGACCATATTCGCGGCGGCATCCAGCCGAAGGCGGACGCAGGCGGCAAGCAGTCGGCACAACAAAAGGCCGGCTACCGGCCGCATCGCAAATCGCACGAACGTCGCGATCGGAAACGGTAGTATCGCAGCCCTATGTCCGCTCCCTTGATCACCAGCTTGCAGAATCAGCGCGTTAAAGACGCGGCCAAACTGCGCGACCGTCGGCAGCGCGAAAAGCAGCGGCGGTTTCTCATCGACGGCATTCGCGAGATCGAGCGGGCCATCGATGCCGGCGTCGAACTGTGTGAAGCGTTCGTGTGCCCGGAGTTGTTGGCAAGCGAAGCCGCGCGGCAGTTGCACGTCCGTCTCGATCGTGAACATGCCGGCGTGTTGCAACTCGTCACGAGCGAAGTGTTCGAGAAGCTCGCGTTCGGCGAGCGGTGCGACGGCATTATCGCCACGGCCGTGACGCCGTCACGCAAGCTTGAAGATTTGCGTCTGTCGGACGATGCGCTCGTCTGCGTCTTGGAGAACGTCGAGAAGCCGGGGAACCTCGGCGCGATTTTGCGTAGCGCCGACGCGGCCGGCGTCTCGGCGGTAATCACGGCCGATTCGCGCACCGATCTGTTCAACCCGAACGCCGTACGGGCTTCACTAGGCACCATCTTTCACGTGCCGACCGCGATCGCCGACGCCGACTCGACGCTTGCCTGGCTGCGCGAGCGCGGCTTCCGCATCTGGGCGATGCGCGTCGGCGGAGGGCCGGTCTACACCGAGGCCGACTACCGCGGCCCGACGGCGCTGGTGCTCGGCAGCGAAGCGGACGGGCTTTCGGCCCGCTGGTGGAGCGACGACATTCGCCCGCTACATCTGCCGATGCTCGGGCGTGCCGACAGCCTGAACGTAAGCGTGGCCGCCGCCGTGGTGTTTTACGAAGCGCTTCGGCAGCGGGGCATGCCCGCTCGCGAATAATCGCGATGCGCAGAGACGAGCCCCGCGGCTCAATGGGCTTCTCGCCACTCTTCACTCGCCACGCGCCACCGGCGCAGCCGTCACAACCGGCCTCGGCTTTGGTCCGCAGAGAATTCCGGAAGAATTCCCGGCCTGCTTCCGTTTTTCGACCTATGTTTGCGATGTGTCTTGAACGCACGGCAACGCAAAAACATGCCTCGCCGGGCAGGCCTGGCGCACCCCTGCTACGTCCCACCGCGGCCAATTCCCACGGTCGCAAAAATCCCGCCTCGGTTCGTGTCCGCGTCCGCCACACACATCGAAGACCCGCAGCATTGAGAGGACCCGCATGCGACTGCA
>CAZWDN010000434.1:0-4143 GCA_964633125.1 uncultured Pirellula sp. | reverse complement strand
CGCCTGACGAAGCGATGCACCGCGTCGATGAACTCCTGAGCCACGTCTGGATGGTGCGAACGTTCCTTAAGCATAGCGAAGAGGCCGAGGAAGACGACGAATTGATGGAAGTGGTCCGCGACCTGTACGACTACACGCTCGCGCTCGGCGCGCCGTGGAACGAGAAGAACGCGGCCGAGTATCTGAAGCAGGCCCGTAAGAAACTTGCCAAACTCCGCGCGGCGACGGAGCGTTTCGAAAAGCTCCAGCCGGAGATTTCGACCCACACGAACTTCCAGATGGCATCACGGTCGCTTCGAGCGGCGGTAGGCGAGATCGGCGTGATTCTGGACGGCGCGAGTTAGCGGCACGCGACAATTCACCACGGAGGCACGGAGTTCACAGAGGCGGAAAAAACTCGCCCTGTTGCTTCCTTCTGCCTCTTCTCCGTGTGCTCCGTGCCTCCGTGGTAAACAAAACCTTTCGATTTACGTGCCCCGGACCGCGCCGAACCATTCGATATGGCGGCGCGGGCAGTAGCGGTAGCCGTGCTCGGTGCAATACGGCTTGAGCCAAGCGGAACGCTCGACGAGTTGCTCGACCTCGGTTCCTTGCGGCATCAGCCACACGTGGTCGCGCTCGACTTGCGGAAACTCCTTGAGATAGGTTTCGATCTCCGTCAGGTCGTCCGGCACGTCGACGACGAACTTCAATTGGTATTCGTATTCGTCGGTTAGGCGACGCATGACCTTCGGCACGTGGCGCGAGCGTTCGTGCCGCTCAGCCCAGCGCGGATGCTTCTCGGCGGCCGGCGTCGAATTGGCCAGCTTCGGGCTGATCGACATCAAATCACACGCCACGGGCAAATACAGCGTACCGGCCGTTTCGATCGTGAGGTGCCTGCCGAGCCCGCGCAATGCCGCGGCCAGCGGAACCAGTTCGGCGAAGAGCATCGGTTCGCCGCCGGTGAGCACGACATGCTTACAGGCATGCCGCTCAACTTCGGCCACGATCTCTTCGACCGACAAATCCTCTCCCTCGGGCGCCCAAGACGTATAGGGCGTATCACAAAACCAGCAACGCAGATTGCAGCCGCTCGCGCGCACGAACACGCTCTCGACGCCGGTCAGGCGACCTTCTCCTTGGATCGATAAAAAGATTTCGGCGATGCGCATTTCGGATCTTGTTCACCACGGAGGCACGGAGAACACGAAGGGGGGAAGCTAGTTGCCGACGGCATCCCCCTACTTTACTCCGTGTCCTTCGTGCCTCCGTGGTGAATACGAGTCTTAAAACTAGGTACTCTTCAAGTATTCGACAGGGTCGGGAAGGCCCGCTTCCGCGAAGCCTTTCAGCCGGAGCGTGCAGGCGTCGCAATGGCCGCAAGCGCGGCCTTCGAGGTCGGGGTCGTAACACGTGTGCGTCAGGCCGTAGTCCACGCCGAGCGAAACGCCGGTGCGAATGATTTCGGCCTTGGTCAGGTGCACGAGCGGGGCATGGATTTTGAACTTCAGCGAACCTTCGACGCCGGCCTTGGTGGCAAGGTTCGCCAACCGCTCGAAGGCCGCGAGATACTCCGGCCGACAATCGGGATAGCCGCTGTAGTCGACCGCGTTCACGCCCACAAACAGATCGGCCGCGCCGAGCACTTCGGCATAGCCGAGCGCCAGCGAGAGGAGCACCGTATTGCGGGCCGGAACATAGGTGACCGGAATACCGGTCGACATCGCAGCTTCGTCGCGATCTTTCGGCACGGCGATGTCGGCCGTCAGCGCGCTGCCGCCGATGCGCGAAAGGTCGACGTCGACTTGGATATGGTCGCGAGCCCCCAGAGCCTTCGCGACCTTGCGGCTCGCTTCCAGCTCGAAGCGGTGCCGCTGGCCGTAATCGACCGAGAGCCCGAACCACTCGAAGCCTTGGCTGCGAGCAATGGCGGCCGTGGTCGCGGAATCGAGACCACCGGAAAGCAAAACGACGGCGCGAGGCATAAAGCACGACAGGGACAAAAGGACTCAAACCGCGTGGACCTTGCTGCGCTCGACCCACCCTACTGCGGAGGCGACCACTGGTCACTTTCATCCCATAATGCCACAATAGAGGACTCGATGAAAGGAGCTTGCCCGTGCCTGCTGAAACGTCGCCGCTGGCGAACCTGCCCGGCCCCGATCTATTGGAAACGTTCGACAACCAATTCCCCGACCGGGAATATGAGATCGAGATCGTCTGCCCGGAATTCACTTCGGTCTGCCCGAAGACGGGGCATCCCGATTTCGGCACGCTGACCATCACGTACGTGCCGAACAAGAAGTGCGTGGAGCTGAAGAGCCTGAAGCTCTACCTGCAGCAATTCCGCAATGCCGGCATCTTCTACGAACACGTGACCAATTACATCCTGGAAGCGCTTACGGGGAAGCTCAACCCGCGCTGGATGCAACTCAAGGCGGCGTTTACGCCGCGGGGCGGCATCGCCACGACGGTGACCGCGGAGTTTGAGATTGAAGAAGGGAAACGCAACTAGCGTTTGCTCGCCGCGCGAAACGTCTTGCCGGCTTGGAACATCGTTTGGCGATCGCGAAGCCAGGCATGTTCGGCGGCGGGCGCGGCTTCGAGGGCCTTAGCCGTCATTTGGCCGGCGTTGGCAAAGTCGCCGGCTTCGGCATAGGCGTCGGCCAACGCGGCCAACGCCGTCCAATCGGTCCAGCCGGTTGCCTCGCCGGCGCGCTTCGCATAGTCGAACGCCTTGGCGGCGTTGCGATGCGCGGCGTCGGCACAGGTCGAATGGAACGAAGCCGCCGTGAGGAGAAACTGCGGCTTGGCGGGCTCGAGCGCCAGCGCCGCTTCGTAATCGGCCTGGGCTTCGGCGTTGTGCCCCAATTGCCAATGGGCGTTGCCGCGATTCCAGTGCAGCGTGGCATCCTTCGGACTGCGGCGGAGCGCCTCGGTGTAGTCGGCCAACGCGCGTGCCTCGTCGCCTAAGGCGCGATGGGCGTTGCCGCGCATGACGTACGCCGCCAGCGTTTCCGGTTCGAGTTCAAGGGCCTTATCCAAGTCGCGAATCGTCTGCTGATGCAAGCCGCGTTTGGCCCAAACCATGGCGCGCAGCAAGTAGGCGTCGGCCACCTGCGGGCGCAACGTCATCACCAGTTCGGCGTCGCGGACGGCGTCTTCGTAATCGCCTTCCAAGCGATGCACTTGGCTGCGGAAAAGGTAGTAGACGTGGGCATTGACCGGATCGATCCGGAGCGCCTCGGTGATTTCCGCTTTCGCCTCACCCCACTTCTTCTGTGCGGCAAAGGCTTGTGCGCGCTGGAAGTGTTCGGCGGGCGACGCCGTGCCGCCGAGAGGGGCCTGCGGCACTTGCGGCGGCGCCGTAAACGTCGCTTGTTGCACGCCTGCAGGAGGGGGCGCGGACGTCTGCGCGGAGCAGGGGAGCGCCGAAGCGACACACAGACCGAAGATCGAGAAAGTACCAATGCTCGAATGGCGCATGGCCGGCTCCGCTGCTTCGTGACGCCTGCCGTGAATTCGGCGGGTTACCTCGGGCGGGGAGTTTAGAAACCTCGACGATCGGCGGCAAGGCGAGCACGACTCGCCGCCAAAGAGAAAGCCCAGGGAAAGCTTTCCCTGGGCTTTAAGCGCTTAGCAATAAACATCGACCCAGAATCTGCTAGCTGAGGTCGCGCCCCACCTGGGAGAAGATCTCGTACATCGCGTCGAGGTAATCCCGGCATTCGTCGAGCGACATCGTCAGCGGAGGGCTGACGCGTATTACCTTGCCGGCCAAGGGACCGAGCAGGTGGATCGCGCGGCCGCGCTCGTCGCCGAGGTAGCAGGCCTTGACGCAGGCGTTGGCGGTGTCCGCCGCGGTGCCGTTGCCGATCGCCGCGCATTCGATGCCCCACACCACCCCTTCGCCGCGCACGTGCGCCACGGAGGGAAGCGTAGACAGACGTACTAAGCCGGCTTCGATCACCTTCGCGAGCTGCCGACCTTGCTCCACGACGTTCGTCGCTTCGAACTCATCGAGCGTCGCCAGCACCGCGGCGCTCGAGAGCGGGTTGCCGCTCCAAGTATCGCTGGCGGCGCCGTAGTGCATTGCGGCAAAAAGATCGGCCCGACCGACCGCCGCGCTCACGGCCACGCCGTTCCCGAGGCCTTTGCCGA
>CAZWDN010000433.1:0-4143 GCA_964633125.1 uncultured Pirellula sp. | reverse complement strand
AAGCCAATTGGCGCGTCGTGCCGTCGATCCTCGGCTACGGCGCGATCCTCGGCGCGGTGCTCGCGCTCTGGCTGGCCGCGATCTCCGCCTATCTGCAAAAGCTCGCGCCGATCGCGGTTCTCTGGTCGAGCCTGTTCGTGCTCCTCGGCCGGCTCGGCTTCATGCTCAGCCGCGAAACCGGCATCCGCGAATGGGTTCTGCTCGATCCCTGGAAAGACCTGCGCCTGGCGGGCCGGCTCTGTTTCGGCCAGTTCCGCACGGCCGGCGACGCCCAACTCAGTACCACGGCGGCGGGAATCTTGATCGGCGTCAGCGTCGTTGCGCTTCTGGCCCTTATTCGGCGCGTTCGCGCCGTCGAGGTAGCGGCATGAGCACGTCGACCGAACTCACTTTCGAGAACGTCACCAAGTTCTACGGCCCCGTCATCGGCGTCAACGACGTCTCGCTCCGCGTCGGGCCCGGCATCACCGGCCTGCTCGGCTCCAACGGCGCCGGCAAGTCCACGCTGATGAAGCTCGCCTCAGGCCGGCTCAAGCCGTCGCTCGGCAATGTGCGCGTCGGCTCGCATCCGGCGCGGAGCTCGGCCGCGAAACGGCTGCTCGGCTACTGCCCCGACGTCAACACGTTCTACGAGGAAATGTCCGGCCGCGAATTCGTGGAAACGATGACCCGCCTCTACGGCTACGGCCTCACCGAGGCGCGCCGCCGCACGCAGACCGCGCTCGAACGCACAGGCATGGCCGACCGCGCCGAGCGGCGCCTGAAAGGTTGCAGCCACGGTATGCGCCAGCGCATCAAGCTGGCCCAAGCCGTCGCCCACGATCCGCGCGTGCTGTTGCTCGACGAACCGCTCACCGGCATCGATCCCGGCGGCCGGCGCGAGATCAACGACCTGCTGCGCACGCTCGCCGCCGACGGGCTCACCGTGCTCGTCTCCAGCCATTTGCTCGCCGAAATCGAACAACTCTGCGACCGACTCGTCGTCGTCGTCAACGGTCGCATTTTGGCGGAAGGCACGCTCGCCGAACTGCGCAACTTGCTGAACGACGAGCCGCTGACGATCCGGCTCGAATCGCCGCAAGCCCGACGCGCCGCGGCGCTCGTCGTCGAACTGCCCGACACCACGCATGTGGAAGTGCACGGCGAAGCCTTGATCTTGCGCACGCACAACGCGCCGGCCTTCTTCGCCGAGCTCGGCAAATTGGTCGCCGCCCATCGACTCGAAGTCCACCGGCTGGAAACGCTCGACGCCGGGGCCGAAGCGGTGTTCGGCTACCTGCAACGGAGCGCGACATGAGAACCGCGCGCGCCTTCGTCACGCTCTGGCTCCTCTCGTTCCGCCGGCTCTTCTGGTCGATCGGCACGCCGATGCTGCTCTTGCCGATCATCGCCTGCACGATGTTCCTCGTGCGCCGCCGCTACGGCGAGAGCGACGACCCGGTGCAAGCCTTCCACTCGTTTAGCGTCTTTCTACTCACGGTATACGCGTCGTTCCTCGTGCCGCTGGGAGCGCTGGCCTTCGGCACGGCCGGCCTCGGCGGCGATCGCGAAGATCGCACGCTCCTCTTTCTCTTCATCCGTCCGCTGCCGCGCGGGCTCATTCTCCTAGCGAAATACTGCGCTGCGTTGCCGCTCGTGCTCGGCTTCACCGTCGGCAGCTTGTGGCTGTTCTGTAAACTCGCCGGCGCGCCGGGCCGCGCGGCACTTGACGCCTACCTTCCGGCGGCCGTCTATATGTCGGTCGCCTACACGTCGCTCTTCCATCTCTTCGCGGCGTTGGTGCGCCATTCCACGGTCGCCGCGTTGCTCTATGCCGTGTTCATGGAAGTGCTGCTCGGCAACGTGCCGGGCATTGTGAAGCGCGTGGCGGTCAACTACTACGGCCGGTCGCTGATGTACGACGCCGGCGTGGAACACGGCCTCAACGCCCCCGACGCCCAATGGTTCGACCCGTATCCGCCCGCCGATGCCCGCACGGCCCTCTGGATCATCGCCGCCGGAGGGCTCGTCGCGGCCTGGCTCGTGTTCCGCACTCGGGAATACGAAGAACCGACTTAGCCGGCTCTACGTTTCCACATCGACTAAGATACCGGTCGCCCAGCCGTTTCGCATCGCCTTCAAGGTCATCACCATGCGCACCACCTTCACCTTCCATACCGCCGGGCAGTTGCTCTTTGGTCGCTCAGCCGTGCGGCAATTGCCGGAACAGCTCGAGCGCTTGAGAGTCGCACGGCTATTGCTCGTCACCGATAAGCATTTAGAGAAGGCCGGCATTCTTGCCACGGTGCGCGAGCCGCTCTTGGCCGCGGGTATCGCCGTCGACGTGTTCGACGGCGGCGAGCCGGAGCCGTCGCTTGATTTGGTGGAAGCGGTGCTCGATCAGGCGCGCCGCTTTCGACCCGACGGCGTGCTCGGCCTCGGCGGTGGCAGCAACATGGACCTCGCCAAAATCGCGGCGGCCGTCCTTACGCACGGCGGCCAAGTGCGCGACTACCTGGGGGAAGACAAAATCCCCGGCCCGGTGATGCCGCTCATCTGCGTGCCGACCACGTCCGGCACCGGCAGCGAAGTGAGCGCCGCGAGCGTACTCACCGACAAAGCCGCCGGCGTGAAGGTCGGCATCCTCAGCAATTACTTGCGCCCGCGCTTGGCGCTGGTCGACCCGGAACTGACGCTCACCTGCCCGCGCAAGGTTACGGCCGATAGCGGCATCGACGCGCTAACGCACGCCATCGAAGCGTTCACCGCCGTCGACAACGCCGAGTTCCCGTTGCCCCCCGGCGAGCGCAGCACCTACCAAGGCCGGCATCCGATCGGCGACATGCTCGCGGAAAAATCCATCGCGCTGGTCGGCAAGCATTTGGTGCGTGCTTGCGACGCGCCGCAAGACTACGAGGCCCGCGAGGGAATGGCGCTCGCTGCGGTGCTCGGCGGCATGGCGTTCTCGAACGTCGGCGTCGCGATCGTGCATGCCTTGGAGTATCCGCTCGGTGCCGTGTTGCATTGTTCGCACGGGGCCGGCAACGGGCTGTTGCTCCCTTACGTGATGCGCTACAACCTCACGCCGCGAAAGCGCGAGTTCGCCAGGATCGCCGAGTTACTCGGAACGAACGTGACCGGGCTCGACGAAACAGCCGCCGCCGAAGCGGCGATTACCGCGGTGGAAAAACTCCGCACGGCCATCGGCATTCCCAACCGCCTGCGCGAGATCGGCGCCAAGCCGGAACAACTCGCCGGCTTCGCCGAAAAGGCGTTCGCCATCAAACGCGTCATCCGCGTAAACCCCCGCGTCCCGACGCTCGACGATTTCCGCACGATCCTGGAAACGGCGTACTAGCCGCGTTTTACGCGGTTTTGCGACTTCGCCCCGCCCCTGTTCCGCAAGCTACACTATTTCGGGGGAGTTCTGCGCGCATTCAGGGCTTGAGAACGGCGGGCGGTAGTGGAGGAAATCTTCTTTTTCTTCGTGGGTCTCGCGGCGTTGGCCGCCGTCGGGCACGGCCTGTGGGTCGTGGCCGCGGCCGTGCTGCGCGCGATCACGGGAAGCGGCGCGCCGAACAAGAGCGACGCACATCCGCACCGCGCAGCGCCCGTCGAGACGTGCCCGATCTGCACGACGCCGCTCTTCGGCGATTTGAAGACCTGCCAAGCGTGCGGCTGGCCGAACGTGACGGCGTCGGAAAAGTACCGCCGCTCGATCGCGCTGGCGGCGCTGCGACGTTCGGCCAAGCGATTCTTCGGTATGGGCTGGCTCGACCAAGCGACGTACGCGGCGCTGGAGCGTTCGCTCGACGCGTCACACGCCGGCGCGCCGGCGGCGACCGCGGCCCCCGTGCCCCTCGCGCCGACGCCGACCGCCGAACCGGAAGACGTACTCGAACTCGTCGAACTCGCGCCGGAACCGACCGCGGCGATTCCCCCTGCGCCGGCCGCACCGGTTGTTCACGATCTCGCGCCGCCGCCGATGCCGCTCGCGGAAGCGCCGCAACCGGTTTCGAGCGATGCTGCGAACGACGCACCGAAAGAAGTGCCGCAGCGCGTCGCCGCCTATATGGCGTCGCGCCGCGCCGAGGAAGCAAAGTCGTCCGCCGCACACCCGACAAGCGACGCCGCAAAAAAACCTTCCCCCCTCCCCCTTCCCCC
>CAZWDN010000432.1:0-4203 GCA_964633125.1 uncultured Pirellula sp. | reverse complement strand
TTCCGGGCCGCGGCCTGATCCTTCACCGTGTAATAGCGAATGAGAATGTGCGGCAAGCTCGCGGTGCCGAGAAACAGCGCGAGCATCAACGACAAGAAATTCAGCTTCGGCAAGAACCCTTCCTGTCGCAAACCGGCAAACGTCGGGCTGTTGCCCGGCATCAAGATGTCGGTCCCCTTCGTCGGCTTCGGGTAGTAAACGGTCGTCACCGACCCGTCGGCTTCGGTGATCTTTGTTTTGTCCTCGGCCCACAGGAGCATCGTGCTTTGCTCGACGGTGCTCAAGAACGAAAGCGGCCCAAGCGGCCCGGTCGACTTTTCTTCGCCCGGCAATTTCACCACGGTGCCTACCGGGAACAGATCGCCTTCTCCTTCACCCTTGCCCTGCGGCTTGCCGTTGACGAGCTTCTTGCCGTCTTTGGTGAGGGTGATCGTCTGGCAGCGATAGAATGTTCTTGCCGTCGTCACTCCCTTTTCTTCCGTCGGCTCGACAACACGGTAATAGGCTCTACCTCGCTCTTGTTCGTCTCGAACGAGATACGAACCAATTTTCGTTGCTCCCGCGATGTCGGACCCAAGTGCATTCTGCAAAGACGAACTTACGATTGCAGGATCGTTCTCAGGAATACTCAACCCCCGGTTCAGAATCGCCACGGTCAGAATCGTGCTGAACACGACCAGTAGCGATCCCTTGAGAAACTGCACGTACGTCGTGCTCACCATCCCCGCGGTGACGACGATTAGCACCACCACGGCACCCACAAGGCACACGCCCGTCGCATGGCCGAAGCCTAAGAGCGGCCGCACGAGTGCACCCGCGCCGACCATTTGCGGAATCAGATAGAACAAGCTCACCACCAGCGTGCTGATGCCCGCGGCCAGCTTAATGCCGGGCGAGTTAAACTTCGCCGCGAGCGCATCGGCGAACGTAAACTTGCCGAGCCGTTTCAAAGGTTCGGCGACGACGAACAGCGCCACGACCCAACCGGCCAAATAGCCGATCGAGTACAAAAAGCCGTCGTAGCCGTAGAAGGCGATCATCCCGCAGATGCCGAGGAAGCTCGCCGCACTCAAATAATCGCCGGCAAAGGCCACGCCGTTGACGAACCAGTGGATCTGCCCGCCGGCCGCGAAGTAGCTCTGTGCGCTTTTCGTTTTGCCGGCGAAGTAGAAGCTGAGCCCGAGCGTGAAGGCGACGAACGCGGAGAAGACCGCGACGGCCATGAACGATGGTTCGTAAATCACTTGGTCTGCTCCTCGGCGGCTTGGTTCCGGCACATCCAGGAGTAGACGAGCGCCAACACCAGCGCCAAGAGAATCAGCGCGAAGCCGTACGTGATCGCGACGTTCACGCCGCCGATGGCCGTGGCCCGCATCGTGTCGGGCGAGGTCGACGCGAGCAGCACGTAGCCGAGGTAGAACGCCAAGTAGACGAAGAACAAGTTGCGACCGAGCCGCGCGTTGCGGTCGATCGTCGGCTGATGGTGCGGCTCGTCGGAGCCGCCGTGATCGTGAAGAACCATGGCGAAGGGGGAGAGCGGAGGGGGGAAGGGGGAAAGAGAACCAATTTACCGTGAAGCAAGCTCCACAGCGTACGCTATGGCGCGCCGCCGCTCAACGTTCTTCACTCCGCTTCCGCGAAGAGCCGCCCGAGCGCCCTCAGCTTCACGCCCCAGGCGGCTTTGTCGCGGCTTGCCGCTTGCCACCAGCCGGTGACGGCCGCCAAGCGCTCCGTCGACACATCGACTTCGCCGCCCCGTAGCGCCGTCGGCAGCCATGCCGCGGCGGCGGTCGCGAGTAACTGTCCGGTTGCGTCGGGCCACGCCAGTTCCAAATCGGCCGCCGCTTCGAGCACCGCCGGCAACATGCTCCACGCCGCCACTTCCCGCGCTCTATCGGGCGGCAGCGCCTCGGCGAAGTCGGGCAGATCAAAGTTCAAGAGCGTCACGAGCCAGCCCAAGCGCAGCGTCTCGGGCAACTGGTCGATCGGGTTGGCCAGCACCATTTCAAAGACCACGGTGTTCGACGGCGCCGCCGCCCAACCGCCGCCGCCTAAGTACGGCGGCACTGCGGCGACGCGCGCCGCTTCCGGCACCAGAGCCCGATCCGTCCGACGCCCCACGCCCGCCACCAGGCCCGGCCCGCGCGCGTCCCAAAGTTCGCGCAGTGGGCGAAAGCGCAGCTCTAATTCTTCGCGAAGTTTGGGAAACGCGGCAAAGTATGCCGTCTCGCAATCGGAAAGGAGCCCGGCCGTGCGCTCGACCAAGCCGTCGGCACGGGCCCTGCCGACGGATTTTGTGAGCGCCGTATGAGCCAGCGCTCGATTGCTTTCGACCTCGCAAGCGGCGGGAGTTAGATGTTCGAAAAACGGCGCGATAGGGATGTTTTGTTCGTGCAAAAACGCGTGGAGCGCGAGCGCGGGAGCGGAAAATCCCGCCGTCAGCGCATCGTGCATGGTCGCCGCCGCCGGCATACGCCCGGCCCCCCAATGTTTGGCCGCTTGCCAACACGCGGCGCTCGGGCTCGCCGTCCAAGAGAGCTGCGTGGTCATGATTTTTTCCTTTCAGGCGGCAGGCTACCCGTCGACCGGCGGCGAAAGTTGGATAAGATTGTGGGGATTGTCGAAAGTCGGCGGCGCTGCCGGAGCCGTGTCTCCGCGCGCAACGTCGTCGCTCATTCTATCGTGGCCGGAGAACCGTCCTTCCATGCTCGATCAACAAGTTGCGCCGTGGACGCCCGGCGATGCCGCCGAACTGTACGACGTCGGTCGCTGGGGCGCGGGTTACTTCTCCGTCGGCAAGTCGGGCAATCTGCTCGTTCACCCCACGAAAGATCCGTCGAAGTTTATCGACCTGAAAGAGCTCGTCGACAATCTCCAACTCCGCGGCATCGACTTGCCGATTCTCCTCCGCTTCGGCGACGTGCTCAAGCACCGCCTGGGAGAAATCCACGAGGCGTTCCAGCGCGCGATCAAGGAACACTCGTTCAACGGCAAGTATTGCTGCGTCTATCCGATCAAGGTGAACCAGCAACGCCAAGTGGTGGAAGAAGTTCTCGAGTACGGCAAGCCGTACAACTTCGGCCTCGAAGCCGGCAGCAAGCCGGAGCTGATGGCCGTCGTCGCGATGGCGGGCAACGACACGCCGATCATTTGCAACGGCTTCAAAGACGCCGAGTTCATCGAGATGGCGATGCTCGCGCAAAAGATCGGCCGGAAGATCATTCCGGTCGTCGAGAAGTACACCGAACTGCAGCTCATCATGCACTACGCGCAGAAGGTGGGCGTCCGCCCGCAATTCGGCATGCGCGTCAAGCTTGCGGCCAAGAGCACCGGCCGCTGGCAAGGCTCGGGCGGCTACCGCTCGAAGTTCGGCCTCACGGTCACCGAAATCCTGCGTGCGCTCGACGAGCTCAAGCAGCAAGGAATGCAAGACTGCTTCAAGCTCTTGCACTTCCACCTCGGCAGCCAAATTCCCAACATCCGCCACATTAAGCAGGCGCTCAACGAAGCGGCCCGCGTGTATGTGGAGCTCCATCGCCGCGGGGCGGGGCTGGAGTACATCGACGTCGGCGGCGGCCTCGGCGTCGACTACGACGGCTCGCAAACCAACTTCGAATCGAGCACCAACTACACGCTGCAAGAATACGCAAACGACGTCGTTTACCACGTGCAAAGCCTGTGCGACGACGCCGGCATTCCGCATCCGACGATCGTCAGCGAGAGCGGCCGCGCCGTCGTGGCGTACCACAGCGCGCTGATCTTCAACGTGCTGGGCGTCTCCGGCCTGGGCGAAGCGGAGATTCCCGCCGAATTGCCGCCGGAGACCGAACAACCGATCATCGACCTGAACGACACGTACCGCAATCTCACGATGCGGAACGTGCTCGAAGCCTATCACGACGCGCAGCAGGCCCTCGACTTGGCGATGAGCCTGTTCAGCACGGGCTATCTGCCGATCGACCAGCGCAGCTTGGCCGAGAACTTGTTCTGGGCGATCTGCCGTAAGATTCAACGGCTGACGAAGCAACTCGAATTCGTGCCGGAAGATCTGCAAGGGCTCGACGCGCTCCTGAGCGACACGTACTTCTGCAACTTCTCGCTCTTCCAATCGATGCCCGACAGCTGGGCCATCAAGCAACTCTTCCCGGTGATGCCGATCCATCGCTTGGGCGAGCAGCCGACCTCGAACGCCGTGCTCGGCGA
>CAZWDN010000431.1:0-4235 GCA_964633125.1 uncultured Pirellula sp. | reverse complement strand
GCACGTTGTTGGAAACCTGCGCGGTGAGCCAATCGGCGTAGGCCAAAGCGGCCTTGGTGCTCACTTGGTTTTGCTTCGTGCGCACCATGAGAATCTCGGCCCACTTCATGGCCCAGATTTCCGCAAACTCTTTTCGTTCGAGCAACCGATCGACGAGCTTCGCGCGCTTTTGCACGTCCTTATCGTTCATGAACGCGGCGAATTCTTCTTCCGTCGGCAACAGGCCCGTGATGTCGAGCGTTACGCGGCGGAGAAACACTTCATCGCTGCAAAGTTCGCTCGGAATGATACGCAGCTTGTTGAGCTTCGCATCCACGAGTTCGTCGATGTAATTGACCGGCTTCGAATCCGGCTTCGTATACTTCAAATCCTTCGGCAACACCAAAAGCTGGCTGCCGATGGTGTGCGTGTCGTAGCGGGCCATGACGAACGCTTCGCCGCGATTCGAAGCCGTCACCAGGCCGGCTTCGTTGACGGGGGCGGAGTTGTCGTTGTTCGTGAGGAACACCGCCAAGTTCGTCACGTCGCGATCGGTACCGTCGGCATACACGGCGCGGGCCACCATTTGCTGGGTCGCTCCGGCTCCTTCGAGCACGGCGGCGGGCGGATACAACTCGAGCCGCACGACCTTCGGCACTTCCGTCGCGTCGAGCGGAGCGCCGTTCTTCAACCAATCGTAAATCGTCTTGTAGTATTCGCTCGTACGATCGAATCGCTTGCCGCCGGTATGCGGCACCGAGCCGTCGTTCTTTTCCAGCAACAGGCTCTCTTCCGGCACCGCCAAGTTGATGCGGCGATTGCCCAACTCATGCGTGATCCGCATGTGGTCCCCCTTCGGATCGTACCCGAAGAGCGAGAGCATGAAGCCGTCCTTACCGCGTGCGGCGCCGTGGCAGCTTCCCGTGTTGCAACCCGAACGCATAAACACCGGCATGACGTCCAGGTGAAAGCTCACCGGGCGATCGACCGTCGCGTCTTTCACCACCAACGGAATTTCCGACTTGAACGCGCCGTAGCTGACGTTGAGCTTCGTCGTACCGTCTGCCGTCGGGTAGACGGTGAACTGTTCGACCCGCGCCAACTTGGCGTCGGCCGGCGCAACCTGCGCGTCCTTCGTGACGTCGAGCGTAACGCCGTCGGCTCGGGTCGCCAGCACGACGTAGCGTTGACGATCCACGCGCGTGTTCAAGTTCACGTCCGGCGGGAAGAACTCGACCTTCACGATCGACTTGGCGTCGGCCGGCTTCGCATCGCCCACGGGCGAAGGCGCCGCGAAGGCCTGAGCCGTTGCGGCGACGCCGAGCGTCAAACTGAAAAGCCCCGCACCGAAGCGCACGGCAAGCGATTTCTTTCCGTAGTTCTTCACGTCAATCTCCTCGCCCACGCGGGGGCTGGTTCCAAACTTTGCAATGCGGAATTTCGTCAATGGTTCGAGCGTCGGCCCACATCGGCCGGCGGGCTATTTTTGGTTTTCGTTCGCCGGCGTCTTTTGCTGACGCAACATTTCCAAGCGGCTGAGCGGCTTCGCGACGGCCGGCTTCGCGGCGGCGACCGCTTGCGGCTTGACTTCCGCCGGCTTAGCGTTCGCCTTCGGCGGCAGCGGCGCGTCGACCCGAATTTCGCCGGGGCCGAACGTATGGGCGATCGGCTCGCCGTTTTGCGTCAACACCAAGCTGCAGTAGATCGCTTTGTGCCGGCCCGGGGGAGTCTTCGCCGTCGTCTTCACGGTGAACACCGCCTCGGTCGAATCCTTCGTGATTTCGATCGGTTCGCTCGTCGCTTCCGCCGGCAAGCCGACGAGTTGCACCTTGGCCTTACCATCGAACTCGACGTTGTTCGTTACCTGAGCGACGTACGTCAGTTCCTTCCCTTGCTCCGTGGCGCCCGCCTTGAAGGCCACGTCGAAGTACGGCTGACCGATCTTCAAGGTCGCGAACTGCGACGCCGTTTCGACCGGACCGCCGGCGACGGTCGCAGTCGCCAAAACAATGATCTTGAAGTCCTTCGTTTCGGCGTTGCCGCCGGCCGTGATCTGAATCGTTCCTTCGTCCTTACCTTCCGGAATCTGCGACGAACCCGAGGAGCTCGTTCCCGGCGGGTTGTAAAGCATGCGAATCGCGATCGGCGCCTTGAAGTCCTTCTCGCGAACGGCCCGCACCTTCAATTCAAGCGTACCATTCTTCACGAGCGGCACCTTCGGCTCGATAACTTCGATCTTGAACGGCACTTTTTCGATGACGCCGGTCGTCAGCCGCTGGAAGGTGTGCGTAAACACGGCTTGATTGTTCTGCCCGCGAATGAGCATGCTCACTTGGCGAATATGCCCTTCGACGGGCACCGCCTTGGGGTCGGTCGGCTTCACGACGGCGTCGGCGGCCGTAACTCCGACCGGCGCATTTTCCTCGGCCGAGAACAACACCGGCACCATCGACAGATTGCCGGCGACCGGAATGGTTTCGAATTTCATTCCCTTGGGCATGCCTTGGATGTCGAGCGCCAAGTCGCCCCCCCAATTTTGCCGCTGCACGTTCATCATCACCGCGGCCCGATTTCCCTTGGCGACCGGAATCGAGACGTCGATGTACTGCTGCTTTTCCGCCAGAGTCAGCACGACGCTCGGCTCGACCGGAGCGACTTCGACGCGATAGGCATAATTGGATCCGCCCGCCGCAAGCATGTCTTTGATCTGTACGACATAAGTGTCGTCGGCCGGAACGGTGAATCGCAAGTAGCTGTCGGGCGAACCGGAGTCGTCATTCGTCCCCACACCGCCGCCGTTGGACTGACGCAAGATCGTCAACACCGGATCAAGCGGCGAGCGTATGCTGCGAGCATGCACGCGAACGTCGAACACCTGCCCCTTGGTCGCCTTGAATTGAAAACTGTCGACGTCGCCGGACTTCTCGATCACGCCGTTCATCGCGATCGGCGCGTCGCAGGCCGTGGCTTGCGTGCGGTCGTCGTTCGGCTCTTTCTCGATGACGTTATTCAGGGAGTTCACGCGAAACACCAGCGGCGACGGAGCGACGCCCGACGCGTCTTGCGGCAACACCGCGGTCGACTTTTGGTCGGGAGCAAAGATCGTCGAAAGGAACTGCGGCTGGGCGGGAAGCGTGACCTTTTGCTTAAATGGTCCGGCGGGATCGCCGAGCATCGTCACTTCCAAAGTTTCACCCGGCTTGCCGCCGGCGGGAATCATCGCCGTCGGGCGCGGGAACGAGCCGATGTGCAGGCGATACGGCGAGCTGGCGCTGAACGTACTCTCGCGAAGCATGACGACGTATTTGCCGTCGGCGGGCGCGAGCACCGAACAGGCGCTATCGTGCCAGACGACCGCGGCGTCGTCGCTACGCGCCAGCTCGAAGCGGTCCATGTCCAAGATGGCCAGATAAGGATCGAAAAAGCCGCGCGCGAGGCGAATGCCTTCCACTTCGGCGGAAATGCGTTGCCCCTTCTTCGCTTCGACGACGAAGTAGTCGACGTCTTCATTTTGCACGGCGCCCGTCACGGTGACGTTCATCGGAATCGCCTGGGGCGAAACAAACTCGCTGTTCGGCTCTTTTTCTTCCACGACGTCCAAGGCGCCGACGCTGAACACGATCGGCATGTTGGAAACGCCGCCCGCAGTACGAACGCGCAGCGCGTGGTTACCAAGCATGCAATCGGGAGCGATCGCCAAAGTTGCGGTGAACGAGTTGGCGTTCACGACGCCTGCCTTGTCTTTAATCGGCTCGATCTTCTTCACGGTGATGCCGGGAGCGTAGAACAACAACTCCGGAGCGTCGCCGATGCTATTGCCGTTGATCGTCACCTGAACTTCGGTGCCCCGCTTGGCCCCGGTCGGAACGACGTTGCTGAGTCGAGGATCGCTCGCCGTCGCCGAGCAGGCGAGGGCGACCGTTGCGGCGAAACAGGCCGAACGAACAAACAATCGGCAAGCGCCGATCGCGCGGAAAGAGGCAATCATGTAAACCTCGGCGGGAGGGAAGGCAGGCGGAGGGACGAAAGCTTCCGAGGACGACGGCGCGATGTGCGCGAAGCCGACTCTCGTACTATGCAAACCAAGTGGTGCTCGCCGATCAAAGCAAGCCGAACTTCCATCGACGACCGGCGATCCGACACCGGAGCCTATGGCAAACAATCCACCCGGCGCGCCCGAAGGTCGCCGGGTGGATTGCTTCTATATCATGCTAACCACCGCGAACACGAATCGACAAGTCGCAGCCCCTTGCGAC
>CAZWDN010000430.1:0-4238 GCA_964633125.1 uncultured Pirellula sp. | reverse complement strand
CGTCCTTCGGATTCCTTGCCGGCTTGATTCCTCGGCGCAGCCAAGCAAGACTGACGACGCTATGGGCGTTACGTCGCGACTGGGACTTCACGGAAACTTCGCAATGTTTGATCTGCGTTCGGCATTCGTCCTAGGCTTCGTCTGTGCGGCAGTTCCGACGGACGCGGCGGCCCAAGAATCGCCGAACGCTTTTCGGTGGGTGAATCCATTGCCCGCGGACCGAACCCCGCTGGTTAAGCACGGCACATACTTCAGCCGACTGCACGACACGAAAGTCGGATTCTATATTTATCTGCCGCCCGGATACGATGACGCGACCGGCGCCGAGCGCCGATATCCGGTCGTCTATTATCTGCACGGCGGTCGTCCCGGCGGCGAGCACAAAAGCATTCGCATGGCCGACTTCTTCGACGAGGCGATGCGGGCCGGTCGCATACCGCCGATGATCTACGTGTTCGTCAACGGCGGAGCGATGAGCCACTATGATTTTCCCGAACTCAAGTCGTTCGGCGAGAGCACGTTCGTCCGGGAACTGATCCCGCACGTCGATGCCGAGTATCGTACCATCGCGGGTCGCGCCGGTCGCGCGTTGGAAGGCTTTTCGCAAGGAGGTCGCGGCACGGCGCGGATCATGTTTAAGCATCCTGAATTGTTCTGCTCCGCGGCGCCGATGGGAGGCGGGCATCAACATGAGAAACACGCCGCCGAAAACGACGGTCGGGAGACCGGCGGCACGCAATTTGCGCCGGGCGACAACACTTACGATCTCGCCCGCAAGTACGCCGAACAAAAAGACAAGTTTCCGCTCAAAATCCTGGTCGCCTTCGGCAAGAAAGACTTCAACTACGAGGCCAACCTCGACTGGATGGAGCATCTCAAGAAGCTCCACATTCCTTTTGATCACGCCGTCGCCGGCGATGCACCGCACAGCGCCGCGGAGTGCTATCGCAATCTCGGCGATCGCGTCATGGCGTTTCATGCGGCGAATTTCGCCGCGGCCGATCGGGACAAAACAAGCGATGGTTCGCGGCCGCAACCGCCACGCGCCTCGGCGGCCGTGAAGCCGGAGCCGCTTCGCATGCAGACCGACTTGCTCATCGTCGGCGCCACCGAATCAGGTTGGGCGGCCGCAATCCAAGCGGCACGGCTCGGCGTCAAGTCGATTACGATCGTACACGACGGTCGTTGGCTTGGCGGGCAATACACCGAACAGGCGTTGGCCTGCGTCGACGAGAATAAGGGAGTCGGCAAGGTCGGCTGGGGCGTCGACTGGCATCCCATGAAACGCTCGTTCCATCGCTTCGGCTTGTTCCAAGAACTGATGGATCGAATCGAATCGCAAAATTCCGAGAAGTACGGCTCGCCCATGCCGGGCAGGCCGTTTCACGGCCCGACGACGTTTCGCCCGGCGGAAGCCGAGGCCGCCTTTCGCTCCATGTTGCAACCGTACGTAGATTCCGGTCAGGTTCGCGTGTTCTGCGAGTACCTTCCGACCGAGGCCGTTATGGCGGACGCCGGTCGCACGCTTACAGGCCTGCGATTTCGCTCGCTCCACGACGACCGGCCGGAACTCGTCGTTTCCGCCCGGCTCACCATCGACGCTTCCGATTGGGGCGACGTCGTTCAACTGTCGGGGGCGGCTTTTGAAGTCGGCGTCGATCCGCAGTCGCGTTACGGCGAACCGAGCGCGCCGGTCGCTTTGACGGACCGCCCGGGCAACGAGATGAATCCGATCACTTGGACGATGATTATCGAAGAGAGCGACGATTGGACGCCGATCGCCCGCCCGCGACATTTCGACGAGCGCAAGTACGCCGCGGCGTCGCCGGCCGCGCGCAAAGAGTTCGGCAATCTGAAATGGGACCACAAGGTCAAGCTCGGAAGCCTCCCGCCGTGGCCCGTGGCCGGCAAGGTTGCGGCGCGCCAAGCAACGGCCTACACGATGCGTCGCATCGTCGAAGGAACGACGAGCCGCGACGGCCGGACGTCGATCTTGTTGTGCTACGCGGCCGGGCAGGACTATCCGTTAGAACGCCTGCCGCGGCATGTGGTCGAAGCGCTGGAAGCGTCGGAACCGGGAGCGTCGCGGAAAAACATCGTCTTAATGTCGCGAGGCCAGCGACAGATCGTATTCGACGACGCCAAACAACATGCCCTCGGGATGCTCTACCATTTACAGCACTATGCGCACGACCACGCGGACGATGTGACGCATAGCCTGCGTAAGTTTCATCTGAGCGAGGAGTTCGACACGGCCGATCGACTGCCGCCGAAGCCCTATATTCGTGAGAGCCTGAGATTAAAAGCGCTGTATATGATGCGCGAGCAAGACGGCCGCAACGTCGACGGACCGGATAAATCGGCCGCGCGCGAGGCGTTTGCCGAGATCATGTATCCCGACGGCGTGTTCGCGTGGCAGTTTCACTACGATTTTCACGATACGGGCCGCGCCTACCTGAAGGGGGACGACGAGACCGGTCCGTGGCTGGCCTACGAAAAGCCGGGGCGCGGCACGCATACGGTCAGCGATCGTTCCGTGTTTCCGCTCCGCAGTTTGGTGCCGATCGAAATGAACGGGTTGATCGGCGCCCAAAAGAACCTCGGCTACAGCAGCATTGTGATGGCGGCGATTCGATTGCACGACCAGTGCGTCCACGCAGGCCAAGCGGCCGGCGCCTTGGCGGAGCTTTGCTTACGCACGAATCTCCATCCGCGCGACGTGCCATATGATCGGAGCTTGGTCGAGGAAGTACGCCGATCGCTGTGCGGCGGAGCCGAGGGAACGCCGATGCTGCTTTGGCCGTTTCGCGATCTACCCGCCGAACACGCGGCCTTCGTTCCCGTCAACCGCTTGGCGGCGCGCGGCGCACTGCCGATGCAACGTCGCGACGTCGACTTCCTTCCCGACGCTCCCGCCGAACCGAAGTGGCGCATCGATTTCGTCGGCTCGACCAAGTCCACGGTATCGACTTCCGTGCGCTCGACCGTGGCGACGCGGCTTGAGAACCTGGCCGCCGAAGCGACCGCCGTGACTCGCGGCGAGTTTGCAAGCCGGGTCTGGAAAATCGTCCGCGACGAACCGCTCGCCCCTTGGGACCGGCGTTCTCCCGGCGACGCAGACGGTGACGGCGTACTCGACGCGGACGATCCGCTCCCCTTCGTCGCGGCGCCGACCAGTTGGACGAAGCCGCACGATCGATGAGCGGCGACCCACCGACAGATGTCGCCCAAGGCGGAATTTGCGGCCGACCGTGTCGAGCGAATTCCGTTTTCCCATCTCGAATTATTTCACTTACAATCGCGACGTAATGAATCTGCCGCGGCGGCTCACCGCCCCGGCGAAGCGGTTCCGCGGCGTTGACGGGATCGAAGCGACTATTGCTCCGCAGGTGCCGGTTCGATGGCGATTATTATTTGTCCCGGGTGTTCGCGCGAGATCTCCGACAAGGTGCATAGCTGCCCGTGGTGCGAGCGGTTCATCGGCGGCGGCATGGCGCCGCGCAACGAGCCCGACGAAGCGGAAAGCGCCGGCATGCGGATGCTGCTCCCCGTCGGAAGGTCGGGCTGGGCCATTGCGTCCGGGTACTTGGGCCTGATCTCCGTCATGATGGTTCCGGCGCCGTTGGCCGTATTCACCGGCATCATGGCCATTCGCGAAATCAAGCGTAACCCGAAGAAGCACGGCATGGGGCGCGCCGTCTTCGGCATCGTGATGGGAGCGCTCGGAACGATCGCGCTCGTCTTCGTCGGCATCGCCATGCTGAGCGAAGGAGCGCGGCGCCGCTGATCGCGCCGTACGGGCGCGCCGCCGGCTGTTCCCGGATCGCACAGGCCTCGCGTCTGCCGGCAACGGCTAGTTTCCGTAGCGGTCGCGTAGAGCGTGCTGTTCAAACACGCCGACGGCCCTTAAACTCTCGTTGACTTACCGGCCGCGGCGGCCTGAAATAAGTGACGCCGCCGCCCGAGCAAGCGTGCCGAGACTCCCGTAGGCGGCGCAATAGCGAATCACCGGCCGGCAATGCAGTTCTGATGAATTCGATCTTCCGCACTTGCTGCCGCCTTACGATCGCTTTCATGCTTCTGACGGCGCCGCTGCTCGGTTACGGCGCCTGGCAGACGTTGCAGCGCAACGCCAACTCGCCGATCGACTGGATGCCGACGGACTTTCCGGCACGTCTCGATTACGAGCGATTCCACGCGGCGTTTGAAAGCGGCGACGTCGTCGTCGTCAGTTGGCC
>CAZWDN010000429.1:0-4252 GCA_964633125.1 uncultured Pirellula sp. | reverse complement strand
CCCACGGTGCATCGCATGCGTTGGGCCGACATCGACGGCGACGGCCGCGCCGAACTGATCGTCGTGCCGCTCGTCGGCCGCAACACGACGAAGCCGAACTTCCAAGAATCGGGGGTCCGCGTCCTCGCCTTTAGCCTTCCGGCCGAGCCGACGCGCGAGCGCTGGCCGATGCGCGTGTTGAATGAAGAGATGCGAGTCACGCATAACTTTGAGTTCGTCGATTTCGACGGCGACCAAGACCTCGACATGCTCTGCACGAGCTTCGAAGGAGTGAACCTGCTCACGAACGACGGCAAGGGGAACTTCACGCGCAAGGTCATCGGTGCGGGCAACCAGGCGACGTCGCCCAATCGCGGCGCCAGCGAAATCAAGCTCGGCCGCGCCGGTAAGGGCGGACGCTATATCGCCACGATCGAACCGTGGCACGGCCATCAAGTGGTCGTTTACACGGAACCTGCCGACCCTCAAACCGGCCTTTGGACGCGCCGCGTACTCGACGAAGAGCTTAAGTGGGGGCATGCCGTGTGGTGCGCGAATATCGACGGCGACGCCGACGAAGAGCTGCTGATCGGCGTGCGCGACGACCTCGACGAAAAGGACCCGACCAAGCGGCGCGGCCTGCGGATTTACGACCCAATCGATCCTGCGGCCGGAAAGTGGACGCGGCAACTCGTTGACGCGGGCTCCGTAGCGATCGAAGACCTGGCCGCCGCCGATCTCGACGGCGACGGCCGGCAAGACATCGTCGCGGTGGGCCGGCAAACCCACAATGCGCGGATATACTGGAACCGTTCCAAGTAAAGCGGCCCCTTGTTACGGACGCTGCCAAGCGATCCCCAGCGAACGGAAACGGTAGCCAGATGTATTGTCGCGGAGTGCGCGGAGCGACGACGGTCGAAAACGACAACCGGGAAGAAATTCTCGCGGCGACGCGGCAACTGCTCGCGCTGATGATTCGCCTCAACGGCATTGAAGCCGCCGACGTCGCCAGCGCATTCTTCTCGACGACGGTCGACCTCAACGCCGAGTTTCCCGCGTTGGCCGCCCGGCAACTCGGCTGGATCGACACGGCCCTGCTTTGCACGCACGAACTCGACGTACCCGGCTCACTTCGCAAATGCATCCGTGTGCTGTTGCACTGGAACACGACGAAGACGGCCGCCGAAATCCAGCACGTCTATGTGCGCGACGCCGTCAAGCTGCGGCCCGATCTCTCGCGCCTGCCGCCGGTCGATCTCGACGAACTAGAAACGTGGATCCAAGACGCGCTAGCCGCCCACGCGGCCGGCCGCCCACGGTAAGACTGCGGCAATTCACGCCGCTTCCATGTCTGACGCGAGGCGTGATCGTTCGCGGCACAAATGTGACGTAACCGCCAGCGACCAGCCCGCAGTGCCGGCAACTCCCCCGTTGTGACATTGCGGTGCTGCGACGCTTTCCGCTACTCATACGCCCGGTTTCTCTGCCGGCATGTGTTCTTTTTGACTCCCGCCGCCGTCGCATTCGGCTTTCCATTCTCGTGTTGCGCGCTGTTCACACCATTACCGCGCTCGCAAACCACATACTGCGACGATGCCGCGCGCCGGTCCTGTGCACCGCGCTGGCCCTTGCCGCCACGTTGCCGTCGGTAGCCGGCGCGCAGTCGACTCGCAGTTCCGGCGCGGCGGGCGTGGCCGTGATCTCACCGCCGCAGTCGATCAGTCCGTCGCGCAATCCGTCGCCGTTGCTGGCGCAAGGTTCCGGCACGGGCAGCATGAATCTCAGCGAGCCGCCGCGGCAACTGTTCTCGTCGGCGCCTCCCGGCACGTTCGATCCGTATGCAATGTCGCCATCCGGCCCCGTCCTCGTCGCCCCGTCGAGCGGCCCGTCAAACACCGGAGTGTTCTCCGGACTTTCCGGCGGCCTCTTCGACGGCGACGCAGCCTATGAGCAAGCGATTTGGGACGACGTCGCCGGCATCTACTCGCCCAACACCTGTCACGATTGGTCCGCGCAATTACTCCCCGACGGGCTCGTCTACCGCTCCTACTTGGCCGGCGTGAAAGAATCGCGGCTTTCGAGCGTCTTCAACAACGACAGCAAAGCCGGATGGATCTGGGACATCACGCTCGGCGGCCGAGCCGGCATTTTCCGCTACGGCACGACGAACGCCGTTCGCCCCGAAGGGTTTCAGATCGACATCGAGGGCTCGGGCCAGCCGCGGCTCGATTTAGGGAATAACGAGGACCTCGTCGCGGCCGATTTCCGCGGCGGCGTACCGATCACCTACGGCATCGGCCGCTGGCAATCGAAGTTCGCCTACTATCACCTGAGTTCGCACGTCGGCGACGAATACCTCGTGAGCCATCCCGGCTTTCAGCGGATCAACTACTCGCGCGACGCGTTGGTGCTCGGCCAGTCGTACTACCTGACGGCCGATTGGCGCATCTACGGCGAGGCCGGCTGGGCGTTCTACTCGGATGTATCCGAGCCGTGGGAGTTTCAGTTCGGCACGGAGTACAGCCCCGTCATGCGTCCGGGCATCGGCGGGGCGCCATTTGCCGCATTCAATGTGCAGTCGCGGCAAGAGCTTGATTTCCGCGGCAACATCGTCCTGCAAGCCGGCTGGCAATGGCGGGCCCGCAATCGCGGACATTTATTCCGCGTCGGCTTACAGTACTACAACGGCAAAAACCAGCAGTTCGAGTTCTACCAAGTGAACGAGAACAAAGTCGGCATCGGACTCTGGTACGACTTCTGACGCCGGCGTTTTCCTATCGCTCTGTAGGGAACGCCCTCTGTGGCGTTGCGAATGCAGCTTCGTTTTACGCTGACAGCGGAACGCCACGGAGGGCGTTCCCTACAAGTGTCGCTTAGCGGCGGGCGGCAACTTCGAGCCCGAGCTTCTTCATCTTTTTGTAGAGCGTCGTGCGGTTGATCCCCAGGGCGTCGGCCGTGGCGTTGCGGTTCCAATTGTTCTCTTCGAGCGTCTTCATAATGATCTGACGCTCCGGCGAGGCCAAGGCGTGCTTCAGCGAATGGGCCGCGGCTAGGGCGTCCATATCGACGTGCCCCGGCACGAGAATCGACGACGGCAGATCCTCGGTACGAACCATTTCTTGCTTACCGAGCAACACGGCCCGTTCGATCACGTTTTGCAGCTCACGCACGTTGCCCGGCCAACGATAGCCGCGGAGCGCGGCAACGGCGTCTTCCGTGAAGCCGTGGACTTTGCGACCGGAGTCGTTGCAGATGCGTTCGAGGAAGTGTTGGGCCAGCGTCGGAATATCGGCCAACCGTTCACGAAGCGGCGGCATTTCAATTTGGATGACGTTCACACGATAATAGAGGTCTTGGCGGAACTTGCCGGCGGCGACCATCTCTTCGAGCTTTTCGTTCGTCGCCAGAATCACGCGCGAATCGACGCGGAAGGTCTTCGAGCCGCCGACTTGTTCGAACTCGTGTTCTTGCAGCACGCGCAACAGCTTCACTTGCAGTCCCGGCGTGGCGGTGCCGATCTCATCCAGGAAAATCGTGCCGCCGTCGGCTTGCTTGAACTTACCGATCTTGTCTTGGGTGGCGCCGGTGAACGCTCCGGCGACGTGCCCGAACAGTTCGCTTTCGAGCAGAGTCTCGGGCAAGGCGCCGCAAGCAACTTCCACAAAGGGCTTATCGCGGCGACCGCTGCGGCGGTGGATGGCCCGCGCCAAGAGCGACTTGCCGGTGCCGCTTTCGCCGGTAATCAGGACGGACGCTTTCGTGTCGGCGACGCTTTCCACGACGTCGAAAATCTTCCGCATCTGCGGATCCCGGCCGACGATGTTTTCCAGACCGAAGCGCAGATCGAGTTGCTGCTTCAGCACGTTGTTTTCTTCAATCACGTGGCGCTGGTTCAACGCTCGTTCGAGCGAAAGCATGAGCTCTTCGTCGATCAGCGGCTTCGTCAGCAAGTCGAACGCCCCGGCGCGGATCGCTTCGACGGCCGTTTCCACGGTGCCGTAGCCGGTGAGCAGGATCACGGTCGTCTCGGGGCGGTTTTTGCGAGCCCAAGTGAGAATCTCGAAGCCGTCGCCGTCGTCGAGTTGGATGTCGCAAAGCGCGATCTCGAACGGCTTCTTTTCCAAGGCCGCCACGGCCGAAGCCCGAGAGTTCGCGGTTTCCACCACGTATCCCTGCTCGCGCAACCAGCCCGCCATGGATTCGAGGATGTGTTTGTCGTCGTCGACGAGCAGCAACGAGGCGCGCTTGTTCATGGGAACCTGACGGAGATATG
>CAZWDN010000428.1:0-4257 GCA_964633125.1 uncultured Pirellula sp. | reverse complement strand
TGGAACACCTCGGATTGCCTCGCTTCCCGTACCATCGTGATGCCATCTCGTCGGGTTCCATCGCTGAATCCGATGCAGTATGCCAGTGCTGTGCGCGATCTCGCGGGGCTATTTACGTAGGCGTCATTTACGAACTTGTGGACACTCTGTGTCCGTGGTGTATTGCGGATGGTTCGGCATTTGACAAGTTCGGCGCGACGTTCTTTGACGCGGAGTTTGGTGACGCTGGTCTGAACCCCGTCGAGTTGCCAGAACGCTTTCGACGAGCAGTATTCGGTTGCACCGTCGGTTTCTCGACAAACAATCCAATAACTTGGTGGGTGCACTGCGGCGAGCCCGCCGAATATGTGTCGCGAATCGAGCCTTACGACATGGTATTAGAGTGTCGAAGTTGCGGACAACGTCAGGTCATCGCAGATTTGGATTAGGCGATGAGTCGTCCGGACAACGAGTTGTCCGGGCCACCATTTGGATAGGCGCGGGACATCTAGTTACCGCAGCGGCGTCGGCAGGAAGTCCCAGTCGAGGACCATTTTTTCCGTTAGCGCCCGTTTGAGGTCGTGTTCGATCTCGCGGACTTCGGGGCGGCCGACGAGGTTTTGCATTTCGCCCGGGTCGGCCTGCAGGTCGTAGAGTTCGAACGTCGATCGCGGCGTCGTGAAGTACGACTTCATAAACGGTTCGGCGAGCTTGCCCTCGGCGGCCGCGGCTTTCATCGCTTGCCAGCCTGGGTCTTGTTGGCTGTCGACCGGGGCTACCGCTTGATGCGGCGTGCAGTTGTAGATGAGTTTGAAGTCGTTGCTGCGGACGCAACGGGCTAGGTCGAACGTCGAGGCGAGAACGTCGGGCTTCATCCCGCCGTCGCCGCCGTGCGGGCCGCGTTCCGCGAAGACGAATTTGCGCGGCTGATAGTCGGCGTCGTCGTGCAGGAGCGGCAAGAAACTGACGCCGCTCATGCTTTTCGGCGGCGCGAGGCCGGCGGCCGCGAGCATCGTCGGCGCGAAATCTTCGCCGGAGATCAGAGCCTTGGATACTCGGCCCGGCTTCACGACGCCCGGCCAGCGGACCAAGAGCGGCACGTGGATGCCCGGATCGGTGAGCGCTCCCTTGCCGTGCGGCATCGCCATGCCGTTGTCGCCCATGAAGACGACGAGCGTATTCTCCGCGAGGCCGCGGGCCTGGAGCACGTCGAGCACTTGGGCGACTTCGCCGTCGAGATGTTCCACCTCGGCGAGGTAGCGGGCCAGGTCTTCGCGCACGCCGGGCAGGTCGGGCAGGTGCGGCGGGAGCGTGAGCTTCGCGGGGTCGAGCTTGCCGCGCTTGCCGACGGTGTCCCAGGCATGATGCGGATCGGAGAAGCCGAGCCAGAAGAACCACGGCTTGCCGGCCGGGGCGGCAGCTTGAGCAGCATCGAGAAACGCTTCCATTTTCTTGCCGGCCGTGCCGGGGAGTTTGGCGGGCTTACCGTTGAGGGGCTTGCCTTCGGCGTAGTCGACGCGTTTGGTGAACGTACGCAGTCCGTGCGAGTCCATGACTTCGCCGAGCACCGGCGCGGCTCGCTTGCCGCCGGTCGCCGGTCCGTCGAGATGGTAAGAGCGGCCGCCGACGCCGGTGAAATAGCCCGCCTGGTCGCGCAAAAGATCGGGGAGCGCGACGACGTCGTCCGGCAGCGGCGATGTGAAACGGACCATGCGCACGGCGACCGGCGAACGACCGGTCATCAGCGCGGCCCGCGAGGGGACGCATTGCGGGCAACTCACGAACATGCGATCGCAGCGCAGCCCTTCGGCGGCGAGCCGGTCGAGCGTCGGCGTTTGCAGATCGGGGCAGCCGTAGCAACCGAGATAGGGGTAGCTGTGGTCGTCGGAGAGGAGGAAAAGAATGTTCGGCTTGGCTGTGTTGCCTGGCTTTGCGGCCTCAGCGGCGAATGCTGGTCCGCAGAGGACGAGGAGCGAGGCAAACACGGATAGAAATGTTTTCATGGGGTACGTGCGGTATTGCGAAAATGAGTTTCTTTAGGGAACGTCCTCGGTGGCGTCCCGAGAACGACGAACGGACGGAACGCCACGGAGGGCGTTCCCTACAGGGGAAGCGTCGGTTCTACGATGGGTTCGCCGTCGTCATGGGTTGCACCTTCGCCTTAGGGTTCTTGCCCTTCGGCGCGGCGGCCGGTTTGCGGAAGTCGACGGCGACGGCGTTCTTCTGCGGCGCGCCGGGCGTGCTGCGCCCCTGGTCGACGAGGGCTTTCATCATCGCGGTCAGTCGGGCGACGATTTCCGGATGCTCGGCCTGCACGTTTTGCTTCTCGCCGGGATCTTTCGCCATGTCGTAAAGCTGCACGGGGGGCAGGCCTTCGGCCAGGACGCTGCCGGGACGCGGGTTGCTCCAGCCGCCGGAGTCGGGACAGAAGGCGAGTTTCCAATTGCCGTCGCGAATGACGAACGAGCCGTTGATCGAGTGATGCACGATCGACGTGCGCACGTCGGCTGCGGCGGGCGCGGAGCCGGTCAGCGCCGCAAGGAAGCTGAAGCTGTCTTCGCCGGCCGTGTCGACCGGCTTCACGCCGACAATCTCCGCGCAGGTGGCGTAGATGTCCGTGAGGCAGGTGAGTTGGTCGGACTTCGCACCTTGGCGAGCGCCGGCCGGCCAACTGACGATAAACGGCACGCGATGGCCGCCATCGAACACGTCGGCCTTGTTGCCGCGGAAAATGCCGCTGGGGTTGTGCCCCTGGCGAATGAGGTTCGGGAAGTCGGCCTGCGGCGAGCAGCCGTTGTCGCTGGTGAGAACGATAAGCGTGTCGCGGCGAATCTTTTCGCGCTCGAGCGCGGCGAGAACCTGCCCAAGGGTGTCGTCGGTCTGCATGACGAAATCGCCGTAATGCCCGAGCGCGCTGCGGCCTTGCCATTCTTTCGACGGCGCGACCGGCGTATGCGGCGAATTGAGCGGCAGGTAGAGGAAGAACGGTTTGCCGCCGCGCGCGTCGGCCGCGGAGCGTTCGACGAACCGCACGGCTTGGCGCGTCAATTCCGGCAGCACTCCTTCGGTCGTGAAGCCGGGAGCGGCGGGGCCTAATCGCGTGTTGCCCGTCGGACGGCCCATGAAGAGCGGGTATTCACGGTCTTCGGTCGGCTGTGCCGTGACGCGGTCGTTCTCGATGAAGCAGTACGGCACCATGTCGAGCGAGGCGGAGATGCCGAAGTAATAGTCGAAGCCGACGGCATTCGGACCGTCGGTGATCGGCGCGGCGTAGTCGACGTTGCGGACCTGCTCGGGGGATTCGATGTTCAACTCCGCGACGTCTTTGCCCGGCAGCAGCTTCCAATTCATGCCGAGATGCCACTTGCCGACGCAGGCCGTGTGGTAACCCTGGGTCTTGAGCAGCGAGGCGAGCGTTTCGCGACCCGGCTCGATGAGCCGAGGGCTGAGTCCGCCGAGCACGAAACTTTGCAGCTTGGTGCGCCAGGCATAACGGCCGGTGATGAGGCCGTAGCGCGTCGGAGTGCAGACGCTCGAGCCGCTATGGGCATCGGTGAAGGTCACGCCTTCGCTCGCGAGGCGGTCGAAATTCGGCGTGGCGAACTTGCCTTCGGGATTCAGGCAGCGGACGTCGCCGTAGCCGAGGTCGTCGCAGAGGACGACGATGATATTCGGCTTGGCCGGCGCGGCGGCCTGCGAGATGGAAGCGATCACGAGGGTCGCGGCGGCGGCGAGAAATGCTGTACGTGCGAGCATGAAGAAGGGCTCCGAGGATGCGAACTAGCCGGCCGTGAAGAGTGTATTCAGTACGACGTGCGCGGCCAGAATTTGCGACATAGGTTTCACGCGGGCATCGAGGTGCGGAACTGAACTCGCTTCACCGTATGCCGCGCCGCGCGGCGACGCAAGCGCCGGCGGCCTTTTCATCGCGGGCCGGCGCTACTTTTCCGCCGGCGGCGAAGTTATCATAGGCCGGTCGTTTTTATGACCGTCGACTGATGTATTGCGTAGGCCCGCTGCTCATGCCGTTCTCGCGAAATTGTTTCCGTTGCCGCTGCGTCATGACGCTTGTCGCCGCCGCGTCGATGCTTCCTCTATACGTTCGCGCGGCTGAGAATTTTCCGGAGCCGTACGATTCGGAAACGGAAGTCGGCGCCGGAGCCATGAAGCCGGAAGACGTCGTGCGCACGATGAAGCTCCCGCCCGGCTTCACGGCGAACGTTTTCGCGGCCGAGCCCGACGTGCAAAACCCGATCGCCATGGCCTGGGACGCGCGGG
>CAZWDN010000427.1:0-4270 GCA_964633125.1 uncultured Pirellula sp. | reverse complement strand
TTACGCGCCGGGCGAGCCCGACCAGAAGCAAATCATCTCGATGAGCGTCGACGAAATGATTCGCGCGATTGCCGACATGGGGGGCACCTACCCGGACGTCGTCCAAGCTTTGCAGCAAGCGAAGTCGTCGAAATCGCTGGATGGTCGCCTCGAGATCGAAGCCCTGCCCAAGGGAGGCCGCGAGTTCGAACGGGCCGCCGCCCCGACGGCCGAAACCGACGCGTCGCTTGATCCCGAAACGAAAGACGCCGTCCCGGCCGACGGCCTCGCGCCGGCCGAGGCCGCCGATCGCGATGCTCTGACCGACGCCCGCAAAGCTTCCTCAGAGCCCGCAAAGGGCGAGGAACAGTCCGAAAACGGCGAAAATGCCGAGGAAGCCGCGGCGCAACCGAGTCTCTGGCGCCGTTTCCTTGGTAAAATGGCCGTCAACTAACTCGCGTTTTTTCCGCCCCCCAAGTCGCGGGCCCGATCGCGGCCGCGCACCTTTCGCATGCTTAAAGCTCTCGAAATCGCCGGATTCAAGAGCTTCGCCGACCGCACGCGGTTTGAGTTCGCCAAGGGCATCACCTGCGTCGTCGGCCCCAACGGGTCGGGCAAGTCGAACGTCGTCGACGCCATCAAATGGGTGCTCGGCGAACAAAGCGTCAAAAGTCTCCGCGGCAAGGAGATGGCCGACGTCATCTTCAACGGCTCGGCCACGCGCTCGCCGATGGGCGCCGCCGAGGCCACGCTCACGTTCGACAATGCCGGCGGTAAGCTCCCCGTCGAAGCGCCGGAAGTAGCAATCACGCGGCGCGTCTATCGCAACGGCGACAGCGAATACCTGATCAACAAGCAAGCCTGCCGCCTGCGCGACATTCGCGATCTCTTCAGCGGCACCGGCGCGGCGACCGACGCCTACAGCGTTATCGAGCAAGGTAAGGTCGACGTCCTGCTGCAATCATCTCCAAAAGAACGCCGCGCGGTATTTGAAGAAGCGGCCGGCATCAGCCGCTTCAAAGCGCGCAAGATCGAATCGCTGCGCCGGCTGGAGCGCGTCGACCAAAACATGCTCCGCCTCCACGACATCGTCGAGGAGGTCGAGAACCGGCTGAAAAGCGTGCGCAATCAGGCCTCCAAGGCGCGGCGTTATCAAGAGTACGTCGAGAAGCTGCAACAACTCCGCACGCAGTCGGCGCAAGTCGATTGGCGGAAGCTTTCCGAAAAGGTGCAAACCCAAGAGCGGGAAGTCGCGGAACATATCCATGTGCGCGACGAATTGGCCCGGCATCTCGACGCCTCCGAAGCCCGGCTCTTGGAGATCGACGTCCGACTGGGGGACGTCGTCGCCGAGCTGCGTCGCGTCGAAGCTTCGGCCGGCGACACCCGTCAGGCGATCGCGGCCGACGAATCGCAAATGCATCACGAACGTCAGCGCTGTCGCGACCTCGAAGAAGAAATCGCTCGCCAACGGAAGCACCTGCGCGACCTGAGCGGCCGCGCCGTCGACGAGCGCACGCAATTCGCGGAAACGGCCCAAGCCGCGAATGCCGCCCAGCATCGCCATGAAGCGCTGCTCGCTTCGCGCACGTCGCTGGAAAGCCGGCGTGAAGCGCTCGAAGCGCTCCGTCGCGAACTCGAAGCGGAACTCGAGTCGCGCCGCCGTCGTGCGCGGGATTTGCTGCAAGTGATCGCAGCCGCCGAAAGCGAGTCGACGACGCTCGAAGCGCGCCTCGCGGCCCAGGTCGACGAACGCGTGCGGCGCGAAAAGCGGCTGGCCGACCTCGCCGGCCGCGAAATCTCGCTCGCCGACGAAACCACCGAACATCACACCCGGCTCGAGCGAGTCGAAGCCCGATTGGCCGCGGCCGCCTCGGCCTGCGAAGGGGCGCGCAAGGCCATTCGCACCTCGCAACTCGCCGCCGCCGAAGCCGCCGAGCGCGTCAACGAACTGCGCCGACGCCAAGCGGCGTTGGCCGAACGCTCGCACTTGCTGGAAGACCTCGAACGCCGCCAAGACGGCCTGCAAGTCGGCGTCAAACAAATCCTCGGCCTCAAGCAAAAGAACGAAGGCGGCCTGCTGCAAGAGACGCCCGGCCTCGCGGCCGATCTGATACGCTCGCCGTTCGACGTGGCGCCGGCCGTCGATGCGGCGCTCGGCGATCGGGCTCAATACATCGTCGCCCCGCGCAGCGCCGATCCGTCGGCCGTCGCGGAGTACGCCGTCACGCAATTGCACGGCCGCGTCGGCTTCCTGTTTCTCGAAGGGCTGCCGGCCGTCGAACGCGACATGGGCGACACCTCCTGCGCCGGAAGGCCGGGAGTCGTCGGCAGGCTCGATCTGTTGGTCGATTGCGATTTGGAATTTCGCGGCATCGTCCGTCGCCTGCTCGGCGCCGCCTGGCTCGTCGATACGCTGGCGCGTGCATTGGAGCTGCGCAAAGAGTTCCCGCAGATCGACTTCGTCTCACGACAAGGCGACCTCGTCACGCCGACCGGCGAATTGATCGTCGGCCGCCGCGCCGCGGGGGTCGGGCTCGTCTCGCGCCGCAGCGAATTGCAGGCCTTGCGCGAGCAGATCATCGAAGTCGATTCAGATATCACCAGCGCCGCCGAGGCCGTGAAGCTGGCCGAGCGCGAGGTGGATCAGCGTCAGACGGAATTCCGCCTGCTCGAAGGGGCGGAGCGTGAATGCCTGCAAAGCGCCGTCGACGAGCGTAGCCGCGGTAAAGCTCTCGACCAGCAACGTCAACAACTCACGACGCAACTCGACGCGCTGAAGCGCGAAGTGCAAGCGGCGGCCAAGGAAGCGGCGGAGATCGAGCGTCGTCGCGATGAGGCCGTCGATCGGAGTCGGGCCGCGCAAACCGACACGGCGACGGCCGAGTTGGAGATTGCCGAACTGGAAACGCGACGTGAAGTCGCGGCCGGCGAACAGCGCTCGCTCGAAGAGCAGTGGACGACGGCCCGCGTGGAACTGGCCCAAAGCGAAGAGCGGCTGAACAACTTGCGAGCTCAGAAGATTCGCCAAGAACAGGACCAAGCGGAACGCCGCAAAGCGATCGACCAGTGCCGGGCCGGATTGGCCGCGGCGCACGAGCGGCGCCGCGCGTCGGAGTTCAACATTCTGCGCGCCGAACAATCGGCCGCGATCGCCTACTTGCGCAAGGAATCGCTCGCGCGCGAAGCGGCGGCCCTCACGGTGCGACAGGAATCGCTGAGTTCCGAGCGCACGGCGCTTGCCAACGCGGCGCAAAAGGAACGAACGAAGCTCCGCTCCTTGCAGGAAGACCTGCACACGTTGGAGCTCTCGCTCGAAACCACGCGGATCGAGCGTACGAATCTGGCGGATCGCATTCGCGACGATTACGGTATCGAACTCGCCTCGCTCGAACTCCCGGCGCAATCGGCCGAAGAACAGCAGCAACGCGAGGAAACCGAGCAGCAGATTTCCGATCTGCGGCGGAAGATCAACAACATCGGCAACGTAAACCTCGAAGCGCTCGAGGAACTTGACGAACTCGAAGTCCGCTTTAAGACGCTTTCCGAACAATTTGAAGACCTTTCGAACGCGAAGAAGTCGCTGGAGTCGATCATCACGCGGATCGACGCCGACAGCCGGCGACTCTTTCAAGAAACGCTCGACACGGTGCGCGGCCACTTCCAGATACTCTTCCGCAAGCTCTTCGGCGGCGGACAAGGAGACATTCTGCTCGAGGAAGGGGTCGACATTCTCGACGCCGGCATCGAGATTCAGGCCCGCCCGCCCGGCAAGGAACCGCGCAATATCTCGCTTCTCAGCGGCGGCGAGAAGACGCTGACTTGCGTGGCGCTGTTGCTGGCCGTGTTCCAATATCGGCCGAGCCCGTTCTGCGTGCTCGACGAGGTCGACGCGGCGCTCGACGAAGCGAACATCGGTCGCTTCGTGAACGTTCTGCACGAGTTCCTGGCCTGGACGCAATTCATCATCGTCTCGCATTCCAAGAAGACGATGACCTGCGCCACGACCCTCTACGGCGTGACGATGCAGGAATCCGGCGTTTCCAAACGCGTTGCGGTGCGCTTCGAAGACGTGCGCGACAACGGAGAGATTATCACCCGCCGCGACGCCGACGCCGCCCAAGAGAACGCGGACACCGACGCGGCATAGAACCTTCTCCCACATCTCCGGCCCATCCCCAATATCTCCCTTCCTCTGCGATCTTGGCGTCTCTGCGTCTTGGCGCGCACTTTGGGAAATCGGGGGGTGGCCAAAAATCGCCTGGCTTTTGGGCCGGCACATTCGGGATAC
>CAZWDN010000426.1:0-4282 GCA_964633125.1 uncultured Pirellula sp. | reverse complement strand
TGCCGCGGTTTCGCAACAAGCCGCTCGTGGTGGTCGGCGGCGGCGACTCGGCCGTCGAAGAAGCGACGTACCTCACGAACTTCGCATCGAAGGTATACCTCGTGCATCGTCGCGACGAACTGCGCGCCAGCAAGATCATGCAGAAGCGGGCGTTGGAGAATCCCAAGATCGAGATGACGTGGAATACGGTCGTCGCCGAATGCCTCGGCAACGACAAAGAGGGACTCACGGCGGTTCGCTTGGCAAGCACGGTCGGCGGCGAAGAACGCGTGCTGGATACGGCGGGCATGTTCGCCGCGATCGGCCACACGCCGAACACGGCGTTCCTCCACGGCAAGCTCGCGACGAACGAAAAGGGCTACCTGAAACTCACGAAGCCGTTCCGCACGAATACGAGCGTCGCAGGGGTGTTCGCCGCCGGCGACGTGGCCGACGATTACTATCGGCAGGCCATCACCTCGGCCGGCAGCGGCTGCATGGCGGCCCTCGACGCGGAACGCTGGCTGGCCGAACATCACGGATAGGCCACGCGCGTAAATTGCACCCAAGCCGCACGATTGACAAATTGCAGGAGTTTTCACGGATGGAAAAAATCAGCGTCGCGGAAGCTCGGCAGGCGACGGCCGTTGGTCGCGAGGTGCGATTGCAGGGATGGATTCGAACCCGGCGCGATTCCAAGGGAGGCTTCAGCTTCCTCGAACTGAACGACGGTTCGTGCCAGGGCAACGTGCAAGTGATCGCCGATGCGACGCTGCCCAACTACGAAGAGACGATCAAACATCTCGCGGCCGGATTCAGCGTGACGGTCGACGGCCTCGTGAAGGCTTCGCCCGCCAAGGAGCAGGCCACGGAGGTCGCCGCCACACGCATCGAACTGCACGGCAAGGCCGATCCGGAAACGTACCCGCTGCAAAAGAAGCAGCACTCGTTTGAATTCTTGCGAACGATCGCCCATTTGCGGCCGCGCACAAATACCTTCGGCGCCATTGCCCGGGTGCGAAACTGCGTGAGCCGGTCGATTCACAATTTTTTCCAAGAACAAGGCTTCCTCTACGTCCACACGCCGATCATTACGGCCAGCGACTGTGAAGGGGCCGGCGCGATGTTTCGCGTCTCGACGCTCGACCCGGAGAAGCCGCCACGGTTGCCCGCCGACCAAGGGGGCAAGATCGACTACAAGCAAGACTTCTTCGAACGGCCGACCTATCTCACGGTAAGCGGCCAACTACAAGGGGAAACCGCGGCTTGCGCGTTGGGGAAGATTTATACGTTCGGCCCCACCTTTCGCGCGGAGAACTCCAACACGACGCGGCACCTAGCCGAGTTTTGGATGGTCGAGCCCGAGATGGCGTTCTTTGATTTGAACGACAACATGGCGTTGGCCGAAGCGTTCCTGAAGCGCATCTTTAGCGACGTGCTCAAGCAGTGCGCCGAGGACATGGCGTTCTTCAACTTGCGAATCGACAAGACGGTGATCGAGACGCTGGAGAAGATCATCGCCGCCGATTTCGTACGCTGCTCCTACACGGAAGCGGTCGACATCTTGTTGGCGAGCGGTAAGAAGTTCGAGTTTCCGGTGAGTTGGGGCTGCGACTTGCAGGCCGAGCACGAACGGTATCTCACGGAAGAAAAGTTCAACGCGCCGACGATTTTGTACGACTATCCGCGGACGTTGAAGCCGTTTTACATGCGTGTGAACGACGACGGCAAAACCGTGCGCGCGATGGATATCTTGGTGCCGAAGGTCGGCGAGATCATCGGCGGCAGCCAGCGCGAAGAACGGCTCGACGTGCTCGAGCAACGCATGCAGGAGCAAGGGCTCGATCCGGCGCACTATTCGTGGTACGTCGATCTGCGCCGCTACGGCACCGTGCCCCACGCCGGATTCGGCCTGGGGTTGGAACGGGTCGTACAATTCATTACCGGCATGACCAACATTCGCGACGTGATCCCGTTCCCGCGAACGCCCGGTAATGCCGAGTTTTGAGCACGACGAGCGATTGCACTTTGCCGCACTTTCGGCGGCCCTATTTCCACCGATGACGACGAACGCCCCTGCCGACGGTCTGCCCGACGCGGATGTTCGCGCCGTCGTTGCGAAACTCATCGAACACGCCGGCAGGGAGCCGATCGACGCGGCAGGGCGCCGGGACCTGCTGATGCGGCTGTTGGGGCCCGCGATTTGTCGGAAGCTGAGCATCTACCAGCTTCCCTCGGGCTTCGTGCTCTCGGTGGTGATCCCGGTTTATAACGAAATTCGCACCGTGGCGACCGTCATCGAAAGAGCGCGAGGGTGCGGCATCCCGGTCGAAATCATCCTAATTGACGACGGCAGCACCGACGGCACGCGCGAACTGCTGGACTCCTGGCGCGGCCAGGCGGATTTGAAGATCGTGTTTCACGAACGAAACCAAGGCAAGGGAGCCGCGATTAAGACGGGCTTCGGCCAGGCCACGGGCAGCGTCGTGATCGTGCAAGACGCCGATCTGGAATACGACCCCGCCGAGTTTCCGTTGTTGATTCAGCCGATCGTCGAAGGCGAGGCCGACGTCGTCTTCGGCAGCCGCTTCAAGGGTGACAACCAACGGGTGCTCTACTTTTGGCACTCCGTCGGCAATTACGTGCTGACGATGCTCTCCAACATGATGACCAATTTGAACCTGACCGACATGGAAACCTGTTACAAGGCGTTCCGTGCCGACGTCATTCGGAAGATCGCGCCGACGCTCGAAGAAAAGCGTTTCGGCATCGAACCGGAGTTGACCGCCAAAGCGGCGAGCATCCCCGGAATTCGCATCTACGAACGGGCGATCAGCTATCGCGGCCGCACCTATGCGGAAGGAAAGAAAATCACCTGGCGCGACGGCTTCCGCGCCCTGTGGTGCATTGTCAAATATCGCAACGGCCTGAACGATTAGCCGACGCGATGCGACGCCGTAATGCGACCGACGCTATTGCGGGTCGATCACGATCACATGCCACTTACCGGGCCCGTGAACGCCGGTAACCAGCTTTGATTCGATGTCGCCCGTTTTGCTGGGGCCGGTGATGAACGTGACGTTGCTCGGCAACCGATCGGGAAGCCGGCCGCCGAAGTGCGCGACGACGTCGAACAAATCCGGCACAATCTGAGCGCGCTCGACGACCGCTACGAACACCGGCGGCAACAGGCTGGCAACCCGTTCGAAGCCCGCCGCGTGGGCCATGACGAGCGATCCGGTTTCCGCGACGGCGCAATCCGCCGAGGTAATGCCGATGTCGGCGGCGAGAATTCTGCCGCGACGTCGGTCAAAATCTTCGGGGGAAAGCACGGCGTAGTCGACGCGCTCGATGCCGTGCGACGGCAAGAACTCGGCCAACTGCAGCCTTTCGAGCACCGGATGCCGCCAGCAAAGGGCGCTGCGCGGCTCGTATAGGCGAAACAGATCGACCAGTTGCCGTTGCGCTTCTTCAGGGCTGCGCACGACGACGGGACGTCCGCCCGCCTTGGTAACCTCGGCGACGAACTCAGCGACCAAATCGGCGCCGTGCGCGGCACGGCCCGACTCCGGCGTCAGGCCCGGCTGCGCATGCACGCGATACGCGCGCCCGGCGGCGGCGGCCGTACGAACGCGGGCCAGAAACGATTCGCGACTCATACGTCCCCCTCCCGCTTCCACCAATCGCGAAACCGCTCGGCGGCCGGCGCGGGAAAATCACGCGACTTCGTCCAGCCGTGCAATGCACCGGGAAGTTTACGAATCCAGCCGTTCTTGTGGAGCCGTCCGACGGTACGCGTCGCGAGCCAGGTGCCGAGTCGATAAAGCCACGGCACGCGCATGCTGCGGGCCCAGAACCCGTAGGCCTTTCCTTCGGCCCAACCGAGTTCGCCCGGCTCGGCATGAAGTTGATCGCGCAGCCGGATCAGCATCTCCGGAATCGCAATCTTCACGGGGCACGCCGCTTGGCAGGCGCCGCAAAGGCTCGACGCGTGCGGCAGGTGGTGATTCGCCGTGAGCCCGTCGTAAAGCGGCGTGATGATCGCGCCGATCGGACCGGAGTAAACGCCGCCGTAGGCATGGCCGCCGATATTGCGGTAAATCGGGCACGCGTTCAGGCACGCGCCGCAGCGAATACAGAATAGGCTTTCGCGCAGCGGCCCTTCGAGAATGCGCGACCGGCCGTTGTCGAGAAAGACGACGTGCATCTCCTCGGGGCCTTCGATTTCATCCGGCAGCTTCGGCCCGTTGATGACGGACGTGTAGACCGACATCTTCTGGCCGGTCGCGGCGCGGGCCAGCAC
>CAZWDN010000425.1:0-4285 GCA_964633125.1 uncultured Pirellula sp. | reverse complement strand
GCGTGCGAGCGCTCGATGCCGAAATCGAGCTTCAATTGCGGGTCGCCTTCGCATTCCGGGTTCAGTTCTTTGAAGAGCAGGCTCGGCTGGATGTCGCGGTTGTTTTGGTACTTGTCGCTCTCGTAGTTCGTGTGATCGCCGAGGATCTGATGATAGAAAATCTGGCAGATCGGCACCCCCGCGTAGATGCGCACCGGCTGCACGGCGAACATTTCCAACGTCCAGAAGCCGCGGAAGCCGACGTCGCCGAAACCGGCGGTTACATGAACGAATAGGCCCAGCCGGCCGATCGACGAACGCCCTTCGATCATCGGCACCAGATCGTACGTCTCGGTCCGCTCGACCGTGCGCCCCAAGTAAAGTTGGTGCGGACTCAATACCAACCCTTCCGGCGGAATGGTCAGCCGGCGCACGCGGTTGGCCTTCTTCATGTCGAGCACGACCTCTTCATAGGTCATCAGCTCTTCATGCAGCGTGAGGTTGTAGCTGTTGGGATTGAGATTTCGTTCATCGTACGGATCGATGACGATATTGCCCCCCAACTGACTGCGAATCTCTTGGCCTGAAAGAATCATCGTCGGCTTCCCTTGCCCGCGAGGGCCTTAGACTTTTTCTTCGGCATCGACTTCGTACCTTTCGCCGAGGCGGACTTCGCCGCCGGCGACTTCTTCACGACTCCGACTTTCGGACAGATGTCCGCCAGCCCGCACGCCTCGCAGCGCGGCTTGCGCGCAATGCAAACCCGCCGGCCGTGCCAAATCAGCCGATGGCTGAAGTTGATCCATTCTTCCGGCGGCAACAGCGCGGCCAGGTCGTGCTCGATTTTGACCGCGTCGGCACGGTGTTTGGTGAGGCCGAGGCGATTGGAAAGCCGCGTTACATGCGTATCGACGACCACGCCCGACGGAATGCCGAAGGCCGTGCCGAGCACGACGTTGGCCGTTTTGCGGCCGACGCCGTCGAGCGCGACGAGTTCCGGCAACGTCTCCGGCACCTCTCCGCCGTGCTTTTCGACGAGGGCCCGACAGCAGCCCTGAATGTTCTTGGCCTTGTTCCGATAGAAGCCGGTACTGCGGATCGCTTGCTCGAGTTCCGCGAGCGGGGCCTGCGCATAGTCGGCGGCCGTGCGATAGCGGCGAAAAAGGTCGCGGGTGACGATGTTCACCCGTTCGTCGGTGCATTGGGCCGAGAGAATCACGGCGACCAGCAACTCCAGCGGCGACGAATAGTGCAGGGCGCACTCGGCATCGGGATACAACCGCGCGAGCTCCTCGACGACATCCAGAGCCCGACGTTTGGCGGCGGCGGTAGCGGCCACTGGTTGACCCCGGAGTGCGGAAGCGTACGTCGCGGCATTCCGCGAGCAAGCGATTATTCTCCGCGACGCCCCGGGAGTGTCAAGCGAACGGCGAGACCGCATGTTTGACCATTTTCACACCGAGTGTTAGGCTCGGCCGAATCGCGAGCTTTCTCGTCTCACCAAGAGTCCGTATGGAATCGACCGCCTACGATCCCTTGTATCTCAAGGGGATCGAGTTTTTCAATACTTGCGAGTTTTTCGAGAGCCATGAGGCTTGGGAAGAACTGTGGCAGGAAGACTTCGGACCGGCCCGCAAGTTTCTCCAAGGACTGATTCAGGCCGCCGTGGCGCTGCATCATTTCGGCAACGGCAACATTCGGGGAGCGAAGAAGGTGTATTTCGGCAGTTGCGGCTATTTGGAGCCGTATCGCCCGAAGTACATGGGGCTCGACCTCGATAAATTCTTGGCGGAAATGAAAATCTGCTTCGCCGAAGTGATCGCCGCGGCCGAAGATTATCCGCAAATCGAGATTGTTCCGGATACAATTCCGGAAATTCACCTTGATCCGCCGCCGGCCGCGTGAACGTGCGCGAATCCGCGGGGCGACGATCTCAACGTTCGTCCACGACGCTCGCCGGTTATGCCTGAAAACGCACTCGCCTTCGATCCCTCGACTTTCTCCGGCAAGGCTCGGCTGTTTCCCTTGCCCAACCTCGTGATGTTTCCGCACGTGCTGCAACCGCTACATGTGTTTGAACCGCGGTATCGGGCACTGCTCGAAGAATCGCTGGCCGACGACCGATTGATCGCCATGGCGGTGCTCGCGCCGGGCTGGGAGAAAGATTATGAGGGTCGCCCGCGGCTGCGCCCCGCCGCGTGCTTAGGGCGCGTCGTCACGCACCAGCAAGTGGAAGACGGGCGTTACAATATCCTGCTCGCAGGCTTGCGACGGGTGCGAATCGTCAGCGAGTTTCCCCCGGATAAGCCGTTTCGCGAAGCCACGGTAGAGATCATCGACGACCTCTACCCCGTGACTACGGCGGCCGAACGTCCGGCATTACAGCACAAGCTTCTCGAAGCGTTCCGGAAGTTCCTGCCGAACGTGCCGGAAGTGCATCAGCACTTAGAAGACTTGCTTTCCACGGAAGTCTCGCTCGGCATGCTCACCGACTTGGCCGGCTACACGATGCAGATTCCGATCGACGCCAAAGACGCGCTTTTGAGCGAGCCCGACGTCGACCGCCGCTGTCGGAAGCTGCTCACGCTCATGGCCGGCCTGCCGACGAAAGCCCGCGAACCGGGAGACGGCGGCACCCCGTGGCCGCCGGACTTTAGCGTCAACTAGCGCCGCCGGAGCGACGATCGAGGTCGCGCCTGGAAAAGCCGTCTGCCCCCTGGTCGCGTTGCGCCGTGCTTGGCAAGATAGTCACTCTCGACGGGCCATGGCAGACAACGGAGGTCGCGCACTCTGATGAACGGAACTTGTGCCATCGTCTTGGCGGCCGGCCAAGGCACGCGGATGAAATCGGACCTGCCTAAGGTGCTGGTGCCCGTTTGCGGCCGGCCGATGATCGACTACGTGCTCGACATGCTGGCCGAGGCCAAGATCGAGCGCGTGATCGTCGTCGTCGGCTATCGGGCCGACTTAGTTCGCGAACACTTGGCCGGGCGGCCCGGCCTGACGTTTGTCGAACAACGCGAACGGCTCGGCACGGGGCACGCCGTGATGGTTTGCCGCGACGAACTTACCGAACAAACCGGGCCGGTCGTGATCGTCACCGGCGATTCGCCGCTGGTGCGCGCCGAGTCGATCCGCGCGCTGTTGGCCGAGCGCGATAAACTCGACGCCGCCTGCATGCTCGGCACGGCCCATAAGGAGAATCCGTTCGGCCTGGGACGCATCGTGCGCGACGCCGCCGGCAAATTCGCGGCCATCGTCGAAGAAAAAGACGCCACGCCCGTCGAGCGACAAATCACCGAAGTGAATATGAGTTGCTACGTTTTCGCGGCCGGCGACCTGCTCTCGGCCCTCGGCGAGCTACGTGCCGACAACGCCCAGAAAGAGTATTATATTACCGACTGCCCGGGCAATCTGCGGCGGGCCGGTCGCGTCGTCGAGGCGTTGCCGGTGCTGACGCCGTCGGAAACCCTGAGCATTAACACCGTCGACGAATTGGCGATCGTCGAAGCGGCCATGCGAACGAAATAGATCGTCGTCGAAGAGTCCCCTCGCTCGCGCTGCGGGGCAAGTCAATCAAGTACGCGGCACTTAGCACCCCAGCACGTTCGAAGAACTTCATGACCGACCTCAAGATTTTCAGCGGCCGCTCCAATCCCACGCTCACGGCGCGCATTTGCGACTACCTCGGCGTGCCCCCCGGCAATATCTCGCTGACCAGCTTTCCCGACAGCGAAATCTCCTGCAAGCTCGAAGAAAACGTGCGGGGCCGCGACATTTTTCTGGTCCAGAGTACCTGTGCGCCGGTCAATGAAAGCTTGATGGAACTGCTCGTGATGATCGACAGTTGCAAGCGGGCCAGCGCCGAACGCGTGACCGTCGTTATTCCCTACTTCGGCTATGCCCGGCAAGATCGCAAAGACGAAGGCCGCGTCCCGATCACGGCCAAGCTGGTCGCCAACATCATCGAGCGGGCCGGAGCGAATCGCGTGCTGACGATGGACCTGCATGCCGCTCAAATCCAAGGCTTCTTCGATCTTCCGGTCGACCACTTGTACGCCGCGCCGGTACTCAACGACCACTTCCGCCAAATGGATTTCGCGCCGGACGACATCGTCGTCGTCAGCCCTGACGAAGGGAGCATCAAGCGCGCTCTAGGCCATGCGAAGCGGATGGGGGCGCGCTTGGCGATCGTCGACAAACGCCGCTCCAGCGCGGAAAACACGAAACAAGAGAACATCATCGGCTCGTCGGTCGAAGGGAAAGTCTGCTTCATGTTCGACGACATGATCAGCACGGCCGGCTC
>CAZWDN010000424.1:0-4287 GCA_964633125.1 uncultured Pirellula sp. | reverse complement strand
TCGTCGGCGCCGTACGGCGGCTGGTCGAGATACATGCGAATCTCTTCGACAATCACCTTCTTTTCCGTGTCGAAATCTTCACTGCGCAACGACGGCCGCAGCATGTCCGACAACAGCTCCACGGTCCGCGATTGGTATTCGGGCAAGACCGACGCGTAGTAAACCGTCTGCTCTTCGCTGGTGAAGGCGTTGTAGTCGGCGCCGAGTTGATCGAACTCCAGGTTCACTTGCTCGGCCGTGCGCGTGGGCGTTCCTTTGAACATCATGTGTTCGAGGAAATGGCTCACGCCGGCCACTTCGTCGGTTTCGTCGCGTGCGCCGGTGCGAACAAAGTAACCGATCGAAATGCTGCGCGCGTCCGGATTGCACTCCGCGATGATCTGCAGACCGTTATCCAGCACGTGCTTACGAAACTGCACCGGGCACCTCCAAAGGCTTCTGGCCGAGCGTGACAATCGTAAAATCGCGCGGCGGATTCCGTTTCAAATAGGCATTGATCGAAGCGGCCGACAAGGCGTCGACCTGCTCGCTCACCTCGTCAAGCGTCCGCACCCGGCCGAGCAAGTACCAATCGCGGGCCATGGACGAACTTCGCGAGGAACTCGACTCTTGCTGCATGATGAGCCCGCTTTTAATGCGGGCTTTCAGCCGCGTGAGTTCGTGGTCTTCAATACCTTCGGCCAAACGCACGAGTTCGCCCAGCATCACGTCGAGCGTTTCCTGAGCTCGCTCGGCCGTGGTGCCGGAGTAACACAGCACGGCCCCACGATCCTTGAGCGTCGTTTGCGACGCGTACACGGTATAGCAAAGCCCGCGCTTTTCACGCACTTCCGTGAAGAGCCGTGAGCTCATGCCGCCGCTCAATACGCCGACGGCTCCCCAGGCTTGGAAATAGTCGGGGTGGCAATAGGGAACGCTATCGTACGCAATGGCGATGTGCGTTTGATTCGACTCGTTCATCAGATGCCCGCGCCGCACCGTGCGGGGCTTCTCGACGAGCGGCGCCGCGTCGACGGCGGGCCAATCGGCGAACATCTCGCCGACCGCATCCTTCACGGCGGGCCAATCGATGCGCCCCGCCACGCTGATGATCGCGCCGTTCGGGCGGAACGTGCGAGCGTAGTAGTCCTGAATCTCCGGCAGCGTGATCGTCTCCAGGGCTTCGCGCTGCCCCTGGCTGCGGCGGCCCCACGGATGCGGATAGTGCAGCCGTCGCAATTCCTGCATCGTCTTTTGGCCAGGCTCGTCTTCCACGCCGCTCAGTTCTTGCAGCGCCACCAAGCGAGCCTGCTCCAATTCGTCGGCCGGGAAGTGCGCGCGCCGCAATACGTCGGCATAAATGCGCAATGCCGGCAGCAGATTCTTCGAAAGGGTCGCGCCGCTGTAGCCGGCCAGCGCGTCGCCGACGGAGTCGCCCCGCTCAACGCCCAGATTGTCCAAGTCGTCGACCAACTGCCGGCTGTCGCGCTCCCCGGCCCCGCGTTGCGACATCTCCATCGTCATCACGCCGAGGCCGCCGCGATCGTCGGGCTCGTTCACAAACCCGCCGGGAACGCGAATCGTGAAGGCCGCCGACTCGAGCGAACGCATCGGCTCGGCCAGCAACACCAAGCCGTTGGGAAACGTGTGCGTATGGATCGTCTGCGCGAGTTGCGAATCTGCCACGGAGGGGCCTTCTGTTGAATGGGCGATCAAACCGTCGGGGCTGTAGAAAGGGTATCGGGCAGGCCCACGCGAGGCAACCGCCGGAACCGCCGCGAAAAGCCGAGCTGCCGCGGGATTGCGAAGTCGCAGCGTCACCAAGGGCGCGGCATCGGGCCGTCGGTGCGGCGCGCCTCGAGCACTTCGCGGCGATACTGCGGCAATTCCGCCAGCGGGGGAAGTTCCATGCTGCGGCGGTTGTGGTAGCCGCCAAGCTTGCGCGCGGTCGGGCGCAGCGGCAGGACGAATTCATCCAAACGCCGGTCGTCGTCCAAAGCCGTCACCTCGACGACGATTCGGTCCTCGTACACGCTCGCCACGCCGTAATGCATCGCGCCGGATTGGAGAGTCGCCGTGAAGTCGCCGGCCGGCGGCGCTTCGCGCTGCGCCCCGCCGCCGCCGCCGCTCACGATATACGTCAGTCCGTCAAGCGGCTTCGTGCGGTCGTAGTAATGATTGTGGCCCGAGAACACCGCGACGACGTCGGTCTCCTTCAACGCACCATGCAGCCAAAGCCGTTTCGAGTACATCGACAGCCGATCACGCGTGTCGGCCGTGAACGTCGGTCGATGCAGGCAAACGACGGCCGTGCCCAGGTTGTGCTTCAAATGAAAATCCAAGAACTTCGCCTGTTCGCTCCCCGGCACAAACGAGCGCTCGGAGTTGAGCATCAGGAAGTTCAGCCCGCGGTGGCGGAAGTGATAGAAGGTGCCCGGCAGGTTCGGAAAGTATTGCCGGAAGCGAATCGCCCCGTCATCGTCGTAATCGCGACGCACGTCGTGGTTCCCCACGACCGGCATCAGGCGCACGCGATGCTTCAGCGCGGCGTCGACTAGGCGATCCCATTCCAAATCGCTGGTCGACTCGTCGACCATGTCTCCCAAGTGCACGACGAACTCGACTTCTTGTCGTTCAAACTTCGCCATCAGCGGTTCGAGCGCGTCGTCGGCCTGTTGCGTATCGCCGACGAAGCCGAACTTCCAGAGCGGCGCGCCGGAAGCGGCCGTCGCCGGTTGAAACGGTTCGCCGATTTTGGGCGTCGCCACGGCCCAGGCATAGCCCAGCGCCGAGCCGACGATCGCCAATACCGCAACGCCCGCGAGTAATCGCCGGCGCGACCATGCCGCACAGATAGATTTACGAATCCGTTCTCCGAGCATATGCCGTCACTCCCTGACACGTCCGAGGCGAGGGCATGGTATCCGCACTTCAGGGCGGCATGAAATAGCAACCGCCGGCAGACGCCAACGAGCGGCACATGCTAGCGGACCGGCACGCCCAGCAGTTCCACGGCCTTGTAGACCGTGCGGGCCTTATTGAAGCCGAGCTTGCGATAGAGTCGCACGGCCCCTTCGTTTTGCGCCGTCACTTCCAGGAAGGCCCGCTTCAGGCCGGCGCGGCGGAACCCTTCGAGCGCCTTGAGCAGCAGCACGCTGCCGAGGCCCAGGCCGCGTTGCTCGGGAACGATGCCGAGGTTCTGAATCGCCCCGTAGCCGAAGCGATCTTCCACTCCTTGCACGGTGCCGACGAAGCTCAGTTGGGCGGCGTCAAATCGACCGCGAATCAACTGGTCGCTCGGCGTGTCTTCGTCGAGCTTCGCAATCAGCCAGGTCGCTTCGGGGAGGAAGCCCTCTTTGCGGCTGATTTCGACCATCAGCCGGCGGCACCCCTCGTAATCGCCCAGACAGGAGAATACGTTGGCGTCGATCTCATGGCGGAAACTGTGGTACTTCGCCTCGGCGTGAGCGGCCACCAGGGCCGGGCTCCACGGCACGAAACGATAGCCGGCGGGCAACCGATGCCGCGAAAAGTCGACCTTATTGAGGTCGATCTCCATGCGGTAGCGTTTGAAGTACGTTAAGGCCATTGCGACCTTCTGCTCCGCCGGAAGCGACTGAAAATACCACGGCATTCCACAAAAACGCCGCAAGGCGTCGCGCAAAACCGCATGTGCCCTAATTCTACCCGGCGGTTGGGAAGGGTCAAATTATTCCCTCGCAAGCTCACCGCCTCGCGGCCGGAGCCCGCATTTCCCGAGTTTCACGCCGACACAAAAGTCTACGCATCGGCGTCATCGAAGGTTCGACCATGAAACTTTTCAGGGCGACTTCGCGACCCGCGCGACCGGCATAGGCGGCCGACCACCGAGTTCCGTCACTTCTTCGGCTTAACGGATTTGGCCGGCTTGGCGGGCTTCGATGTTGCGTCGGCGCCGACCAGTTCGCGAAGCGTACGGAGGTTGATCGTGTCGAGGTCCTCGCCGTCGCGCTCCCCCTTGGGAGTTTCCAAGTACATCGGAATTTGCCGAAAACGCGGATCGTTCATTAAATGCCGGAAGGCATCGATACCGACATGCCCTTCGCCGATGTGTTCATGCCGATCGACGCGCGAGCCGAGTTCCTTCTTACTGTCGTTCAGATGGAAGGCGCGAACGCGGTCGAGGCCGACGATCCGATCGAGTTCGCCGAAGGTATCGTCATATTCTTGCCGCTCGGCCAGCGGATACCCGGCGGCGTAGGTGTGGCACGTATCGATGCAGACGCCGAGCCGCTCGGGATGCTTCACGCCGGCGATGATCGCCGCCAA
>CAZWDN010000423.1:0-4306 GCA_964633125.1 uncultured Pirellula sp. | reverse complement strand
GTGGTGGGATTAATCGCTCCTCGACAAACCGCAAACCGACGATAGCCGCGGGCCCTAAGCTCGCGGCTATTTTTTTGCACACGCCTCGGCAAACGCCGCGTCGCGCAGATTCACAAAGCGGACCGACTTCAAATCTCGCGACGTCTCGGCAAAGGCCGCATCCACAAAGTCGCCCGGGTTTCGCGCATCGTCCGGCAGCGCCGACTTTAACAGCACCAACTCCTCCGCGCCCACGACAACCGCCAGCCGCGCAGCGATCGAGTCGCTCGAAACGTCCCATGTCGCCGCGAGCGGACATGCGCCGCGAGCATCGGCCTGCATAAAGCCCCAAGGGTCGACCACGAACAGCCCCGCGGCGCGCGGGCGATTCGCGAACGCCTCCACGTCGACGACATACTCCGCCTCGCTTAGCAGCCCCACGATCATCTCCGCGTTGAGTTGCATCGCCCGAACGGCCAGCCAATGAGCGTCCTTATCGGTGATCTGCGGATGCAACTGCTGCAACTCGCCGACGACGTCGACCAAGCCGCCGCCGCCGACGACGAGCAGCGTTTGCCGCGTCGTTTGCCGGGCGACCCATGCATTCCAGCGCTCGACCAAGTCGGCGCACTCCAGCAGACTGCCCCCCAGCTTCACGACACGACGTCCTAGCTCCGCCATGCGCCGGCCTCCTCCCGTGCCATACGAGCCAATGCGTACGCCGGCCCGACGCGTGAAGCCTCCTCGCCCAACTCCGCGGCCAGTGAAACCACGCGTCCGCCGAATCCGACGTCGCGCAACAACGCGCGAGCCAGAAACTCTCCCTGCCCGCCGACGACGACCACCTCCGGCAACGCGCCGCGCTCCGCGATGCGCGACCAAGCCGCGCCGATCAAGCGAAGTTGCGCCGCATGAATCTCCGCCGCCGCGGCACGGGCATCTTCCCGGCTAAACGATTCCCGATCCGCGCAGATGCACCGGGCCAAGCGATCGCGAGCAAATTCAATCGTCGCCGGCCGGCCGTCGGCCGTGTTGCAGTCGGCCGCGTCTTCCGGAAGCAGGCCCAGCACGAGGTTGGCATCGAGCGTCGTCGCGAATAGCTCTTGCGCCACGCCGCACACGGCCCCGCGCCACGGCAAGGCCTGCACCAGCGCACAGACGGGACTACGGACCACGCCCGTATAGACAAGTTCGCCGCTCGCCAAACGGTCCGGATCGGTGCGACCGATCGCAGTCGGCGCTCCGCCTGCGAACGGGATGAGATCGCACGTCGTCGAGCCGATATCGATCAATAATCCGCACGACTCGGCGAAGCGCCCGGCCGTAAACGCCGCCCAGGCGTGCCAATTGGAAGCCGCCGCGGCAAGCGGGCGCCGCTGCGCTTCCGCGGGCGTCACGAAGGTTCCATCCGTCAGATACACGAGCACGCGCGGCGGCATCGCACAACGCGCGGCCGCACTTTCCACCGCGTCGAGAATCGCCGCGACTCCCTCGCGCTTCGTGCGGAAGCAATCGGCCAACTCGCCCGTCATCGTCACGGCCCAAGCGGTGCAGGGGGGCGCATCGGCCACGAGCCCGCACAACGCGTCGGCCAATCCCGCCGGCGACTTCCACAGCGGGTAGTACGCCGCGCGCGAATAGTCGCCGCCGTCCGACGCCTTCAAATTCGCGCCGCCGATATCGAGCCCGAGCACCGCGATTATGGATGGATCGTTCATAGCGTCGCCGGCGATCGTTGGTCGACCCAGCAGCCGTCGACCGCCCCTTCCTTGTCGAAGCGCAGCGTGCCGATGCGCGCGGCCAACTCCGCCGGCCGACCGTCGAGGACGTCGAGCAGCAACTGCATCAGGTTCGTGCGATACATCGTTCGCGCCGCCGCGTACGACGTCGTCAGCCGCGGGTTCACTTCGATCAAATAGTCCGCCGAGCCGTCTTCGGCCGGTCCGAGCACGACGTCGAGCCCGATGAACCCTTGCCGGTCCGGCAGCGGCTCGAAGACCTGATCGACGAGCCGCTCCAGGCGTTGCTGCAGGTTCGGAGCGAGCGGCCCCGAGCCGCCGAGGTATTGCAACGTGCCGTCGTCGGAAAGCGTCTGCGTGAACCCGCAGAGCACCGCGCGCGTCGTCGGTCCCAAGAGCACCAGCACGCTCGCGGCCTCGCCCGGCACGAACCGCTCCAAGCGCCAAACCGTCGCCGTTCCCGAACGAGCATCGCGCGCAAGGTCGTCGAGCCGGCGCACCCCCTGCGAACCGCAACCGTCGTTCGGCTTGAGCACCGCCGGCGTCGAAAAACTTCGCGGCCAAGCATCGCTCGGCCCGAGCCGCACTCCCTCGGGCATCGGCGCTCCGGCGGCGAGCATGGTCGCGGCCACCGCCGATTTGTCCGCCGCCCACGCACAGAATGCGCTCGACGGCGAAAGCAGCCGGCCGCCGAGTTCTTCCACGCGCCGGGCCAGCCGCGTGAGAATGCCGTCGGTTTCCGGGGCGATCAGCAGCACGCCGTCGGCCCGGCGCACCTCGGCGTCGAACCGGGCCTCCCGCTCGGCCGCCGACGCCACGGCCCGATACCGGCCGCGCACCGCCGCCGGCCGCTCGATCGCCAGTCGGGCATCTTCCAACGTCACGGCGTCCGCCTCCGGCACGCGGCTCAAGTCGTCCATCACCGCCGTCACCATCGCCAGCCCCTCGGTCGCCAGCGGCTTGAGCTTCGCCCAATCGTCGTCCAGCAAGCCGCCGCCGGTAAGATGTTCGTAGACGAAAATCCGCCGCCGACGCCGCAGCCTCCGCTCGAGATATTCCGCCGCCCGCCGCCACATGGTTCCGCCCGCCCGATTCGACGCCTCGTGAAGCCTGGGTTATGATGCAACCCGTATCGCTTGGCAACCGCTTTTCAGCCCCGCTCGCTATGTCGCACACCTTTCCCTGGCTCCGCCTGGCGGCGCCGTTCGCTCTGCTCGCCCTGCTCGGCGACGCGGCCGGCGGCGCCGACGACGGCAAACGCAAGGTCGACGTGCCGCGCTTCGGCGTGCGCGTTCGGGTGCCGCAGGCTTGGGAGCTCGTCGATTGGGCGCGCGACGACACGGCCTTCGTGCTGCACGCGCCGCAAGACGGCCGCTCCGAAGCAGGCGACGTCTCTTGCCGCATCACGCCGGGTACGGGCAGCCTCGAGGCGATCCAAGCACAACTCAACCGGGAAGCTCGCGACGCCGCCGCGAGGCTCGCGCAAGCTCCCGCGCCCGACGCCGCCGCGTCCACGGCCGGCGTGAAGACGCTCCTCAAGATCGAACTCGCCGAGCTCAAGCCGCCGGCGTTCCCGCCGGAGTTGGTCGAGCAGTTCCATCGCCGGCTCACGGCCGAGTGGAGCTACGTCGATGCGAAGCAGCGGCAGTATTTCGAGCGGCGCGTCTACCTGCAAGGGGAGAGCCTGCTCTACACGTTCGACATCGCGTCCGACGAAGCTCATTTCGATTCCTACGTGCTCGACTTCGAGGAGATGATCGCCGGAGCCGAACTCAAGCCGCTGGAGCTCGCCCTCGAACGATTGCCGACCGGCCACTGGCTGCAGCGCGATTTCCGTTTCGGGCTCCAGCTTCCCGACGGTTGGCGGCCCAATTTCGGCGCCGGCGATCGCGTGCTCTTCTTTGCCACGGGCGCGGCGCACGGCGTCTTCAACGACAGCCTCGCCGTGCAAGCTTCGCCCGCCCGACCGCTCGACCTGAAGCAACTCGCCGCCGAAATGCCCGAGCTGGTCAAGCGGAAAGACGCGGCCGCGAAAACCACGGCGAAGCTCGTGCCGCAAGGAGGTCGCGAGGCCCTGGAAACGACGATCCGCACGCGCCGCGGATCGACCGACGTCGTGATCGTCGAACGCCGCTTCGCCACGGCCCGCCGCTGCTACGAAGTGCGGCTCACGTGCGCCGCCGAGGAATTCCAACGCCGCGAAGCCGAACTGCGGGCCGCGCTCGACAGCTTCATCGAGCTCGAACCGAAAACCGCCGGCGGCAATGAAACCTAGCGACGGTCCGCCGCTGGGTTCACGATATTTCCGGCAACGCGCAATCGTCGTCCGCCGCACAGCGCGGACGACTAGGTACGGATTGCCAAACATCGTGAACTAAAAGTTCCGTTGTGGAAAAAAGTTCGTGCGTCGGCGTACGGCCTGCCGAGACGCGAAAAAAGTTGGACAACACGGGCGTTCGGACTTCGTCGCTCGACAACTTGCATTGCCGAACGCTACTTTCCGCACGCCGACGCACCGGGTCTCGTCCCCGTCCCGTAGAGGCTGTTGTGTTGTCCGCTTAATGAATTAAGCGGTGTCCTTCTTGCCT
>CAZWDN010000422.1:0-4322 GCA_964633125.1 uncultured Pirellula sp. | reverse complement strand
CAAGGCAGCAGAGATCGAACGCGATTTCAGGAGTCAGTATCCCGAATGTGCCGGCCCAAAATCCAGGCGATTTTTGGCCACCCCCCGATTTTCTCAGAGTGCGCGCCAAGACACAATGGCGCGAAGAACGCAACGGAGGAAAGGGAGATACTCGGGATGAGAAGGGGATGGGGGACGAATGGGCAGGCGCTTCCGGGAGCGTGAGCGACCGGAGTCATTGCGATGCAAGGCAACGGACGCATGTTCTCCGTCGCCCCTTCGGCCGTTCAATGGCGCGCATGGGCAAAAGGCTACGGCCTCTTATACACCCGGTTTGCAAATCAAACGGGGCCACCCGCGTTCGATGTGATTGAAGCAAGTTCGCCATCGTAAACACGTGGCCCATGCCATACCGGTTTGAATCGCCTTGTCCGCATTGCAAGAAGCATCGCCAACTTCGAGCTTGCGATCTTCTTGCGCTACCTTCCATCATCGCCGAGGAACAACTTGTTCTCAATTCGTGCGTAGAAGTACTTCTTCGCCAGTTCGACGACTATCACATAGATGAGCGTTAGTCCGATCAACAACAGCATCAGTGGAGCGGGGAGCGGAACGAAGCCCAGTAGCGAATGGAAAGGTAGATAGGGTAACACGAGCGTGACGCCGATCACGACGATGGTGCTCCCGAGTAAAAGCTTGCCGGGACGACTACGAAAGAAAACCCGGCGTGTTCGCACTACCAGCGCGATCACCAACTCCGTCAATAGCGACTCGATGAACCAGCCGGTGCGAAATTCTTCCTCGTTGGCATGAAAAACGTACAGGAGCGTCCCAAAGGTCAGAAAATCGAAAATCGAGCTGACTAAGCCGAAGAGGACCATGTAGCGGCTGATGAATTTGTTGTCCCAGCGACGCGGTTTCGAGACCCATTCCGGATCGACATTGTCGCCGGCGATCGTCGTACCGGGAATGTCCGACAAGAAGTTGTTCAGTAGGATCTGCGAGGCGAGCAGCGGCAGAAACGGCAGAAACATCGTCGCCGCGGCCATGCTGAACATATTGCCGAAGTTGGCGCTAATCGTCGTCAAAATGTACTTGAGCGTATTGGCAAACGTCCGACGCCCTTCGTCGATACCGTCGCGCAGAATATCCAAATCGTTTTCGAGCAGCACCAAATCGGAAGCGTCTTTCGCAACGTCCACGGCCGTGTTTACCGAGATGCCGACGTCGGCGGCGTGCAGGGCCGGAGCGTCATTAATGCCGTCGCCCATATAGCCGACAACATGCCCGGTCTTCTGCAACGCCAGGATAATGCGTTCCTTCTGATGGGGGTCGACTTCGGCAAAGATCGAAGTGCGTTCGGCGGCGTGCCAAAGTGCCTCATCTCCCATTCCGTTCAGGTCGCTTCCGGTCAGCAGGCCGCCGATCGGCAGGTCGACCCCTTCCGCAACGTGCCGGGCCACTAACTGATTGTCGCCGGTGATGATCTTGAGTTGCACGCCGCGTTTGCCGAGGTCGACGATCGCTTGTGCGGCATCGACCTTGGGAGGATCAAAGAACAGCAGGAAGCCGACAAACTGCAAATCGACTTCATCATTCCGAGAGTACGACGCGGTGCGTACCTCGACCGCTTTCACGGCCACGCCGAGTACGCGGAATCCCTGCAAACTCCATTGGCGATATCGCTCGTTGAGTTCGGCCCATCCGGCGTCATCGAGCGTGCAAGCCGCGCCGGCGCGCTGAAAGGAACTGCAGATGTCGAGAACGTGCGATAGCGCCCCTTTCGTGATAAGGGTGCGGGCGCCCTGTTTATCGGCGACGATCACGCTCAGTCGTTTACGAATAAAATCATAAGGGATCTCATCAATCTTCCGTTCGCCGCTAATGTCCGCGCCGGCTTGCCGACCCGAAGCGTTGACGGCCTCATCCAAGGGATTGTTCAACCCGGTTTGATGGTGAGCGTTGAGATAGGCGTAGCGGAGCACTTCGGTCGACGGTTCTCCCTGAGCGTCGAGCGCATCTTTAAGAATTACGACGCCCTCGGTCAGCGTGCCGGTCTTATCGGTGCAAAGCACATCCATGCTGCCGAAGTTCTCGATGGCGTTCAACCTGCGTACGATCACGCCTCGTTTCGCCATCTGCTGCGCGCCGTGTGCGAGCGTAATACTGATGATGGCCGGCAAGAGTTCAGGCGTCAGGCCCACGGCAAGCGCGAGTGCGAAGAGCAGCGAATCCAAGGGAGGCTTATGGCGAATGATATTCACCGCCAAAACGACGACCACCATTACCAACATGACTCGTGTGAGTAGATAGCCGAAGCGCTGGACTCCCCGTTCAAATTCCGTTTCGGGCGGTCGCAACTTGAGACGCTCCGCAATCTGACCGAATACCGTCGACTTAGCCGTTTGTACGATCAGCACGCGAGCGGCCCCGCTGCGCACGCTCGTTCCCATGAATACGCAGTTGACTCGCTCCATCAGACTCGCAGTGGGCTCTACTTTCGCCGGCTTCTTTTCCATCGGAAACACTTCGCCGGTGAGCACCGCCTGGCTCACAAAGAGGTCGTTCGCTTCGAGGACGACGCCGTCGGCTGGAATCAAACTGCCTGCGGAGAGCAAAATCACGTCGCCGGGCACGACCTCTTTGGATAGCACCACGGAAGGTTGGCCGTCGCGCAGTACGTCCGACTTGATCGTGATTTTGGAACGCAGTTTCTCGATCGCGTTGCCGGCCCGGTACTCCTGCGCGAAGCCCAAGGTCGTACTTCCCAACACGACCGCCAGCACGATCGCCGCGTCCGGCCATTCGCCCGCAACGATGGAAATAATCGCCGCCACGACGAGAATCAAAACGAGCGGGCTCTTGAACTGGTTGAGAAGCAAGCCGAGGGCCGAGGTTCTGCTTCCCTCTTGGATTGAATTCGGCCCGTACTGCTCTAGACGTCGCTCGGCCTCGTCGCGGCCGAGGCCGCCGGCTGAGGACCGCAATTCAGCCAGCAGTTGCTCCGGCGTTTTACTCCAGTACGCGTCGAGGGAATGGCGACCGTCATCGTGCCGTGTGATACGAGGCTTACCTGCAAACGGCTTAGCCCAAGATACCACTTGCCATCTCCCGTTAAGGCCGTCTCAATATACGACCATGATCGAACTTTCGTGGGTTGGTTATCTTAGCGTCAATCAAATGAATGCGATCGTTCATTTGTCGTCAACTGCCTAAGTAGGGCGCTCACACCAAGGCCCGGCATGCCCCACGCGGCCGGCCCAGTTTGATTTGCAAACTGGGCGCACGAGAGGCTGAAACCACAACCGATTGTGATCGCTCCGAACGCCCCGCACATCGGTCGTTCCTGCGCGCTCGGCGACGCCCCTTTACGGACCGGCGCAACGTGACCATCGCCACGTTCACCGTCGCTCCCTCGGCGGCCCAATGGAGCGAACGGGCAAAAGGCCACGGCCTCTTATAACCCCAGTTTGCAATTCTGGGCTACCGCAGCAGTGCCAGCGCATGATCAGGCCAAAGCCAAGTAGCGATGCAATATCCGACGCTGCCATGTATCGGTTGCATCGCACGGCCGAGGTTGGCGCACGAAAAAGGCCTCGCATTTCTCTGGGAAATGCGAGGCCTGGCGATGTTTCAAATACTCAAAAGCTCCCCGACTAGGGCTCGAACCTAGGACCTTGCGATTAACAGTCGCGCGCTCTACCAACTGAGCTATCGGGGAAGGTAGCAGACTCCCAAGAATAATAGAAACCGCCCAATGCGGCAAGGCCCGTTATGGGGCCCTGGAGCGGGCCTTTTACGGACAATTCGGCGGGCAAATCGGCGAGGAAAGCGGCGGAAAAAGTGGTCCGTGGCGAGTGGCGGGTGCTGAGACGACCGCCGCCGGCGGCGCTAGGCGCGCTTGCGGGTCTTTTCCATCGTGACCATGTTGCCGTGTTCGTTGTAGTCGACGCGCGACATGAAGTTGCGCATCAGCATGATGCCCCGGCCGGAACACTTTTCGAGGTTTTCATCCTCGGTGCAGTCGGGCACTTCTTCCAGCTTGAAGCCGGGGCCTTCGTCGCGGACCTGCACGTAGAGCTTTTCGGGCGAGAGCCGGACGACGAAGTGGACCTGTTTCGCTTCGTCGAACTTATTGCCGTGCTTCACGGCGTTGACCAGCGCCTCTTCCAAAGCGAGGTGGATGCCGAAGATGTCGTGCGGGTACCAGTTTTCCCCTTCGAGCCGGGCGAGCACGCTTTCGAGCAAGCGTTTCGCGTCGGCGGTGCGACTGGGAAACGACTCCTCAAGTTGCCAGATCCATTCATCGAGCGACATCGACATCGGGCCGGCTCGGGCGGGTG
>CAZWDN010000421.1:0-4336 GCA_964633125.1 uncultured Pirellula sp. | reverse complement strand
CGATCGCGAATCGTGTACGCGCCGAATTCGTCCGATTCGCCGTGGATGTGCCCGCGTTTCACGCCGCCGCCGGCGAGCCACATGCTAAAGGCGGCCGTGTTGTGATCGCGGCCGTTTTTACCTTCGGTATTCGGCGTGCGACCGAACTCACCGCCCCAAATGACGAGCGTGTCGTCGAGCAAGCCGCGTTGCTTCAGGTCGGCCAACAGGCCGGCGATCGGGCGGTCGACGGAGCGGGCGTTTTTCGAGTGCCCGGCGACGAGATTGCTGTGTTGATCCCAGTCGATATGGTTTACGACGACGCAGCGCACGCCCCGTTCGACCAGACGGCGCGCCAGCAGACAGCGCCGACCGTAATCGTCGGTCGCCGGGTCGCCGACGCCGTACAGGCTCTGCGTGGCCGCCGTTTCTCGCGAAACGTCAAACGCTTCGGACGCGACCGTTTGCATCCGGTACGCCAGCTCAAACGCTTCAATGCGGGCGTTCAATGCCGAAGTATCGGCGCGTCGGCTCAGGTGCAGCGAGTTGAGTTGCTGCATGACGTCGAGCTGAGCACGCTGCTCCTTCGGGTCGATCGTCGATTTGAGGTTGGGAATCGGGTCGGCAAGGCCGGTGAGCCGCGTGCCTTGAAACTCGGCCGGAAGAAACGCCGAACTGAATACCTTCGTCGGGTCGACGGCTCCCATCGTATTGCCGAGGACGACGAAGCCGGGCAGGTTTTTGTTTTCGGTTCCGAGCCCGTAGGTGAGCCACGACCCGAGGTTCGGCCGCAGGAACAGGCCGCTGCCGGTCATCATTTCCAGCGTCCCTTGGGCGTGGAAAAAGCTGTCGCAGCACATCGAGCGGATCAAGCACAGGTCGTCCGCATGTTCGGCGACGTGCGGAAACAATTCACTCACATCCATGCCGCAACGGCCGTACTTGGCGAACTTCCAAGGCGACGGAAAGGCATTGCCCAACGGTCGCGGCTTGCCGAGCAGCTTGTTCGTATTTTGGTCGAGGACGGGAAGCCGCTTCCCTTCCCAGCGGGCCAATTCCGGTTTCGGATCAAACGTGTCGATCTGCGAAGGTCCGCCGTTCATGAAGAGAAAAATGACGCGCTTGGCGCGCGGTTCGTGATGCGGAAGGCGAACGGAAGACGACGACTTGTCGGCGGCGGCCGCTTCGTCGAGCATCGCCGCCAAGCCGACACCGCCGAATCCGCCGGCCAGTCGGGCGAGCAACCGTCGTCGATCGATCCCCGCACAGGCTTCCCGGCCGGCGGCCTGACGGCTGTTCGCAGTTCGGTTGGTCGTCATATTTCTTTACTCTCCGTACTTGCGTCGCTGCCTACGCGAGATGACGGCGCGGGATCAGTCGAGATACGCGAATTCGTTGGTTCCCAAGAGCGCCTGAATAAACCGTTCCCAAGAATTTGCGCGGATAAACGATCGTGCGATCTCCGCTTCTTGCGATTCGAGCGGCCGACCGAAGCTCAGCAACCACAGGCGTTCCAGTCGTTGCGAGTCGGTCGCGTCTCGTGCGTCGTGAGTCAAGCGTTCCGCCAAGCGCTTCGCCGTATCGACGGCCAGCGTGTTGTTCATGAGGAACAGAGCCTGCGGCGCCGTCGTCGATTCCGTGCGCACGGGTACGATCGCTTTCGAATCGGGGCCGTCGAAAATTCCCGCGGTCACATCCGTCTTGCGACGATCGAGCGGCTCAAACATCGTTCGTCGGCAGGCGTCGTCGGTCGTCGGGCGCTGCACGGCGTTGACGTCTTCCGCCAGACGGTTGCTCAACTGAAGCAACGAATCGCGCAGCTCTTCGTAGGTCAATCGTCGGCGATTCATGTGTGAAATCGCCAAATTATCCGGGTCGGCGCGAGTTGCTTCCGGCGCGGCGAAGGTCGCTTGTCGGAAGGTCGCCGAGAGTGCGATATCGCGCACGAGGCTCTTGACCGACCATCCGGAGCGAATGAATCTTACCGACAGATGATCGAGCAATTCGGGGTGCGTCGGGCGTTCTCCCAGTCGGCCGAAGTTATCGGGCGACCGCACCAGCCCGCGACCGATCATTTGCTGCCAGATGCGATTGACCATCACGCGCGCCGTCAGCGGATTATCGGCCGAGACGATCCACTCGGCCAATTCGCGGCGGCCGCTTTGAGCGGTTCGCGTACCGAGCGGAGCTTGTTTCTCGCCGGCAAGGATCACCGGAAAGCGACGAGGCGCGATCGGTCCGGGCCGCTGATACTCGCCGCGTAGGTACACCGGTGCATCGCCGATCTTCTCGCGATTGCTGCCCGGCACGCCCCCTTCGGCAATCGAAACCGCGAGCGGAGCCGTGATCTTCGACTTCTGCAATTCCGCGATTTGGGCGCGCATCGCCGTGATCTGCTGCAAATCGGGCGGATTCTTGTCCCAGTTCTTCGCCTGTTGATCCGCCAAGAGCTTCTTGCGTTCTTCGACTAGTTTGTTGGCTTGATCGGCAAGGCTCTTTTTGGTCGATGCGACGGTCGTGCGGGCGACTTGGGCGTTGAGGTCGTCGATCTTAAGATTCAACTCCGCCAGACGCGCGGCTTGAGGAATCTTCTTGGCGACGGCCGCAATCTTCTCCTCCGTTCCGGCGATCCGTTTGTCGAGTTCCACGTTCCTCGCCGCCTGCTTCTTGTTGAGCAGCGGAATCTCAATCAACTCGTTGCCCAGTCGATCGTCTGCGATGAGTTTGCCCGTGGCGATATGGCTGCTGAAGAGAATGCCGGCGAGCGAATAATAGTCTTGCGTCGAAATCGGGTCGAACTTGTGATCGTGGCAACGAGCGCAGGCCAAGGTCAGCCCCAGCAACTGCCGACCGACGAGATCGATCTGGCTATCGACGATCTCGGCTACGGCGAGATCGCGGCCGACTTGCTCCCAAACCGCTAACGACATCATGCCCGTCGCCGTGATTCCGTCGAGAGACGCGCCGCTCGCGTGGATTCTCTCGGGCGGTACGTTCTTGCCGGCAGGAATCAAATCGCCGGCAATTTGCAGTTTGACGAACTCATCGTACGGAAGGTCTTCATTAAACGAGCGTACGACCCAGCGGCGATATTCTCCCGACTTATCGACGCTATCCGCGTAGCGTACGCCGTCGAGCCATCGTCGGCCCCATTGCACGCCGAATTCCGGCGAGGCGAGCAGCCGATCTACTACCCTATCGAAAGCATCGAGCCGATCGTCGGCGATGAACTCGGCGATCTCCTCCGGAGTCGGCGGCAGTCCGGTGAGCGCGAACGTCGTGCGCCGCAACAGCGCGTATTTGTCGGCTTCGGTGCTCGGCGGTAGCCCGCGCTGTTCGAGGCCCGCCAGGACATAGCGGTCCAAGTCGTCGCGTACCCAATCGCTCTCGCGGACCGTCGGAGGGGCGGAATCGCGCAGCGGTTGGAATGCCCAATGTCGGCGGTCTTCCTCGCTGATCGCAAATGCCGCGCGGCGCGGCGCGGGGGCCGCCGTAGTGTTGCGCGGATCGGGGGCGCCCATTTCCACCCATTTCACGAAGTCGGCGATCACCGCCGCCGGCAGCTTGCCGGTCGGGGGCATCTCATACGACTCGAATTTCAGCGCCCCGATGAGCAAGCTCTTCTCGGGCGCACCGGGCACGATCGCCGGTCCGCTTTCGCCGCCGGTCAACAGCCCTTGCTTGGTATCGAGCGATAAGCCTGCCTGGAGTTTTCCCTTGGCGGCGGCATCCGCCGAATGACACTCGTAACAACGTTCGACCAGCACCGGCCGGATCGACTTTTCAAAGAATGCTTCCCCTTCCGCGGGCGTCGCCGCAGTCGCCTTGCTTACCAGTAGGCAGTGGAAGGCGAGCATCGGTACGAGCCGAAGCCGGCATCGGCCGGGAGAGACGCGCACGGTCGACTTCAAGAAGAAGCTCATTGGCGAATGCTGGATGCGGCGATCGTCGGACAACGATACGCTAGGGAAGGAAAATGCCGGCGGAAGGCGGGACGATTGCCGGAATCAGGGGGAGGGTAGCCAAGCAAAATCAGAGTACATCTGCGCATTACATCAGTCAAGTTTGACGTGTTGTCACGCGTCGCATATTTCGGCTCTCCGCATCATTCGTTTCCCAACCGAAAACAACAGAATTTGTCGAGGAATCGTTCGATGACCGTTTTCGATGCCGTCAGGGCGGGTCTGGTTTTACTGTGCCTGGCGCTCTTGCCTGCGGCGGCGATTAAGGCCGAAAAGTACGAAGTCGACCGGGACTACACGCCCGCACTTCCGGCCGGCTTAAAACTCGGCGCCGTGGCGGGCGTCGCCATCGATTCGCAAGGGAACATGATCGTATCGCACCGCGGTCCGCGGCC
>CAZWDN010000420.1:0-4347 GCA_964633125.1 uncultured Pirellula sp. | reverse complement strand
CTCCGGAAGTGAGAACGCAATGAAGCTCCCGAAAGGAGAAGGGGGATTACTTCGCGATCGTGAGCTCGTACGTCAGCGCGTCCTTGCTGCCGGTGCCCCGTTCTTCCGGGAGCGTGAGCACGGCCATGTCGTTCTTGAGCACGTATTCAAACGGCCGGCCGGTGACGGCGTCGACCTGCGGCAACGGCACGATCTGTACGTCGGCGAGCGACTTCGGGAGTCGCCCGTCGTTCTTGGCCGCGTGGAGCCGTAGGCCTTCGACGATCCGCAAGACGTCGAGCCGCCGTTCGCCGCGAGCGTACGACTTCGATACTTGCGCCACGGCCGGCAACAGCAACGCGGCAAAGGGAATGATCTCTTGATCGTCGCCGCCGCCCGCCTTGGCCTTCGCCAACCGCTGCTCGGCCGCTTCGATGCCGCGGCGAGCCTCGGGATACGGCAGCAGCATCCAGCGGAACATGTCGTCGCGCAAGTCTTCGTATTTGAGCCGACTGAACTCGACGAAAAGCTGGGCGTCGTTCATGTTTGCGACCACCTTCGGATCGACGCCGCATCGCACCAAGAACGCTTTAAACGAATCGCGTCGCGCGGCGACCTGAACGACCCACGCCGCCTGAGTCGCCGCATTCGCCCACCATTCAGCCGACCGAACTTCACCGGACACCATCCCCGACATCCGCGCAAACTCCCCGGCCAACCGCACCGCCGCGACCTTCCATTCCTCGTCGGAACGCTCGGCGGCCCTCAGTCCGGGAAAACTGAGCGGTAGCGCAGCCAATTCCATTTCCAAGCCCGGCCGCGGATCGATGAGCGGCCGAGGCTGAAATGCGAGCGCCCAATACAAGCTCGGCGCATCGGGCGATTGAGCGACGTCGAGCATCACGCGATCCATCATCGCGGCCACGGCGACGCCGACGAGCCCGTTGACCAACGTCGGTCCCTGCGCAACGTGCCGGGCCATCATGTAGCCGACGGCGAGCGTATCGACGGCCTCGGCGTATCTTTTCTCCGCCAATTCCAAGCGGGCGCGCAAGGCGACATAACGCCCCATGCGCCGCATCTCCTGCACCTCGGGGAGCTTGACGGAGAACACCAACTGCTCACGAATCGGCAACTCCCAATCGCACGACTCCAGCCGCGAGGCGGCGCGGAGGTCGTCGATAACATAGGGAACGACCGTGACATGATCGACCTCGGAAGCCTTGTACATCTGATGCGAATTGCGAACGGCATCGAGCGTTTCGCGCTTCGCAAACTCCGCGAACGGGAGTTTCAGCCACGCATCGACCTGTGTGTCGACTTTCGCTTCCGGCCGGTAGTCGAGCATCGCTTTCGTATACCGCAACGCCGCATTACCGGGACGACGATCGATGAACTTCGGCAGCAACTGATACTTCAAGGCCGGCAGCGGTTCGACGGCCTGCGTGATCGTCAGCCGAATCGTTCCCTCGTCGGCGGCCGACGCCTGCGTAGGAATGACGACCGACAAAGCCGCGACGAGGAGTAGAAAGCGTCTCATATCAGTGATTCCGAGAGTCGAGTGGCGACGGGGAAAAGCTAGTTCAACAGTTCTTGCAACAAGGCATTTCGTGAAGCGGACGAACGGGGCGACTCATTGCGCGGCGCACGATCGACCCACGCTAAAGCCTCTGAATGAAGACTTCGGCGTAATTGGGCATAGCTGTCGGGAGCGGACAGACGGTCGTCGAGTAAGACATCCGCTGGTGCCCCGGTCGGGGATTCGACCACGGCGATCGTTGGCGCCTCGATGGAAGCCTGCGGCGCCGTCCAACGTCCGACGATCAGCGCCGCGGCGGCGACGAGCGACGTTGCCGCGAGCCAAGCCGCGCGACGCCCAGCTGATTGCGGCCCGGCGACCGCCGCGCGGCCGGCTTCGTACATCAACTTGTCGCGGTCGATGCCGGCCGTCGGCGCGAGGCCGGCCAAGCGCGCTTCCAGGGCTTGCAGTTCCGGCGTTAGGGGTTCGTGTTCGTGCATGGGCGCTCCAATCGTGCTCGCAGTTGTTCTAGGCCTTGCTTATAGCGCCGGTGGGCCGTGCTTGAGGTCACGCCCGTCAGGCCGGCGATTTGTTCGAACGTGAGTCCGCCCCACAGATGCGCCGTCACCGTTTCGCGCAGGTCGTTCTGAAGTCCCTCGAGCGCCGCGGCGGCCGTGGCGGCGTCGAGTTGTGATTCTTCCGTCGGCTGAAACCACTCCGGCCGCGCCGACGCCGCGGCTTGCTCGCGTTTGCGACGTCGCCAAAACGAACGCCGCGCCGAAAGCGCGCCGTTGCGCACCGTGCGATAAAGCCACGCCGGCGGATCGTCCGGCGGATCGGCTTGTCGCGCGAGTTGCACGAACGCTTCCTGCACCACATCGTCGGGCCCGTGCCCCTCCGCGGCGTCGCACCATTGCCGCGCATACAGCGCCAACGGCCCCGCATAGCGAGTGACCAAGGCGGCAAGTTGCTCGGGAGCGATAGGCATGGGAATAGTCGGCAGTAGGCGGGCGGCGGTGGGCAGAGGGGGATTGGAATTCGTTTGCTTACGGCGATTTCAACTTGTCCAACGACGCGCCGTGCTTTTCTTCATGCCGACCGCCGCCTGCCTACTCGTCATAATAAAGACTCCGCCAAGCGGGATTTATCCCATGGGTTTCCGAGAATTTATGCTCCCACGAGGTCGGATTGTCGTCGATCGGCTAAATTGCTAGTTTTGCCGCCCCTTTCGATCCCGAAACCCCTCGCCTCGATCGCTTTCATGCTCCGGATCTATAACCCGCGACTGCTCGACTACCTCCGCTACCAATACACGCTCGACGACGTCCGTCGGCTCACCACGTTCCTCCGCGAGGCGGGCACCTTTCACTTTCCCGCGCTCGCCAGCGGCCTGCACCCCGCCGCCCACGTGTCGCATGACGACCCCTCGGGCTACGCCAGCATCTGGGTGCGCGATAATGCCCATGTTGCGCACGCCCACTCGGTCGACGGCCGGCCGGATGCCGCGGCCGCCGTCGTCGGCGGTCTGGCCAAGTTTCTCGCGACGCAACGCAAGCGCATCCAGGCCGTGCTCGACGGCGAGAACGACGCGAGCGACCCGATGCACCGGCCGCACATCCGTTTCGACGGTCACAAGGTGGCCGAAATCGACGAACGTTGGGCTCACGCTCAGAACGACGCCCTCGGCTATTTCCTCTGGATCGCCTCGAAGCTCGTGGCGCAAAAGGCCCTGCCGCTCGACGCGACGCTCCGCGAAGTGCTCGCCGGCATGGCGCTGTTCCTGGAAAAGATCGACTACCGGACCGATGAAGACAGCGGCCACTGGGAAGAGACGCGCAAGCAAAGTTCGTCGAGCATCGGCACGGCGCTCGCCGGTCTCACGGCGCTCTCGGCCCTCTACGATTCGCCGCTCGTCGACGGCGAACTCACGTTCGGCAAGCAAACGCTGACGCGGGCCCGCTTACACAAACTCGTGGAACAAGGGCGCGAGACGTTGCTTACGGCGCTGCCGCACGAATGCCCGCATCCCGACCCGACGAAGCGTCGCGAAGCGGACGCCGCGCTCTTATTTTTGATCTACCCGTTGGAGATCGTCGACGGCCCGACCGCCGACAAGATCATCGAGCTCGTGGTGCGCGACCTGCAAGGAGACGTCGGCATCCGTCGCTACCGGGGCGATTCGTACTGGTGCGCCGATTACAAAACGAAGCTCGCCGCCGAAGCGCGCTCGGCCGACTACAGCGACGACCTCAGCGGCCGCGACGCCTTGTTGCGCGAAGGTGAAGAAGCGCAGTGGTGCATCTTCGATCCGATACTCTCCGCCGCATACGGCAGGCGGTTTCAACAATCGCGCTCGCCGGCCGATCTCAAGCTGCAAACCGAATACCTCAATCGCTCGTTGGCCCATCTCACGAGCGACGACTCCCGCTTCGGCGGACTCCGTTGCCCGGAGTCGTATTACTTGGAAAACGGCAAATACGTGCCGGTCGATCAAACCCCGCTGCTCTGGACGCAGGGCAACTTGCTGACGGCGCTGCGGATGATGGAAACGAGCCTGCAGGCATAATGCTGAAGTTTGAATGCTGAATGCCGAACAAAGCAGGCCTTACGGCTTTCATCACCTGCTCAGCATTCAGCATTCTTCCCTTCAGCATTCGCTTCCCCGCGACCTAGACTTGCCTGGCCGACCCGTTTTCGCGGGCCTGCCGAAGGTCTAGCAACGTGGTCGCCATGGCATCGTCGGCAATATCCGCAAATTCAGCACCCGCCCCTTCCGCGGTTCGGGCCAGTTCGTTGGCCGAAGGGGTGATGATTTTGCTGGCGCTGACGATCGTGCAGCGGCTGGTCGG
>CAZWDN010000419.1:0-4347 GCA_964633125.1 uncultured Pirellula sp. | reverse complement strand
ATCAGCGCCGCCGCATCGCTCGCGTGGGCGTGGTAATAGCTGAGAAGTTCGGCCAGTGCGGCGTTCCACACTTTCGTTTCTTCCGGCCGGAGCCCGCGGCAAAGAATACGCTCGGCCGCGAGATCCAAGGCCCGGGCAGGATCGTCGGCCGCGGCGCGCAACACTTGCTGAGCCGTATTGCGGGAAGCTTCCACGAACGTCGGATCGTTGAGCGTCACCAGCGCTTGCAGCGGCGTGTTGGTTCGGTCGCGGCGCAAGCAACTCAGCTCGCGGGCCGGGGCGTTGAACGTTTCCATATTCGGCGGCGGCGCCATCCGCTTGAGGAACGTGTACATGCTCCGGCGATACAGGTTGTCCCCCGCGTCTTGCTTATAGTCGCGCGTGTTGCCGCCGGGCAGGCCGACGACGTCCCAAATCCCTTCCGGTTGATACGGCCGTACGCTCGGGCCGCCCATACGGCCGGAAAGTTCGCCGCTCATGGCCAGCGCGTAGTCGCGAATCATTTCGGCATCCATGCGAAAGCGCGGGCCGCGGGCGAGCAGCCGATTGTCGCGATCCTTGGCGAGTTTCTCCGGGGTGGTCGCGGCCGATTGCCGATAGGCGTTCGACGTGACCATCAGGCGGAACATGTGCTTCACGTCCCAACCGCTTTCGCGGAACTCGACGGCCAGCCAATCGAGCAACTCCGGATGGCTCGGCAACTCGCCCATGATGCCGAAATCTTCCGACGTTTTCACGAGGCCCGTGCCGAACACTTCCTGCCAGAAGCGATTCATAGTGACCCGCGCCGGCAGCGGGTTCTTCGGATCGACGAGCCACTTCGCGAGGCCGAGCCGGTTTTGCTGCGCGCCGGCCGGCAGAGGCGAGAGAGCCGCGAAGACGGTCGGCGTCACTTGCTCGCCGAGCTTGTCGTACTGGCCGCGCACGAGAATGTTGGCCATCGCCGGCGAGTTCATCTTTTCTTCTTGCACGTGCGTGATCGTCGAGCGGGCCTCGATCGCGCGCTGCTCGTCTTCGAGCTTGGTAACTTGCACGCCGGCGGCGACGTACGGCGGATCGAGGTTCTCCAAAAAGAACGTGGTGAGCCGTTCTTTGTGCTGCGCGTTACGCTTGGCCGGCGGCACCGCCGCGGCCGCGCGCACGGCGGGCAATTGCGACAAGGTTTTCAAATCGCCGGCGGGGAGACGCCGGGCGTAGACGCGTACGTCTTGCAGCGCGCCGCCTGCCAGCAAGCCGGCGCTCGCGGCGCGGCTGCCGAGCCGCAACATGCCGGCGGTCTTCACGGGCGAGGTCTTGGCGTCGGGCTTCGCCTTCGGGTCGGCCGGGGCCGCTTCTAGTTTCGTACCGGTGCGATTCGCGTCGGCCAGCGGGGCGCCGTTCACGTAGAGTTGCAGACCGTTGACGCCGCCGGAGCCGTCGTACGTCGCGGCGACGTGAACCCAAGCGCCCGGCTTGGCTTCGGGCCGACGCGAGATGATGCGGATCGAACTCTTCGCCACGGGGGAGTTGACGACGAGTTGCAGCTTGCCGCCTTGAAAGAGCGACAGTTCCCAGCCGGGCCCGGCCCCCTTCGTCGGCGAGCGGGCCAGGAGCACGCCGTCGTTGAGCGTGGCCGAAGGGCGAACCCAGAGCGCGGCGCTGAACGGTTGATCGATTGCGAAATCGGCCGTATCGCCGAGTTCCACAAGGCCGTCGGCCGGCAGAACCGGCGCGGAGCCGAACTTGCCGTCGGGCCGCCACGCGAGCGGTTCGGTCGTCGCGACGCCTTTCGGCAACGCGCCGCCGGCAAGCGGTGCGCCGACGACGAGTCCCGTCGACCCGAGATCGATGTCGTTCGGCTGAACGCCGGCTTGCCACGCTTCGGAAAGTTTCACGGCCTCGCCGCGCCGCTTCGCCACGGCCGCCCGCGCCGCCGCGAGTTCGCCCGGGAGCGCGTTGTAGCGCGGCGCATCCATCGCGCCGGGCAAGTAGAGCACCGGCTTCGTGTCTTTGATGTTGCCGTCGTGCGAGCCTTGCGTCGTGTTGCGGAAGAACGCGCTCATCGAATAGAAATCGCGCATCGTGATCGGATCGAACTTGTGGTCGTGGCACACGGCGCAGTTCGCCGTGAGCCCGAGCCACACCCAACTCGTGGTCTCCACGCGATCGCGGGCGTAGTTCGCCAGGTTCTCGTCGGCGATCGTGCCCCCTTCGTTGGTCGTCATGTTGCAGCGATGAAAGCCGGTGGCAATCCGCTGCTCGACCGTCGGGTTCTCCAGCAAGTCGCCGGCAAATTGCTCGATCGTAAACTGATCGAACGGCTGATTGCGATTGAACGCCGCGACGACCCAATCGCGATAGGGCCACATCTCGCGATAGTTGTCGAAGTGCAAACCGTGCGTGTCGGCGTAGCGGGCCGCATCCAGCCAGTAGCGGCCCCGATGTTCGCCGTAGCGCGGCGACGCGAGCAAGCGCTCGACGAGGCGCTCGTAGCGATCGGCGCCGGCGTCGTTGAGATAAAGTTCGAGTTCCGCCGGCGTCGGCGGCAATCCGGTGAGGTCGAGAAACACGCGCCGACACAACGCGGCCGGTTCCGCTTCCGCCGCCGGTTGCAACCCGGCGGCTTCGATGCGCGCCAAGAGAAAGCGGTCGATCGGATTGCGAACCCACGCGGTCTGCTTCACGGACGGAAACGCGGGACGCTCCGGCGCAATGAACGACCAATGCGCTTGCCACTTCGCCCCCTCGGCGATCCAGCGACCGAGCAGGGCCCGCTGCTCGGGCTTCAGTTGCTTATGCGCGTCCGGCGGCGGCATGACCAAGTCGGCGTCGCTCGACGTCACGCGCTTGTAGAGTTCGCTCGCCTCCGGCTTGCCGCGCACGACGAGCGGATGGTCTTTCGCGAACAGGCTCTCTTCGCGATCGAGTCGCAGGTCGGCCTTGCGCGAACCGGGGTCGGGGCCGTGGCAATGGAAGCAGGCCTCGGCCAAGATCGGACGAATGTCACGGTTGAACGAAAGCGGTTCCGCGGCGGCGGCGGAAATCGTGCCGGCAAACCCGATACTCAACAGCGCGGCGTAGCGCAGCAGGGGCGTGGTCATCATGAAATACGTTCGCAAGGCGGGATGCGTGGGGCGGGAACAGGCCTGCGGCCCGTTGTTCCATTAAAACAAACAGCCGTCCAAATTCTATACAGATTTCCGTAAACCGCCCGTCGGCCGGCCGGGCAAATCTGGCAAGAACGCGGCGAAGAATACACATCGAGCGCCGTCGTCCTGAGCGGCGGAAACACGCATGCGCGCCGTTTACCGCGCCGGCACGATCCTGCCCGATCCTATGGGCGCGCTGCGGCCCGAACTTGAGACCATGTCGCTCGCCGAAACCATTTGACCAGTTCGCAAACCAGCAGCGGCACTAGCGCCAGCGCGCCCAGGGCCCACACGCGCGGATCGGTCCAAACGCGGGTTTCTCCGGCCAGCGCCGCGGCGCCAAGTTGCAATACGCCGGACAACGCCAAAGCGCCGGCAAGTGCGCGATTGGTCAAGAGCCCAAGCTGCCAAACGGTCCGGCGTCGGCTGCGACAGGCGAGGGCATAGAACAACTGCACGAAAGCGATGACGCAAAACGTCACGGCCCGCGCCGCGGCGGGCTCGCCGGGGTAAAACCGGAGCATACCGAGAAAGGCGACGAACGAAATGCCGCCGACCAATAATCCGTGAAACAGGATCTCGACGACCCGGCCGCGCGAAATCAGCGCGGCGTCGACGGCCCGAGGTCTGCGCCGCATCAAGTCTTCTTCCGGCGGTTCGGTCGCCAAGGCGAGCGCCGGCAGACCGTCGGTAATTAAGTTGATCCACAGAATCTGGATCGCCGTGAGAGGCACGGGCAGGCCCGCCAGCGCCGCGAAGAACATCAAGAGCACCTCACCCGCATTGCAGGCGAGCAGGTAGTGCACCACCTTCTTAATATTGTCGAGAATCCCCCGTCCTTCTTCCACGGCGTTGACGATGGTCGCGAAGTTGTCGTCCATCAGCACCATGTCGGAGGCGGCTTTCGTGACGTCGGTGCCGGTGCGGCCCATGGCGATGCCGATGTCGGCGGCCTGCACGGCCGGCGCGTCGTTCACGCCGTCGCCCGTCATCGCCGTAACGCCGCCGCAACGCCGCCACGCCCGGATGATTCGCAACTTGTGCTCGGCCGAAACGCGGGCATACACGGCGGTCGCTTCGACTTGCCCGTCGAGCGCGGATTCGTCGAGGCCGTCGAGTTGGCGGCCCGTGAGCACGCCGGTTCGCCCATCGTCGAGAATGCCCAATTCGCGCGCAATGGCTCGGGCCGTCGCCGGATGATCGCCGGTAATCATCACGG
>CAZWDN010000418.1:0-4361 GCA_964633125.1 uncultured Pirellula sp. | reverse complement strand
CGCTGGTCGGCAACATCACGCCGTCGGGCGAGTGCGACAAATCCCAAGCCGACGGTGCCGCCGCCACGGCTGCCGCGGGCGCGCTCTCCACCCACGGAGCGCCCGCCGCAATCCAGGCGCGAATTGCCCCGACTTCCTCCGGCGACAGTTTCTCGTTCTCATCCGGCGGCATCGCCAAGTCGGGGTCTTCGCGCGTCGCCGCGAGATACAGCAAGCTCTCTTCCGGCTGGCCGGGCACCAGCGACTTATGGTCCGACATCCCGCCGCGCAGGAGCGCAGCGCGGCTCGTGACGTCGAGCCCTCCCTCTTGCAAGTCGGCCGCGCCGTGACACTGGGCACACTTATCGCGCAAGAGCGGACCAATCGTCTTGGTGAATAGTTCTTCGCCGGCCGTTGCGGTTTTTGCGGCAACATCCGCCGCCGGCGATTGCTTCGTCGGCTCGTCGGCATCCGCAAGCGTCCACACGCCCGCCAGCAACAGCGCCGCGGCCGCACCGACGATTTGCCATTTGCAATTTGCAATTCTCATTTTGCAATCAAATCCGAAAAGTAGAAGAAACGCTCCGCTGTGCGTCGCGGCTAACGTGCGACTCGAAAAGTAACAAGAATCATTAAACGATATTCGCTTCCAGCGCCGCGATCGCTGCCGCGCGGTCGCGCTTGCGCAGGGCGTCGACCACGCGTTTATGCTCGCGGTACGAATCCAGGAGCGACTTATGACGCGTGTAGCGCAGCCGCATCCGGACGATCACCTGCAGCCACATCGCCGTCAGATCGGCGTCGCCGACGCGCTCGACGATCCAGCGGTGCAGCGCCAAATCGCGCTCGACCACTTCCTTCATGTCGCCGCGCTCGCAGGCCGTCTTAAAGCGGGCCAGCACCTCGTCGAGGCTGCGCAGGTCCTCGGCCGTGAGCGCGTCGAAAATCGTCTCTAGCGCGAAGCGTTCGATCCGCCGGCGCGTTTCCACCACGAGCGGTTGAATCGCCAAGCTCGGACCGCCGCTGACGCGCACGCCCCGATTCGGTTCGGCGCTGAGCAAACCTTCTTGCGTCAATTGCAGCAGCGCGTCGCGAATCGGGCCGCGGCTCACGCCGAACCGGGTCGCGAGTTTCTGCTCGCGCAACGATTCCCCTTCGGCGATTTCGCCGGAGAGCACTTCGTTGCGCAGTTGCTCGACGATCTGCTCGCGGATGGTGCGATACACGACGGGGGACGACATCGAGGACCTCGACAAAAGAAGGAATGCGGCACTGCCGCCACAGTAACCCGGCCGATTGTAGATTGTCAACAATTTACAATCGGCTTATATTTTCGCTCAAAAAATCCCCGTATAATCGCCGCGCACCGCCGCTTGCCCCGAGTCTCGCCCCTTCGCCCAGGTCGTCGCCATGCCGAGCCCGCCGCTCTTGTTTACCGGCAACACCGTGTTACCCGACTACGTGTTGCAACACGGCGCGGTGCTCGTGCAGAGCGCGCGGATCGCGGCCGTCGATCGTCGCTCGGTCTTCACATCCGTCGGCGACGCGCAACCGACCGTCATCGACGCCGGCGACGGCTTCATCGTGCCGGGCTTCGTCGACATTCACGTCCACGGCGGCCTCGGCGCCGACTTCATGGACGGCACCCCGGAAAGCTACGCCACCGCGCTGCGCGCACACGCCGCCCACGGCACGACGAGCCTCACGCCGACGACGACCGTCGCGCGGCATGAGCAGATCGTGGAAGTGCTTACGCTCACGCGGCACTTTATGAGTGCCGCTGTTCAGGGTTCGGAGTTCAGGGTTCAGGGTTCTCAAAGCGGTTCGTCCAATAACCCTGAACCTCGAACCATGAACCCCGAACACCAACACGCGGGCCTGCCCCGCGTGTTGGGAGCCCACTTCTACGGCCCCTACTTCCGCTACGAGGCCCGCGGCGCGCATCCCGGCGGCGCGATTCGGCCGCCGATCGAGCGCGAATACGCCGAGTATCTCGACTACGCCGATGCGCTGGCCACGGCGACCGTCGCGCCCGAGCTGCCCGGCGCACAAGAGTTTGCCGCGGCGTGCGTGCGGCGCGGCGTGCGGTTGAACGCCGGTCACTCCTGGTGCACGTTCGAACAAATGCGCGACGCCGTGGCGTGGGGCGTGCGGCACGTCGATCATCTCTACTGCGCGATGAGCGATAAGACGCGCCTACGACAATTTCAAACCTATCCGATGCAAGGCGGATTACTCGAAGCGACGCTCTACTTCGACGAGCTCACGACCGAAGTGATCGCCGACGGCAAGCATCTCTCCACCGATCTCCTGCAACTGGCGCTGAAGATCAAAGGCCCCGATCGCCTGGCGCTCGTGACCGATTGCAATCGGGCCCTCGACATGCCCGAGGGAGAATACATGATCGGCCCGTTGGACGGCGGCGAGCCGCTGATCCATCGCGACGGAGTCGGCCTAATGCCCGACGGCAAGGCGCTCGCCTCGAGCGTGCGCGGCATGGATCACATGATTCGCACGTTCCTCGAACTCACCGGCCGGCCCCTCTGGGAAGTCGTGCGGATGGCGAGCCTGACGCCGGCCCGCATCGTCGGCCGCGACCACGACCTCGGCAGCCTCACCCCCGGCAAACGGGCCGACATCGTCGTGCTCGACAAAGATCTCCAAGTGCAACGCGTGTTTATTGACGGGAAAGAGTTTTTGCGATGAGCGATGCTTCGACGACGACGCAAACAACTCCTCTCCCACTGGAAGAGGATGCCCGCAGGGCAGGTGAGGGTGACGCGGCATCTTCATGCGGCCCGCTTACCGCAGCGACGTTACCCCTCATCCGCCCTGCGGGCCCGCTTCTGGCCGCAAGGGCGGAAGCCAGTAAACTCAGCTCCCGCAAGGGGGGAAGGATTTTCGTGAGCGCGCTGATCTGCATCGCGACGTTGTGCTCCTCGGCCGCCGCCAAAGAAACCCTCGTCAAGAACGTCGCCGAGTTCGACGCCGCCGTGAAGGCCGCACAGCCGGGCGACGAAATCGTCATGGCCGACGGCGAATGGCGCGATGTCGATCTCGCGTTCCTCGGAGAAGGAACGGGCGACGAGCGCATCATACTGCGAGCCCAAACGCCGGGTAAGGTTTTGCTTACCGGCACGAGTCGGCTGCGGATCGGCGGGGTATGTCTTACGGCCCGTGATCTCTTGTGGCGTGACTCGTCGGCCAAGGAAGACGTCGTTTCGTTTCGCTTCGACTCGAAAAACTTAGCGAAGCATTGTGCGCTGGAAGATTGTGCGATTATCGGCGACATGCCGGATAAGGAACGGAAGTTCGTGTCGATCTATGGCGACGAGAATGAGGTGATTGGATGCCGGTTTGAAGGAAAACGCAGTAAGGGAACGCTGCTCGTCGTTTGGCTTGGTGAAGATGCTCCGATTAACGCACATTTGATATTCAACAACTTTTTCGGCCCACGCGAGCGGCTGGGCGAAAACGGCGGCGAAATCATTCGCATCGGCGATAGCAAAACGTCGCTGCAAGACTCGTTGACCTTTGTCAAGAACAACTACTTCTATCGCTGCGACGGTGAAGCAGAGATCATTTCTAATAAGTCGAGCAAGAATCAGTACTACTTCAATGTCTTCGTTGGTTGCTCCGGCGCGCTGACTTTACGGCATGGCAATAAAGCGGAAGTGCTCGGAAACCAGTTTTACGGTGACGGCCGCAAAGGAACCGGTGGTGTGCGCATCATCGGGGAACGACATGTGGTTTCTGGAAACTATTTCTATGAGCTGACCGGTGACGACACTCGGGCCGCGATCAGCGTGATGAACGGAATCGCCCATTCACCGCTCAACGGTTACTTTCCGGTGCAAGACGTCGAGATTTCGCTGAACTCGTTTATTCGTTGCAATGAATCGTTCGTCATAGGCAATGCCGACGACGATCAGCCGAAACAAACTGTTCCGCCGTCTCGCTTGGCGATCCTAGAGAATTATGTCGACACCGAAGATCGCCCGGTGTTCATAGTCCGCACGCCGGGCGACCAGACTTGCGAGGGCAACAAGTACTTCGGCGGGCCGCTGGGATTGAAAGACGAGACGGGGTGGACCGAAGAACCGAAACCGCCGAAGGACGGCCTCAGTCTGATTAGAGAATGTCCGAAGAAGCTTGCTAAAACCGGGCCCGAATGGATGAAGCCGGGAGAAGAATTCTTACCGGAAGTTGCGAAGAAGTTGAAAGCAAAAGAGCCGAAACTTGAGAACATGTCCGCGAAGTAGTGCGATAAACGTTGCCGACCCCTGTCCCCTCACCCCTGCCCCCTTCCTCCCATGCAACGCATTCCCCGCGACGCCGCTCGCAAATACGCTTTCGATTGGCAAGACGAGGCGCTATTGAAG
>CAZWDN010000417.1:0-4361 GCA_964633125.1 uncultured Pirellula sp. | reverse complement strand
AAGTATTCTTCGCGGGCCACGTCGGTTTGCAGCGCGCAGAGCAACAAGAGCCCGGCGCAGTAGGTGTGTACCTTCTCGTCTCGCAAGGGTTTGTGCGCGAGCTTTTCCACGCGATCGCTGCGGAAGTTCAGATCAAACTGCGACGGGTTGTCGATCACTTCCCCGGCCGCGCGAGCCATGGCGGCGGCGGCTTTCGGGTCGTCGTCGCGCAGGAAGAAGTAGTGGAGCGTTCGTTCCAGATAGATTTCCACGTTCACGGCCGGCACGCGGTCGCCGCGCTCCGGCACGTCGACGATGACGAAGCGGCGGATGCCGTCGGCGCCGGTTTCGGTCGCCACGATGCCGACGTGCGTGAACAGGCCCGGCGAAAGATCGGTGAACAGGTTGTACGGCGACGGATTGCGCATCAGCAGCCAGTCGCCGGCGCGCACTTCGTACGAGCCGACCCGGTACGAGTCTTCCGTCACGCCCCGTTTTCGTCGCTCGTCGCTCCACTGCAAGAGCGCCTCGCGGCGCGAGCGCCCTTCGTCGTCGAGCAACGCGGGGTCGATGGCCGTGACGAGTTGATAAAACTCCTCGGGCGTCACGGCCGGATCGGGCAATGCCTCCGCGGGATTCGGCCGGGGCGGTTGCGGCAAGCCCATCACGCGAATGATCTCGCCGGCGAAGAGCCGCATCGGAGCGCTCTGTGCGGGGTCGTCGAGGTAGCGCACCACGTGCGGCAAGAGCGACGACTGGCCCGAGGCGGCGATCAATCGGAGAATCGTCTCGTGGTAGCCGGTTTGGCCGGGAAACGCGAATAGATCGTCGGCGGATTGCGTCGCGCCGACGGTGCTTTTCGCTTGCAGAAAGATTTGCGCCAATTGGTGCCGCGAGCCGGCGTCGGCCGTCCGCGCTCGGGCCCCGCGCACGACGTCGTTTTGCAGATAGCGCAGCCGGCCGGAAAGATCGATCAGCGCCGCGGCGGCGCGCAAGAAGCCGCGGGCCGCTTGGCGTCGGGCCGGATCGTCGGGCGGTTCGGCGGCGATCGTCACGATGCCGGTGCGCAGGGCGAGCACTTGATCGAGCAAGGCGTCGACGCGCGCCTTAGCCTCTAGCGCCGTGCGCAAGACCGCCGGCGGCGACGGACCGCGACGCTCGTTCGTCAGCAGCGTGTTTTGAAAGACCCACTCGTCGACGAGGGCCGCCGCCTGTTGGAGCTTCGCGGCATCGACCGTTTCGAGCGCTGCGACGGTGCGCGGCGTCTGTGATTCGAGCGTATCGAGCGGCGCGGCGATTGCCCCGGCGGCGAGCAGGCACGAGCCGAGGGCGACGAACGCGCCGACGCACCCAGCGACGTTCCGGCGTGCGAGGAGCGAAGTCATGCGGAGCGTACGCCTCTACACCATGAGCCCGACGAGCCAGAGCAAGACGAGAATCGTCGACATGAATCCGCAGATCCAGACGATCGAACGGAACGAGCCGATGAGAATGTCGTCGGCATGTTCGTAGCGCGTGCCGGCATAGACGATGCTGATCGCCACGATGAGCGGCAGCGCGTACCACAGCTCATTCAAACGAGCGGCGAAGAGCGGTACGAGAGAGTTCATGGCGAGCGATCGGTAAATGGGAAGCGAAGCGGCGGACGACGCGCGACGCGGGCGACTAGCCCGGCGGCGCGGGAGGTTCCGGTTCGCGCCGCGGCGGGCGCGCCGAGGCGTTGCCGTAGGCGGGGCCGCCGATGGCGTCGAAGATCACCAGCAGGTTCAAAAGTCCGGCGACCATCGTATAGACGGTGCCGAGCTCGAACCGGCGGTTCAGCTTGTAATTGAGATAATCGAGTTCGGCCATCGGGCGGTGGTTGACGTCGACCTTGAGCACCGGCGGCGCCATAAACCACTCGCCGAAGGTGCGCGTGCCGTCGTTCTCTTTGGTTTGCATGGTCCGGCGAAAGCCTTCCATGCCGTAGCGCTGCGCCTGCCACAACGCGGGCAAGGCAATGGCGCCGGTGCCGATCTGGCAGAGGTACGGCAGTCGCTTTTCTTCGCCCGACTTACCCCAGGCGGCATACACGACTCGACCGCCGCCGAGCCAGAGCCCGTAGGTGAACGTGCCCATGATGCAGAAGAAGAAGATCAGGGCCTTCGTGCGGCGGCCCTGGTACCAATGGCCGGCGCCCGGCAGCAGCCACGCCAAGATGCCCGCGAAGGCCGGATCGCGCAGCCGAATCGGCGGCGCGGCATCGTCTACGGTCGCGGGCGATACGTCGGTCGAAGGGGGCACACGAGCCTCGGGGCGAACGAGTCACAAGAGTTCCGGCAAATCCAGCGCTAGATTGTACTCGTCCGCCTCCTCGACGCCAGGGCAGCCCGGCGCCCGGCCGGCCGCGTTCGCCCGAGCGATTCGCTAGCCTGCCCGGCTGTGGACCGCGAGTTCGTCGCAAACGCTCTCGACCATTTCGGCGTCGACCAGATCGCCCGCCGAGCCCGAGGCGGCCAAGCGCGACAGTTCGGCGAGTCGCAGAATCGAACGAGGCAATCCGCCGGAAAGCGCATGCAAGCGTTCGACGGCGACGGCGGAAAAGCGCACCGCCCGACCGTCGGCGGCGCTCGCTTCGATGAGGGCCTTGGCTTCCGCGACGCTCCACGCCGGCAACTCGACTTTGAGTTCCACGAGGTCCAGGAGATGCCGACCCAAGCGCACGACGGCGTCGGGCGTGCCGCTGAGAATGATCGACAGCCGCGCGTCGCCGGCCGCGTCGCACTTGGCCAAGCGATAGAGATGCAAGAGCGTGTCGCTCGATGCCAACCCGACGTCGTCGATGAGCACGACCGCTTGCTCGCGCAAGAACCGCAATTCGGTGAGGCGGTCATTGAGCGCGCGCCACAACTGAAACAAGTTCCAATGGTGTTCGACCGGCGTTTGCAGTTTGACGGCGATGGACCACAGGAGTTCTTCCGGTTCCAGTCCGGCGATGTTCACCAGCGCCGTCAGGCACGAAGCGCGGCGCAGGTCTTGGTGCACGGTCTCCAGCAGGGTCGACTTGCCGCTGCCCGATTCGCCGAGCAACAAGCCGAGCCGTGCCCCGTGTTCGACGAGAAATTGCAGCCGCGCGAAGGCTTCTTCGTGCGAAGGCGTGCGAACCAGCGGGCGGGAATTCGACTTCTTAGCTTGGCGAGACATCGTACCGGAACTCATTGCAGATTAGGCCTCGGAAGTATCTACGAAGGAGCGGCGTAACGTGGGACCGTTCCGTATCGTCTTCCTAATCGGTAAACTTTGTCGGTCGCCATGACAAATTGTGATCGTTGCCGATCATTAGCTAGTAGCTAGTTGCTAGTAGCTAGTGCGGAAACGACGACGGCGGCGCTCTTCTCTTCTCTCTTCACTAGCTACCAGCTACTAGCAACTAGCTACTCCCCTCATGACTCACCGCTACTTCGTCGAAACGCCGATCACCGGGCCGAGCGCCGTGCTCGGGGATGCCGAGGCGCATCATTTGGCGCACGTGATGCGGCTTAAGGCGGGGGCGGAAGTTGTTTTGTTCGACGGCAGCGGCGCCGAGTTCCTCGCGCGCGTCACCCAGGTCGGCAAGCGGGAAACGTCGCTGGAAGTCGTCGAGCGTCGCCTGGTCGATCGCGAGATGCGCCGCAGCATTACGCTCTGCACGGCGCTGCCGCGCGGCGATCGGCAGAAGTGGCTCGTCGAGAAGGCCGTGGAAATGGGGGCGGCCCGGTTGGTGCCGCTGCACACGGAGCGGGCCGTGGTGGAGCCCGACGCCGGCACCTGCGCGAAGCTGCGGCGGGCCGTGATCGAGGCCTCGAAGCAATGCGGACGGAACGTATTGATGGAGATCGCGGAACCGTGCGACGTGGCGGCGCTCGTCGCCCGCGAGCGGCCGGGCTCGTTGCATTGTTTGGCGCAGCCCGGCGCGGCGCTTTCGTTGGCCGAGCTGGCGCGCGAAGCCGCGGCCTCGGCCGACGCGCCGGCCGTGTTCCTGATCGGGCCCGAGGGAGGTTTCTCGCCCGCGGAAGAGTCGGCGGCCCTGGCGGCCGGCTGGCGCGGGCTGGCACTGGGGAACCGCATTCTCCGGATCGAAACGGCCGCCCTGCTCTGCTGCGCCTGGGGTGAGCTGTCTTGATCTGTAGGGAACGCCCTCCGGAAAGTGCCTGCCGTCACTGCCGGCATCGGTCTGCTCTTGGTCCCCCGCCGCCGGCGGAGGTATCATTCCGGCCGCGCGAATCTTCGCCGCCAGGTATGAGAGTGGAACTCATGCCTGTCCCGCTCTCCGTCGCATGGATGCGCCATGACTCCGTCGCTTCGCTTGGCCCTCGTCGTACACAACCATCAGCCGATCGGCAATTTCGACGGCGTCGTCGAGG
>CAZWDN010000416.1:0-4372 GCA_964633125.1 uncultured Pirellula sp. | reverse complement strand
GAACCCTCGACCTCTGCATTGCGAACGCAGCGCTCTCCCAACTGAGCTACCGCCCCGAACGATCGATGGATGCGGCGTTGGGCAGGGTTTCCCATCGCGACGACGCGGAGAGGAAAAACACCTGCGACGAAGCCGCACCGTGAATTTTTGATTGTAGAAAGTCGCGGAATCGTTGTCAAAGCACCCGTAAGACGCGGTTCGTTCTTGCCGGCGTACGAATCAAGCGCTACTCTAGCGCTCGCTCCCCATCGCATTGCTCATGATTTTTACGCTCGCGAGAAGCTTTTCCATGGCGCACGATCCGCTTCGACCCGCCGGGTTTGACAAAGGTAAGCCGCTCATGCCGGCCGCATCGCAAAAGCCCGGCGGAGCGACGCCGGCGCCTGCTCAGGCTTCGCCTAAGCCGACGGCCGCGACGATTCCCTTAAAGCCGGAAGCGCCGAAGCAGCCGGCGGGTATTCCGGCGGAATTGAAAGAGCCGAGGCTCGCGTCGCTCGACGCGTATCGCGGCTTCATCATGCTCATGATGGCTTCGGCCGGCTTCGGTCTCGCCCGAGTATTCACTCGACTCTCGGCGGCCGGACTCACGGAAGAATCGCGCGAGTACCGCGTCGTGCGCTTCTTCTCCGGACAGTTTGAGCACGTGCTCTGGCAAGGAGGCGCGTTTTGGGACCTAATACAACCGGCGTTCATGTTCATGGTCGGCGCGGCGTTGCCCTATTCGTTCGCGCGCCGCGCGGCTCGCGGCGATTCCTATTTCTCACGCTTGCTCCATACGCTCGTGCGTTGCGTCGTACTCGTCGCGCTCGGCGTGTTTCTCAACAATCCCGACGGCGGTAAGGAGCCGTACACGGTCTATTCATTCGCGAACGTGCTCGCGCAGATCGGCTTGGGCTACTGGTTTGTCTTTCTGTTCGTCAATCGCGGCGTCTGGGTGCAAGGCGTCGCGATCGCGCTGCTTTTGGCGGGCACTTGGTACGCGTTCTTTCAACACCCGCTCCCCGCCGAAGGTTTCGACTATGCGAGCGTCGGCGTGTTGAACGACAAGGATCGCGACGAGTACGTTCTGCCTGGTATCCGCGGGCATTGGTCGAAGAATACGAACTTCGCGGCGAGCGTCGATCGCGACTTGTTGAACAAGTTTCCCCGCACGCCGCCGGCGCGGCGCGCCGAAGGGGAGACCGACGAAGCGTACGCCGCGCGCGTCGAAGCCGGCAAGCAAAAGGGCCGCTTTCAATTCAACGCCGGCGGCTATGCGACGCTCAACTTCGTCCCGGCGATCGCCACGATGCTGCTGGGACTCATGATCGGCGAGTTGCTGCGCGATAAGTCGCGCAGTTCGGGCCGAAAGATCGTGGTGATGATGGCCGCGGGCGCAGGTTGTTTGGCGCTCGGCGCGGCGTTGCATTTTGCGGGCGTCTGTCCGATCGTTAAACGCATCTGGACGCCGAGTTGGGCGCTGGCTTCCGGGGGGCTGGTGATTTGGATGCTGGCGTTGTTCTACTTGGTGTTCGATCACTGGGGATGGCGGCGTTTGGCATGGCCGCTGGCGATCGTCGGTATGAACTCGATCGTCGTTTACATGCTGGCGCAACTATTGAAGCCGTGGACGTTGCGAGTGCTCTACACACACCTGAGCGTGCCGTACGCCTATTTCACGGATTGGCTTTCCAGTCAAACAGGCCGATCGTACAGTCCCGCGCTGTTCGGCGGTGCGGCCGACCCGTATCAGCCGGTCTACGAAAGCCTGGCCGTGCTCGCGGCGTTTTGGCTCGTCTGTCTGTGGCTCTGGCGGCAGCGGATTATCGTGCGGATTTAGGGACAACCCTATCGAGCTCGATTGACGGCAATCGCCCCTCATCCGCCCTTGTCGGGCACCTTCTCCCGCGAGGGGAGAAGGATGCGCAATGACGATCGCCTGACTTACTCAAACCGGCCGCCACGGATGCTCACGGCGTCGGGCTTGGGAAAGTCTTTCGGCACCTCGCTCGACTTCACGTCGCCCGTCGCCGCCCATTCGCAACCGCGGAGCAGCGTCGTGATGAAGCCGGCGCAATGCATCGTCTCCGGGCTGTGCCCCAAGGGCGTGTGGAAGACGCGTCCCTTGCCGTAGGTCACCGTGAAGATCATCGGCTCATGTTCTCCGCTGCCGCCGGTCGCGGGGTCGGCGTAGGCCGTGGCCAGCACGTCGATCGCTTCCGCCGGACCGCGCAGCTTGTCGTAGAGTTCGTCTTGCGCGTGCATCCAAGTCGTCGGCATCCCTTTCGTGATCGGATGTTCGCCGTTGCGTACGACTACCTGAAACGGATGTTGCTTGCCGTGATGACCGCCGGGGCCGGCGGATTCGTCGCGGACGATCTTGCCGTCGCGGAAGCGAATGTACGGCCCGCTCTTTTCGTTGCGGCCGCCCCAACCGCCCAGCCCGATCATACGGTTGTATTCCGGCCAACCGGAGAACGAATTATTGGCGGCGTGAATCACGGCCAGGCCGCCGCCGGCTTGTACGTAGTCGACCAGCGCTTGCTGCGTTTCTTTGGACCAAAGATCGCCGTTGTAGTTGAGGACGACGACGTCGAACTTCTTAAACTCCGGCTTGAAACCGGACATGTCTTGCCCCTTTGCGGGCGACGTGGCGACCTCGACCGTGAACCGGCCGGAGTCCTGCAGATACTTCTGCATGACCGGCGTGGTGCCTTGCCAATTGTGGTTGTTCTGGCCGTCGACGACGAGGGCCTTGAGCTTGGGAGCGGCGCCGTCGTCCGCCGCCTGAGCAAACGGGACGACGATCAGAACGGTGAAGCAAGCGACAATGCGCAAACCACGCATGGCGGGCGACTCCTAGTTGAGACAAGCAGCATCCAAAGTAAAAGTAATTGGGGCTTAAACTAGCCCAAGTTCACGGTCACGGTCTTGGTTTCCAGGTAGTTCGACAAGGCCGCTTCGCCGAGTTCTCGGCCGAGGCCCGACATTTTGAAGCCGCCGAACGGCGCCGCCGCGTCGAAGACGTCGTAGCAGTTGACCCATACCGTTCCGGCGCGGAGCTTGGCCGCTAGGCCGTGCGCCTTCTGTACGTCGCGCGTCCACACGGCCGCCGCGAGACCGTACGTCGTGTTGTTGGCGCGGGCCCCTATTTCGTCGAGATCTTTGAACTTCAAGATCGACATCACCGGGCCGAAGATTTCTTCCTTGGCGATCGTCATGTCGTCGGAAACCCCGGTGAAGAGAGTCGGCTCGATGTAGAAGCCGCGATCGCCGAAGCGGTGTCCGCCGCTGAGCAGGCCGGCACCTTCCTTCTTGCCGCATTCGATGTAGCCCATGATCTTGTCGAACTGTTCACGATCGACTTGCGGGCCCTGCTCCGTCGCCATGTCGAGCGGGTCGCCTAGTTTGCGGGTCTTGTTGATCGCCACGATCTTATCGACGAACTTGTCGTGGACTTTTTCTTGCACGAATAGTCGGCTGCCCGCGCAGCAGCATTGCCCTTGGTTGAAGTACAAGCCGAAGTGCGAACCGGCGACGGCCGCGTCGAGATCGCAATCGTCGAAGACGATGTTCGGGCTCTTGCCGCCGAGTTCGAGCGTCACGCGTTTCATCGTCGCGGCGGCGTCACGCATGATGATCTTGCCGACTTCGGTCGAGCCGGTGAACGCAATCTTGTCGACGCCCGGATGCTTGACGAGTGCGGCGCCGGCCGTCGGGCCGAAGCCGGGGACGACGTTGATGACGCCGTCGGGGATGCCGGCCTTCTGCGCCAGCCGGGCCAGGCGCAAGCAGGTGAGCGGCGTCTGCTCCGCCGGCTTCATGACGATGGTGCAACCGGTGGCGAGCGCGGGGCCCCACTTCCAGGCCACCATGAGGATTGGGAAGTTCCACGGGATGATTTGCCCGACGACACCGACCGGTTCCTTGCGCGTGTAGGTGAAGTAGTTGCCGCGCACGGGAATGGTCTGGCCGTGAATCTTGTCGGCATAGCCGGCGTAATACCGCAAGCAATCGATGGCCAGCGGCAGGTCGGCGGCCTTCGCGTCGCGAATCGGCTTGCCGTTGTCGAGCGATTCGAGCGCGGCCAGGTCGTCGAGTTCGGCTTCCATCAAGTCGGCGAGTTTGTGAATCAGGCGACCGCGATCGCGCGCGTCCATCTTCGACCAAGGTCCTTGTTCGATCGCCTTGCGGGCGGCCTTTACGGCGTCGTCGATGTCCGCGGCGTCTCCTTCGGCCACTTGGGCGATGACGGCTTCCGTCGCCGGGTTCAACGTTTCAAACGTCTTGCCGCTCCGGCTCGGGGTCCATCGTCCGCCGATGAAGCATTCCGTCTGGCGAACTTCGGGGGCTTTGTGCGCGGGGGCTTTTGCGACCGTGGCCATGGCTTCTA
>CAZWDN010000415.1:0-4387 GCA_964633125.1 uncultured Pirellula sp. | reverse complement strand
GATACTCGTAGCGAAGTTCGTCGAGAGAAAACCGGCAACGGTCGGCGACTTCCGCCGAACGGGCGATCGCGCCGGGGAGCGGGTGATAGAGGAGGTTTAATTCATCGAGCGCGTGCAGATGCCGCTCGGCGTTGGCAAAGAGCGCTCGGCCGCACTCGGCCACCGGACGACCGAGGCGAACGGCCGTGAGTACGTCCTGCAGCGGCCTACGCTGAGGCGCGTGGTAATAAACGCCGCCGGCCGCCGCGAGCGGTACCTTCGCGCGACGCGACAACTCACGCAGCCCGGCAAACCATGCTAAATCGTCGGGCCCGCAATGCGTCTCGGCCAGCAGATAGGCCCGATCGCCGAACAGTTCGCGGTAGGCCGAGAGTTGCCGGGCGGTCGGCGGCGTTTGCGCGGCGGGATCGGCAAAGAGGCAAGCCAGCAACCCCTCGCCGTAGGTCGCCAAGTCGGCGAAGGTTAAACGGCACTCGCCTTTCGGAGCGCGCGATTTGCCGAGCGTGAGCAGCCGCGCCAATCGGCCGTACGCGGCCCGATCGGTCGCCAAAAGCACCATGCTCGGGGCGTCGCTCGGATGTATCTCCGCGCCGATCAGTAATTTCAGCTTTGCTTCTTTCGCCGCGGCGTGCGCTTCCACTACGCCTGCCAGGCTATGCCGATCGGTGACGGCCAACGCCGTGTAGCCCAGTTCGGCCGCGCGCGCCACTAGTTCGTCCGGATGCGAAGCCGCACGGAGAAACGAGAAGTTGCTCAGGCAGTGAAGTTCGGCGTAACGGAGCATGGGCCATCTCGACGGAACTAATCGAACCAGCCGTGCAGAAACCAGCGCCCGGTGCGGAGTTCGCGAAAGAGCCAGCACCGTCGGCCGTCGGCGATGAGCACGCGGAAGTAGTCGCGACGTAGACTCGGCCCGCGCCACCAGCCGGTTTCCAATCGCTCGGGGCCCCAACTCTCGACTACTTGCCGCTCTCGGCCGCCGCTTTCGAAACGATGCGGATGCCCTTGCGGAGCCACGGCGAAAACGCGAATCGGTTGCGGGCGCGGCAGCAGCAAGGTCGGACGCGGCAACTTGTGCGACGGTTCCGAATCGGCCTCAGGGGTCGCTTTGCGCGACGCGGACCGCTTGCGCAAAGGCGAGGCTTTCAACGGTCCGGCGGTCGGCCCGCTGGTTTCGCGCGGTTGCAACCAGGGGACGGCTTGCCAAGCGCGTTCGGGCTGATGATCGGCGCGGGCCCGCACGCGCACGACCGCTTCATGGCCTAGGCGGCCGGAGAGCCGTTCGACGAGCACGGCCCACGCTTGTGATTCGACCGGCGGGGCCAAGTCGGCAAAGAGCACTTGCTGCTGCACGGCGAGCGGCGTCTCTTCCAGAACCGCTAAGCGGGTACCGACGATCGGCTCGCGCAGCCGTTCCGTTTCCAGTCGCAACTGCAACAGGCCGAGCAAGTGATTGGCGTCGAGCGTGGGGCGCAACAGGCCCACGACGAATCGGCGGAGCGTATACGATTCGCCGATTTGCTCGGCCAGCAATCGCGTAATGCCGCGCCCTCGTTGGCGAAGCGGCGCGAGCAACTGCGGCAGCAGGCTTCGCCACGCGGCCACGAGCGGTTCGGCGTTCGTGACGCCCCCTTCCCAGGCGAGCTTGGCTTCCCACAACGGCGACGGGCGATGCGCGGCGAAAAGTTCCGGCATGTTGCCGAGCGCTTGGTCGATACGCAGCAGAAGTTCCGGTGGAAAACGCTCGGCCAACGCTTCGCGCGGCAGCGGCAAGAGCGGCCCGATGCGTGCCAACCCTAATTCTTGCAACAAAGCCGTAGTGCTGAATGAAAGGCGCAGCGCGGCGACGGGCAACGCCGCCAGCGCCGCCGCTTGTCGACCGGGCGGAACGACACGGCAACGCCAAGCAATCGGCTCGTCGTGGAAGCCGAAATGCGCTACGCCCCACGCCGCGCCGAGCGTGTCGGCCAACGCGATCGTGCCGAGCAGTCGGCGGCGCTCCGCCCAGGCGCGCAAGCGCTCCAGCAGCGCCGTTTCGCCGCCGAAGCCGTGCGCCGTCGGGCCGACGTCTAAACAGAGCGAAGCCGCTTCTCCCGCGCCGACCCAGCCGATGAGCGGGCTGAACTCTTCGACATCGTCGGCCAAGCGAGCGCGCAGCGCCGCATCGGGTACGGCGTGTTGAGGAGCACGCGTTCGTTCACGCCCCGGCGATTCTTCGTCCGAACGAAGCCGTAGACGGAGGCAAAGTATGCGCATGGGCATCGAGGGACACCTCGACCATCGCGCCGGGACGTCCCTGCCGAGCGCGGAGCAACGTGAGAGAAACGCGCCGCCCCCCGACGGCGCACGAGGGAACGACCAGCAACCGCAAATCACTGAAGCAAGCCTCGGGCTGACGAGCCATGTGTCGCACCACGAGCCCCACCGCGCCGCTTTGCTCGGCCGCAAGTTGCCAACAGCGCAAGCGGCGTTCGTCGACGGCGTCGCATTGCGTAAGCACGGCGCCGACGCCCGAGGTCCGCAGCGCTTGATCGCAAGCCCAAAAGGCCTCGTCGTCGCGGCGACAACGGACCACGAGCAATCGCTCCAGCGGCCAATCTGCTGATAACGCAGGAGGATAAAACCAGCCGCGTCGATCGACGACGACGATCGGCCGGCCGTCGCCTGCAGCCGAGCGGGCGGCGTCGAGGGCCAGGGTCGTTGCGCCGCTTCCGGGCTCCGCAGCCAACCATTCCACGAGCGTGCCCCGGCGCAAACCTCCGGCAGGCAAGATGCGATCGATAACTTCCCGCCCGATTGATACCACGCCCCACGCCTTGCCGGCATTGCCGCCGGCGCGGAAAAGACTTTCGCGCAGTTGTTCTAAAGTGTTGGGCGTCATGAGCTTCGTTCTCAAAGGCAAAGCATCTAACGCCGCCAGTATAGTGAACTAAAGTTCACTTAAAATAGCTCCTTTGGGCTAGGACAATGAGATGCTTCAAGTATCCGCTTGGCGACTTCTGCCAGCCGTTAAGAGTTGTAAAACCATTGCGGCAAAGAAATAAGCGGCGCGCCTCAAAATCAAGCTGATGTGGTGCATGCCCGATGTTTTCACCAAGCATACTTGCGCCTCTCTACGCGGAACTCTGGATCGTCCCCAACGAGCTGCTGCTGGCGGGCACAATCGTCGTCCTCGCGCTTCTCTGGATGGCGCGGCGCTACCGGAAAAAATAACCCGCCGCATTTTCTCAAACTTCGCGCAACGATACGCTCTGCGCGAGCGTGGGGTACCATGTCACCACCTATCATCGCATCCCAATGCGCGCTATTTCGCGCGCCTCTTCAGTAGTGGCATCGCTCTAAAGGTCCAAAGGTATGGTATCGCATCAAGACGAAACGGGGTCGCACGACTGTTAAAATGCAAAACATAAAAGGACTTTGAATCCTAAAAAATCGCAAATACAACAAGCGCATCGTAAAGAAGAAGTAATTCCGATAACAGTTGACGACGCACAAACAGGTGACTAAAACGGACTTCACCCCCCGCTCAATATGTATACCCTGTCGGCCTCGCCCCTCCATGAAGATTGAGCCAATAGCACCGACCTCGACAACACAAGGCAATGTCGCGCGCACCTCCATTGCGTCGATTCTCCTTGCCAACCAAAAGAAGAAGTTGCAGAGCGAGGTGGAAAGCCTGATCGCCGGAATCGCCACACCAGAACAGGAAGCTCGCGGCAAAAAGGCCCAAAAAACATCCCTTCCAACGGCGGCTTCCTCTCCAAAAACTTCTCCATCGTCTCCTAAGCCTCAAAGCACTCGGAAACCGGCGAAACCGCTTGAGCAGACGCTCCTCCAGAGCGCACTTGAGAAGCGACGAATCCGACCGATCGTAGGTCAACCGCAGGCGGCTGCACTTCCTGTAACAATGGAGTTGGCCGACGAGAAGGTAGCCCACGTACCGAAGAACGCAGCCGCAACATCGAAAAAGCCGAAACTGCCCGGCGAAAAGCGCTGGTGGGTCCAAAACGGCCAGAAAGCAGTTCTGCTGAACGCGGAGCAAATGGCCGCCGCCTACAGCCAAGGACTACTGCGCGTTCCCAGCGTTCGAGTTCGCGAAGAACAGGGGACCGAGTGGCACCCAATCACGCGCTTTCTGCACGAATTCTCTTGGGAAGCCGAACTCGGCCACCCCGACGCGCCACCGACCGCAGCGCAGCTACAGGCCTGGAAACGCCTCGGCCAGCGGTAGCTTCGCCCCCCGTAACGACGCATCAAAGAACTCGGCGTCAAACTTCGCGCCATGCTTCCCGGCGCGATGCCCGCGGCGAGAACCGCGAGAAGTAAGAAAAAAGTGGGCGGTGAGGGGATCGAACCCACGACATCCACGGTGTAAACATGGCGCTCT
>CAZWDN010000414.1:0-4395 GCA_964633125.1 uncultured Pirellula sp. | reverse complement strand
CGTTTCTGCAACAGCTCGGCTTCAACACCGTGCGCATGCGTACGACGCCGGCCCGTGAGACGCTAGAAGAGGCGTCGAAGCTCGGGCTATGGATTATATGCCCGCCGCCGCAACCGGCCGACCTTGGCAACCCGTACGGCGCGTCGACGCCGACCTCGGTGCTGGAATTCGGCGAGGCGTTTCAATCGGTCTTGGCCTGGGATCTCGGCGAAGGGCTCTCGGCGGCGGATCTCGACGTACTCAAGCGCTGGGCCGAGCACGTGCGCCGGCACGATTTGCCCCGGCCGCGCCCGATTTTGTGCCAAGCGGCGGCCGACCTGCGTTCGCTCAGTCGGCAAGTCGACGTCGTCGTCACCAAGCGATTGCCGATGGGCACGACGTTCGAACTGGCCGATTACGGCGACTGGCTGCGCGATCGGACGCGGCTCGCACGGCCCGGCACGCCGCAATGGGCGGTCATCCAAACGCAGGCCTCGCGCGAACTCGGCCGGCAAGCTCAACTGCTCTCGTTGCAAACGCCGGTGATTCCGGAAGTGGAAAGCGAACAAATCCGACTGATGGTCTTCGAAGCGCTCGCCGCCGGCGTGCGCGGGCTGAAGTTCGATTCGCAAACTCCGCTCAACGCCCCGGACGACGCGACGCGCACCCGCGCCGCGGCCTTGCATCTGATCAACCTCGAACTAGAACTGGTCGACGCTTGGGCGGCGGCCGGCACGTTTGTCACCCGCGTGCCGGGAAGCGACCCCGACGTTTCCGGCGCGCTGCTGCAAATCGATCGCGGACACTTGCTCTTGCCGATGTGGACCGGCGCCCGGGCGCAGTTCGTGCCGGGGCAATCGGCCGGGACCGGCATCACGTTCACGGTGCCGGGCGTGCCGGAGTCGGTCGACGTCTACGAACTCTCTCCCGGCGGCATGCGGCCGCTCGCAAGGCAGCGTGTCGCCGGCGGGCTGCGCATCACGGTCGACGAATTCAGCCTGACGTCGCTCATTATGCTGACGCAGGACCCGCAGGTGGTGAGCATCGTGGGTCAGCGGATGAACGCCGTGGGCGCGACCGCGGCGCAACTTCAGCATCAAGTTACGCAGGCGAAGATGCGCACGGCCGAGCGCGTGCACGGCGAACTCATCGAGATTGCGACGCCGCTGCCGCAGGCTTCGGAATGGTTGCTTCAAGCGCGCACGGTGCTGGCCGCGGCCGATGCTCGCTTCGCCGCCGGCAACCTGCGCGACGGTTATCTCAATACGCGCCGGGCCTTGCGACCGCTGGCGCTTTTAGAACGGGCACACTGGCAAGCGGCCGTCGCCGCGGCCGGCAACTCCACGACGTTGACGCCGTTTGCAAGTTCGTTCGCGACGCTTCCCGACCACTGGCGGATGCTCGGCCGGTTGCGCGCCGTCGGGAGTTGGCAGGGCTTACTCCCCGGCGGCGAGTTTGAAAGCCTGGAGTTCACCGTGCAAAGCGGCTGGCGGCACTTCCAACATCCGCAAGACGCGATGCGGTGCGACGCCGACGTGGCGGCCGCGATGCGCGATTCTTCGGCGGCGACCAGCGCTCCGAATAACACGGCCCCGACGCAGCGTTCGCAATTCTGCTTGCGGCTGACCGCGCAGGCGTTTACGCCCGAGGCGGCCGACTCCGTTGCGGAATCGCCGCCGGTCTGGATTGTGTCGCCTCCGGCAACGGTGCGGGCCGGCGAGGTCGTGCGGATCAGCGGTTGGGTGAACGTGCCGGACGACGTCGCCAAAGGACGGGAACGATTCATCGTCTTCGATTCGCTCGGCGGCGAGAACTTGGCCGAACGTTTCGGCAAGACCAAGGGCTGGCAGCGGTTCAGCTATTGCCGCATGGCGCCGGTCGACGGCGAAATCACCCTCACCGCGGCGCTCGGCGGCGCAGGATCGGCGATGCTCGACGACGTCACGATCGAAGCGGCGCGATAAATAACGACGAGCGCCCGCGCGAATCGCTAACCGCTTTTCGCCAGCCACTGCCTGCCGACGCGGGGATTTCCCAACGAGCGGGCCATGTCCCACATCGCCGACCAATAGCTGGTGAAGATCGGCACGGCGGCTTCACGGCCGTCGTACACGTGGGGCGTCGCTTCCGGCAAGTTGTAGTACGGCACTTTCGCGAAGCGGTGGTGCGTGCCGTGGTAATCGATGTGCAACATCGAGAGCGAGAGCGAATGGCCGACGAGCGACGGGTCGACGACCGTGCGCGTGTTGGTGAGGATCGAGTCGCCGAGCAACCCGAGGTGTTCGGTAAACTTACGGAGCGATTGTAAATTGCCGGCGATGAGAGCCTGGACGAAGTAACCGATGAAAAACGGCTTCCACCAGCCCATGACGGTAAGCAACACGCACAATGCGCCCCACGCGACGAAACACAAGACGTACTCTTGGATAATCCGGCGGACCTGAGCCGGCGGAATGCGCCGAGCCGTGATCACGCCGTGGAAAAAGACGATCGGCGTGTAGAAGAAGCCGAACACCAGTTCGCCGATCGCGGCCAGGATGCGCTTCCAACGCGGCACGTCGGTATTCACGAACGGCCAAAGTTCCAAATCGTTCGGCGTGCCGATGTACGCATGGTGCTGCCCGTGCACGAAGCGATAAACGCTCAGCGGCACGAAGATCGTGGTGCCGAAGATGATGCCTTGCAATTCGTTGACGCGCCACTTCGGATTGAGCGTGCCGTGCGAGGCTTCGTGAAACGCGATCAGTTTCGAGTGCCCGATGTGCGCGGTGAGCAACCAGCAAACGATCGTCAGCGGCCAGAGCCCGGCATTCCACGTGGCGATCGAGGCCCACATGCCGACGACGAGCAACAGACTGAACAGCGGATGGACGAAATGATGACCGCCATCCTGCCGATGCCAGCGTTTGATCAGGTCGCGCATCGCCGACTTGGAGACATCGAGGGTCTTGAGCCCGCCGACGTCCGCTTCGGAATCGACTTGTGAATCACCTTGCATCGAAGTGTCGCCGCACGATTGCTTTTCACAGATGGGACGGGGCGAATCGTGTCCGTCGATTTCGACCCTATCCTATCCGCAAACCCTACCAAAACGTGATGATCGGTTCAATTTAGACCCTCGTCGCGGGGGCTAAAACGTGCGGTGCGCAGCACCGTGCGAACGTGACGCAGGGCAAAGGTCATGCCGAATAAAATTCGCCGGCGAACAGGCTTGCGCCCGAATTCGTAGGTTACAATTAAGCATCGGGTTGCAGCTTTCCCGGCGGCGGCAAGCTTTTTCGGAAGTTTGCCCAACCGCCGGGGCCTTTTTGCCGATAGACCTTTGCACGAGCGAAACATCGCCCGTGCGATCTCTGCGGGAAAACGTCGAACCGGTTCGACTTCGGCCCGTAGTGTTATTTAGACTTTCCGAAACAAGCCTCTCGTCACGCTAAGATTCCGTCGGAGGTGCCAACCCTATTGCGTGAACCCCGGCCAACAGCGTTTGTGCTTAGCATAAACCGGTCGGCGTTCTTCTCGCAGCGACTCCACCGTCGCAATCGGCGAGAGGTTTGACATTCAGGCCTCGTCCGCAACCCTGCGGACGAGGCCTTTTTTGTTTCCGCGCGAGCATCTCTCGTGATTGGGTATTCGGGCTGTTTTCGGCGAATTAGCGGCCGATCCGCGAACTTCACGCAGCGTCGCCCCCTCCTGGGAATCGGCCGCCGGCCCCTTGACGCTCGCAGCCGAAGTGCGATTCTGAGGGGTCGCCGGGGCGGAACATGCGCTCCGTCCGGCGTCGCGCAACCTGCGACGTTTCCCGCGCCAGCAACCATCCATTTGGAGAAGTCGGTCATGTCCGTCAGCATTTCGAAGATCGTGCAAGCCCTCGAACCCTCGGCTACGTTAGCCATGGCGGCGAAGGCGCGCGAATTGAAAGCGGCGGGCAAGAAGGTATACGACTTCAGCGTCGGCGAGCCGGACTTCAACACGCCGCAGCACATCTGCGACGCCGCCGCCCGCGCCATGGCCGCCGGCCACACGCATTACACGGCCTCGGGGGGCATACAAGAATTGCGCGTCGCGGTAGCGAAGCAATACCAAGCGCGGCACGGGCTCGAATACGCACCGGCGCAAATCGTCGTCTCCAACGGCGCCAAGCATTCGCTGCACAACGCGTTCACGGTGCTCTGCGACCCGGGCGACGAAGTGATCATTCCGGCGCCGTATTGGGTGAGCTACGCGGAACTCGTCAAGCTCACCGGCGCGAAACCCGTCATCGTGCAGACCGAAGAATCCAACGACTTCAAACTGACGCCCGCACAACTGCGAGCCGCGATTACGCCGCGCACCAAGGTGCTGCTGCTTTGCTCGCCGTCGAACCCGACCGGCTCGATGTATTCGCCGGAAGACCTGGGCGCGCTGGCCGATGTGGTG
>CAZWDN010000413.1:0-4405 GCA_964633125.1 uncultured Pirellula sp. | reverse complement strand
GGAGGCATGACCGGCCCCGACCTGAGCGCGGCCGGCCGGCGTTACTCGCCGCACGACTTGCTCGACCAGATCCTCAACCCGAGCAAAGAAATCAACGAGCAATTCTCGTCGATCATCGTCGTCACGGACTACGGCAAGGAATACAACGGCATCGTCGTGAACCTAAGCGGCGACTCGCTCACGCTCAACACCGACCTGACCGACCCGAACCAACGGATCAACATCGACCGGAAGGAAATCGAGTCGATCGAGAAATCGAAGGTGTCGGCCATGCCGACGACGCTGCTGAATCTCCTGAAGCGCGACGAGATCATGGACCTCGTCGCCTACGTGATCTCCGGCGGCGACCCGAAGCACGAGCTCTTCCAGAAGTAACGGCGCACAATCGCGACGGCGGCGAGGCGGAGCGGTTTACTCCGCCTGCGCCAGCTCGTCGAGCATTGCGAGCAAGTTCTTGACTAGAATCACCGAGGTGTCTTCCTGCACCTTGTTGGTGCCGAGCCACGTCTCGTAACCTCCCCAGCGATGTTGCTGGGGAGTCGGCAAGTAGCCGTGCCGGCCGTTGGCCAGGCCGACGACGATCGTTTGCTTCAGCGGGCTTTTGTCTTTGAGTTCGAGCCCGATCTCGCAGAAGGTTTCAAACGGAATGCAGCAGACGGCGACGTCGCCGATGCGAATGGCCTGAATCTTCACCGTGATGGTCGATTCTCCTTCGGCGGCCGCCACGGTGCTGCGAGCGTACGAGTCCGCAAGCCGCGGTAGAGCGGCGAGCTGATCTTTGTCTTTGATCGCAAGCACGGCCTTGGCGGCGGCGAGTTGCTCATCGGTCGGCTTGCGGAGCTTCAGCGTGATCGGTCGCTCGAGCATGCCGAGCCGCACGTCGGTTTCATGCTTGGCGATTTTGTTGCGGGCCGTCCAAGCCGCGTCGGCCGCTTTTTGCGCCACGATGCGAATCTGCTCAAACGGCTCGCGGGGCGGCCGGCCGACCATGAACGGAATATTGTTGATGTCGCCCGAAGTGCCGTTCGACATCATCGCGACGAACTTTTCGTCGCCGCGCACGCGCGACGGCATCAGCCGGGCAAACTCGCCGAAGTAGTCGGCCGACATCAACCCTTGCGGCGCGCCGCCGACGTAATGCAGCGAGTAGTTCGCATACAGGGCGATCGGCTTGCGTCCCCGCGCGTCGAGCACCGAGATGATCGAGACGTCGGGATCGGTCGGACCGGCCGGCCGATCGAGAATCTTCGGGTCGGTGCCGGGGTTCATCTTCACTTCGTCGAACTTGCCGTACGGATTCGGCGGCATCGCCCCGGGCTTGAGGAACCAGCGGCGGTTGAATACTTCGTCAGGCAGCGGATGCGCCGCGGCGCCGATCGACGCCGGCTCGAGCGCGGCGTGCGCCTGCACGATCGAATCGGCCGTGCCCTGCACGAAGATCTTGCGATACGCGGCGGCGGTGCCTTCCTTGCCGCTGGACGGCGGCCCGCTGTGCGTATGCGTCGAAGAGATCAAGATATTCTCGACCGGAATGCCGCATCGGCGCGAAGCGTCGGCCTTTACTTCGTCGAGCGTATCCGGCCCGGCGCCGAGACTATCGACCACGACCATCGCCAACGTCGTCACGCCGTCGTCGAGCACGAGGGCCCGAGCGTGAAACGGATCGTGCACGCCCGACGCCGGGTTCGCGCTGAACCCGCCCGGCATGTTGAGCGGGAATTCCTTGGGAGTAATGTCGACGGCGGCCGCTCCGGCGCGCAGCGGTCGGCGCTCGGCGGCGAAACAGGCGGAAACACGAATTTCGGCCGCCGCGAGGCTTGCGACGAGCGTCAGGGCGAGCAAAACATATCGAGAACGTCGCATAATTGGCCGGCCGCGGTTAACGGCTGTTCCACGAAATGGAGGGCGGGATAGTCGAGGCGGGAAGCAGCATCGTACGGCGCAAGTCGCATGCGGCTCAACTATATTTAGGGAACCTTCGGAACCTTCATCGGAATTGCGGCAGTGTTCGCCGCCGGCGATCTTTGCGAAGACTCACACCCGCGTAGGTCGTAATGAACCGATACCACACGCTTTCGATCGCCTCGCTCTGGTGCCTCGTCACTCTCGCCGCAGGTTCGGCGGCCGCGGACGATCCCGCAGCGACCCTCGAACGACTCGGCGCGAAGGTGCGCCGCGTCGACGGACAAGCAGTCGAACTGACCGCCGATGTCGATGCGTTCGGCGCGGCCGAATACCGCCTGCTCGGGCAATGCGTTTCGCTCAAGAAGCTCACGATCGACGGCAAGACGCTCACCGATGAAACGTTGCCGCTGCTCGCCGGCCTCACGTCGTTGGAGGAGTTCAGCACGAATCAATCGAAGCTCTCCGACGCCGGCTATCGAGGCTTTGCGGCGCTCACGAAACTCGCGAAGCTGAGCCTCTGGCATCCCTCCTGGGATCTGCCGAGCTTTACCGGCGCCGGACTCGCGCATTTGAAGAGTTTACCGAACTTGCGGCGGCTGACCTTCGCGGGCAGCACGACCGGCGATGCCGCTTACGCCGCGCTGGCCGAACTCACGCAACTCGAAGAGTTTCACAGTTGGCACACCATGCATACGCCGAGCGGCAATGCGCAATTGACCAAGCTCACGAACCTCAAAGGCCTGCGACTCGGCCAGCGTTTGCCGAAGTGGGGAACTTCGCCGGCGCCAACTCTCGACGGCGCGACCGTCGCACTCATCGCCGCCATTCCGTCGCTTGAACGTCTGGAACTCTTCGAAGCGGTTTTCACGGCCGACGACCTGTTGCCGCTCCGACGCCTGCCGCGCCTCGGTTCGCTAAAAATCCATCAAACCGACATCTCCGCCGCCGACGTCGAACGACTTCGTGCGGCTCTGCCGAATGTGAAGCTCGAATTCGCGCCGCTCGCGGATGATGAGCGTGAAGCCTTGCTTGTGAAGAAGCTGAAACTCACGGTAATGCCCCGTTAGCTGCGCCGAGCGGTACCCTACTTAGACCTGCACGACGACTTTTCCCGGCGAGTTGTGCCATGCATCGCAACGACTTTCTCGCGGAGCACCTTCGACTTTCGCGACGCTACTTCCTGCAAGCGGGGCTCGCTGCTTCGGCGCTCGGCTCGCTACGGGCCGACGATAAGCCGACTGCCGAAACGAAGTCCGACGCGAAGCCCGAAGCAACAAAGGAATCGGCGCCCGCCAAACGCGCCAAGCCCGAAAAGGCCGGCGCGCGCGGCGAACCGTACTTCACGCCGACCGAGGACTTTCGCGACGTCTCGCGCGGCAAGCCGGTGCCGCACTCCTTGCCGGAAGAGAAGCTGCGCGAAGTCGGACTGACGCGCGATACCTGGCGCTTGGAGGTCGTCTCCGATCCCGACAATCCCGCGAAGCTCGGCGACGAACTCACGAAGGCCGACGGCACGGCGCTCGATTTCGCCGCCCTCTTGAAGCTCGGCGAAAAGCACGCCGTGCGGTTCGCCAAAGTGATGACCTGCCTGAACGTAGGCTGTCCGCTCGGCATGGGCCTCTGGGAAGGCGTGCCGCTGCGCGAGGTCGTGTGGCTCACCAAGCCGCGCGAGAACCTGCGCCGCGTTTTCTATTACGGCTTTCACAACGACGACCCGAAACAAATGTTTCGCAGCTCGCTCCCCGTCGGGCGCGTGTTGGAAGATCCGTTCGATTTACCGCCGGTGATCCTTTGCTACAAGCTCAACGGCCAATGGCTCGACGCCGAGCGAGGCGGGCCGGTTCGGATCGTCGTGCCCGAGGCGTACGGCTTCAAGTCGATCAAATGGCTCACACGAGTCGTGCTGACGAATCTGGCGCACGCCAACGACACGTACGCCGAACAAAACAACGACGTCGATAGTCCGCTCAAGACGTTCGCCGCGGTGCTCGCTCCGCCCGACAAAGTGCAAGCCGGCAAACCGATCGCCGTTTCGGGTTATGCGCAGGTCGGCGTATCGGGGCTCACGAAAGTTGAAGTCTCGATCGAGCCGGCCGACAAACCGCGCCTCGAGGGAGATCCGCATTTTCTCACGGCACCGTGGGTCGCCGCCGAACTATTGCCCGCGCCCACGCATTGGGGCGCGCTGATCGACGGCAAGCTCCCGCCCCATACGCACGGGTTCGACGACTCGGGCAAGCCGAAGTCTTGGCCGATGCGCCTCACCAACGCGCATTGGGCCGCGGTGTTGCCGGGCCTTCCCGCCGGCAAGTACGTCTTCCGTTGCCGCACGATCGACGCTCAAGGTCACGCCCAGCCGATGCCCAGACCGTTCCGCAAGTCGGGCCACGCGGCAATTGAATCGGTGACGTTTACCGTGAAGTAAGCGCAGCGACTGTGCGCCGCTCCGCTGCATTCTTCGCGTCTCTGCGTCTTGGCGCGCACTCTGAGAAAATCGGGG
>CAZWDN010000412.1:0-4417 GCA_964633125.1 uncultured Pirellula sp. | reverse complement strand
TGAAGATTCCCGAGCGCACGGAAATCGAATACTTCGACGGCCCGCACGAGATCCATGCGGTGGGAACGTTCGACTTCTTGCACCGGCATTTGAATTGGCCGGCGCCGAAGTAGCGCACTAAGTTGCTTGATTACACCAGCCCCGACGCGCAAGCGAGGGGACTCTGCGTGAGCGATTGCCGTGCGTTAGCCCGATCGCACAGGCGTCCCCTCGCTTGCGCGTCGGGGCTAGTGTGTGATCGCAACGCCATTCGCCAGTTTCTTTCCCGGTCAAGCGCAGATTTGGCCGGCCAAAAGTAGCCTGGATTTTGGGCCGGCGTGTTTGGGACAATGCCGCGTGATTTTTTGCGCCGCGCGGCTCGTCGGGGGTTGGGAGGCACGGCCGGGAATCGACGTAAGTCGCGATTCGCTTGATGCGCGCGACGAAGACTTACGGCGACGGCGCGGCGCGGGCTGCGTACATAAGTCGAGTTAAGTACGTACAACCCCAAAACCCACAAGGGGTGCGTACATAACTCAAATAATGTGCGCAGTGCCGTCGGGAGCGTCGACGTAAGTCGAGGAAAAGAGGCGCCTACCGTGATGAAGTTACGTCAACGGAGTGCGGGATCGTGTCGCGATCGTTGCGTGACCGCCCGGTGTGAAGGCCGAGGAACGCGAGCCGACTTACTTCGCGAACTCCGCTTCGGCCGCATTGCGGAAGGCGGCTTGGGCCGATTTACCGTCGCCGGGAAAGCCGGCATGTTGGACGAGCCAGACCGTGACGAGGCCCTTCGTACGGTCGATGTTCATGTTCGTGGCAAACGCGCCGCCGTGGCCGAAGCTGTCGCCGTTGACGGCGCAACCGAGCCCGTAGCTTTCCTTCAAGGTTTCGGGCGTTTGTCGCATGCTCAGTTCGCGCACCGCTTCGACCGAGAGAATGCGTTTCCCTTCCCACACGCCGTCGTTGAGCAGCATCCGGCAGAAGCGGCCGATGTCGTCGGCGGTGGAAAAATAGCCGCCGGCGGGCATCGGTTGACGCGTCGGCAAGTCGAGCGGATAGGTGAGTTGGCTGATCGTCGTTTCTTCCAGGCCGTCTTTGGCGGCGTTCGGCTTGTAGCCCTTGGCGAGGCGGCGAAGTTGTTCACGACTCGGACGGATCACGGTGTCGTTCATGCCCAGCGGTTCGAAGAGCCGCTTCTCCATGAACTGCTCGTAGGTCATGCCGGTGACCACTTCGATGATGCGGCCGGCCGTGTTGATGCCGGCGTTCGAGTAGCGATAGCCGGCGCCGGGCTGGTAGTCGAGCGGTGTGGCGGCGTAGCTGCGCACGGCGACGGCCAGCGGCAGGCCGTCGAGCGTCGGCGTCTCCAGGGCGCTTTTAAACGGCAGGCCCGAGGTATGGCTCAGCACGCGGCGGACGGTGATCTTTTCCGCCGGTCGTTGGAGCAGAATATGCTTGGCGTCCTTTTCGACGGCGACCCAAGCATCTGCGTACTCGGGCAGATACTTTTCGACCGGGTCGTCGAGCTTCACCTTGCCTTCGTCGACCAAGATCATGAACGCGGCGGCCGTGAGCGACTTCGATTGCGACGCGATCCAAAACAGGGCGTCGGGCGACATCTCGCGCTTTTCGGCGATATCGGCGTAGCCGACCGTGTCGACGGCAAGCACCTTGTTTTTGTCGGCCACGAGCATGACGGCTCCGGCCAATTCTTGCTTCTTGACGAACGGTTCGACCGATTCGACGAGCTGCGCATTGGGCGGATACGACTCGGTGGGTATTTGCGCCGAAGCGAACGACGGTACGAACGACAACAACAGCGCTGCGAGCAGCGCGCGACGGAGAGGCGTGGACATGGTGAAAACCGCCGGAAGGATGCGAGAAGATCGGAAGTGCGCTCATCATCGCCGCGCTCGGGCGAAATCACAAGTATCTCGCGGCACGGCTCGCTTGCGATTTCACGCTCGCTATTCTTTCAAGCGGAAGAGCCGCTTGAGGGCGTCCATCAGGCCGTGCGGCACGCCGTGGCGGGCTTCGTCGCGCAGCGATTCGAGCGGCGGGTGGAGCAGTTTGTTGATCAGCCGTTCGAAGGCCGCGGCGATTTCCTCGCGGCTCTTGTCATCAAGCTCCGGCAGTTTGTTGAACAGTCGGCGGAGTTCGTCTTCTTTCGGCTGCTGCCATCCTTGCTTGAGCCGCTTGATGATCGGCGCCGTGGCCCGATGGTGCAGGTCGGCCATGAAGCGGGCCGTTTCGCTTTCGACGATCGAAAGCGCTTGCGGCAGCTCGCGATCGCGCTCGGCCCGGTTGCGGCGGCAGGCCTCTTGCAGGTCGTCGATCGAGTAGAGATACACGCCCGTGCAGTCGCCGATCGCGGGATCGAAATCGCGCGGCACGGCCAGATCGAGAATGAACAGGTCGCGCTGAAACCGCTCGGGCTCGATCTTTTGAAAGTCGGCCAGCGTGACGATCGGCTCAGTGGCGCCGGTGGTGGTAATCACCAAATCGGCGTCGACCAAAAGCTGCGGGAGGAATTCCCATTGCTCGGCCCGGCCGCCGAACTGCTCGGCCAGCGTCACGGCCCGATCGTGGCTGCGATTGACCACGACGATGTCGCGGGCTCCTTCAGCTTTGAGATAGGTGAGGGTTTCTTCCCCCATCTCGCCGGCGCCGATGAGGAGGATGCGTTTGTCGTCGAAGCGTTCGAAGATGTTCTTGGCGAAATCGCTGACGGCGACGCTCGGGATGCTGACGCGCTTCTCGTTGATCGAGGTTTCGGTGGCGACGCGTTTGGCAACTTTGAGCGCCGCCTGAAAAGCCTGATTCGTGAGCGGCCCGACCGAGGCTTGCTTCGTGGCGAGTTCGTAGGCCTGCTTCACCTGCGCGAGGATTTGCGCTTCGCCGAGAACCATACTGTCGAGGCTCGCGGCGACGGTGAACAGGTGCCGGACGGCGTCTTCGCCCGAGCGTTCGAAGAGATCGTCGAAGACGTCGATCGGAGCGAGGCCGTGGAACTCGGCGAAGAACTCGACGACTTGTTGATGCGACGGGGAGGCGTCGTCCTCTTCGGCGGCCGTGTAGAGCTCGATCCGGTTGCAGGTGCTCAGGAGCACCGCTTCGGCGGCCGGCCAGCGCTCGCGCAGACGCGCCAAGGCCTCGGCCGCTTGGCTCGGGCTAAAGGCGATGCGGCCGCGCATCTCGGTCGATGCGTTGTGGTGGCTGCAGCCGACCATTTGGAGCTTCATGTCGCCGCTCCTTCATGGAGGAGCGAATGAGCGGGCGATTGCGGACTACGGAATGCGGATTGCGGAACGAATTGACTCGTCTCTTTGCGCGGCGCGCCGTGGCGGCTCGGCAGCAGATGGCCGAGGCTGAGCGAGAGCAACACGACCACGGCCGTGGCGATGGTGATGTAGGCGGTTTTGCGACCTTGTCGGGCCGGGCGATAGAGCGTGAGAAACGTCGTGGCGGCGGTTTGCCAAGCGACGACCACGGCGAACCGCAGCACCGTCGGATCGTTCCAAGGAAACTGGCCGTTGACCATGTTCAAGATCACGCCCGTCAGCAGGCCGAGCGTCAGCAAGACGAACGACGCATAGACGCTGCGGACGCCGGCGCGTTCGAGCCATTCCAAGCTCGGCAAACGCAGGCCTTGCTGCGGCGAGAGCTTGCGCTTCAAGCGCGAGGCCTGCACGAGGTCCATGACGCCGGTAACGAAGCCGACGAGCACGCTCACGAAGCCGAGGGCCAAGCAAGTGAGGTGGATGCGCACCCAGGAGATCGACGCGACTTCGCGGGCCAGCGGTTGCCGGCCGCCGAAATAGTAGCCCGCCGCTACGAGGCCGAGCACCAGCGGCAAGAGAAAGATGCCGACGGCGGTGCGGCGTTCGTTGGCCGCGAGCTGCTGCCGGGCCGTCCAACCGAGATACACGGCGGCCAAGGCCCAAGCGGCGATCAGGTACCAATCAAACTCGCTGGAGAGGGGCGTGCCGATCGATTCGGTCGCGCGCTTGCCGAGATAGATGGTATGCGCGAGGACGCCGGCCGCCGCGAAACCGAGCATAATCGCGCCGCGCAGCCCGCTGCGAAACCACATCCGCGTGATTTCCAAGGCAAGCGCGACCGCGTAGCTGGCGGTGAAACAGGTGAGCGAGATGCCGGCGAGCATAAAACAATGCAGACTGCGGACTGCGGAATGCTGAAAGGGCAGCCGCACGCTTATTCAGCAGTCAGCAGTCCGCAGTCAGCAGTCGACGGTACGCCGTCACTCCTTAGCGTCTTCTTCGAGGCCGTAATCCTTCAACTTCTTGTGCAGCGTGTTGCGGTTGATGCCGAGGCGGGCCGCGGCTTTGATCTGCACATTATCGCAGGCGGCGAGGACCTGTACGATCAGTTCTTTTTCCACCCGGTCGACGATCTTGGCATGCAATTCCGCTTC
>CAZWDN010000411.1:3141-4426 GCA_964633125.1 uncultured Pirellula sp. | reverse complement strand
TCGTGGCCGTGCTCCCCCCGCCGCGCGTAAGGGCTTGCACGCGAGCCGGCGGAATATCGCCGGGGGCGAATTCTTTCGCTTCGACGGCATCGAGCAGTTTCGCGATGCGCTCCGGTCGGGCAAACAACACTTCGAGCGCCGGTTCGCGCACTTGCGGGCTCAGGCCGGGCCAAGCGGCGAGCACGACGTCGGCGGTGCCGGCGTCGGGGAACTTTCCGAGGGTCGCCAACGCGGCAAGTTGCACTTCGATCGGCTGACGATTGTCGATGAGTTTTTTCAGCGTCGGTTGCAGGTCGGCGAACCGGCCCATGCCGAGCGTGTCGATGGCCGTGAGCCGCGCTTTGACGGCCGCTTTCTCATCGACGGCCGTCGCGGTACTTTTGGCGAGCATGGTGTCGACGATCGCTTGCATCTTGTCGAGCTTACCTGCCGCGGCAAGCTTGGAGATTTCGCTGTTGGGCTTTTTCAAGCCTTGCATGAGGCCGCGGGAAATCACCAGCGCCAGCGAGGCATCGGCCGCAGAGAGCGATTGCAAGCGCTCGACCGCCAGGTGCACGGCGCTCGGGTCGTTTTGCAGCGCGATCTGCGCGGCGAGCTTTTCGAGCAACTGGTTGGTACTCGGGTTTTGCCGAGCGCCGGGCTTCAAGTGGACGAGCAGCGCTTCGAGCAGCGCATCGGAAACGCCGACTGAGGAACTGAGCACCGCCAACTGCATCCAACGGTCGTCGCCGAAGCGGTCGATGAGTTTGCTCAAGACGCCAGCACTGTCGTCTTCTGCGGACGATTTCGTTTTGCGCTGGCCGAGCGTGAAGGCGAGCTGATAGACGACTTCCTCATCGGCGTCGCCGGCCATGGCGAGCAGGCGTTCCGCCACCGCACGAGAATTGTTGAGGAGCGACTCGCTCAATCGAATCGCGTGTCGACGGACTTGCGGATGGGAATCATCCAGCCCGCGGAGAACGGCGCCTTCGTCGAGAGCTTTCAACCCTTCGAGCGCGTAGAGCGCATGCATCCGCCCTTGTGGAAGCTGCGACGCGGCGGCGAGCTTCTTCAACGGTTCAACCGCCGACGCATCTTGACGCTGATACAGCAACCGGGACGCCGTTTCACGGTGCCAGGAGTTCGGGTGTTCGAGCAGAGCGACGAGTTCCGCCGTCGTCGCGCCGCTGAGTTTCGGGCAGGGGCGGTGCTGGTATCCGTCGGGGAGGATGCGATAGAGGCGGCCGCGGTCTTTGCCGGCCGTGAGGTCGAGGTGCTGCTTGATCATCGGCGGGATGCTCGCCGG
>CAZWDN010000411.1:0-3041 GCA_964633125.1 uncultured Pirellula sp. | reverse complement strand
GCGGTCGGCCAGAGGAGCTTGTCGACGAACACCGTGGACTTGTCGTAGCGGCCGTCGCCGTCGAGGTCTTCGAGCATGCTGACGCGGCTGATGCCGTCGTCGCGATTTTCGCTGTAGCCGCGCATCTCGCAGACGAAGAGCCGGCCGTTCTCGTCCCACTCCATGGCCACGGGGCTATTCACGAGCGGCTCGGCGGCGACCTGCTCGAGCTTAAAGCCGGGGGCGACGGTGAAATCTTTCATGACGTCGCCCGGCTCCGTCGGCGCGACGCGCGGCAGATTGGCCTTGAAGTCTTGCTTGAGGAGGTCGTCGGGCGACTGCGTCGGCGAAGTAAGGGACGCGGTGGCCGGGGCGGCGACGGGTTCAGCCGCGCGGGCCGCGAACCAACCGCAGGCCGAGGCCATGACGACGACGGAAAGTAGACGACGCGAAGAGACCATGAGCGCGGGCTCCGGAGAGTCGAGAGATTTGAGCAGGGAGGCGGGCGAAGGCGGGGTTCACCAACAAGTGAATGCACTTATGCTACGCCCCCGGCGTGACGTTCGCAAGCAGTTATTTGCGAGGATGATTAGCCGTTCACGGAACGCCGCGGAGGGCGTTCCCTACAGTTCCATCTATTGTTTTATGAGTGCTTCGACGGCGGGCTGGAGCCAAGCCACGTCCCAAACGTGCGGCGTCTTGGGGCCGTCGTGATACGCGTGCGGGACGCCGAGTTTCTGCAGCAATGCGTGGATCGGCTCATGGTCGTTGAAGTTTCCTTTGCCGAGCAAAATCAGCCGAGGCGGCTCCGACGCGAACAGCCTTGCCCGCTCTTCGAGCAACCTCGTAATGCGGTACTTCTCGAAGTTCGCCTCGGTGCCGAAGATCGGCTGCGAGCCGTACTTGCTCGGCCAACTCATCAGGAGCGGGGCGTCCCACGAAGCGGCGCGGCCGAAGACGTCGGGATGCCGTAACAACAGCGACCACGCCCCCCAGCCCGACTTGGAGAAGCCGACGAGCAATCGCCCGCGCGGCTCGGCCAAGGCCGGATAGGAACGCTCGACCAGCGGCACGACGACCTCGACGAAGTATCGCTCTTGCGCGAGCGTGCGATCGGTCGGATGGTCGGCATACCAGGGAAGTGCCGCGAAGGTCGGCGCGACGAAGATCGCCCCGTAGCGATTGGCCGCATCGAGCCGCACGGCCTCGGTCATGGCGTCGCCGTAGCGGTGCTCGCGTCCCGCCTCCACCGGCAAGAGGTAGACGACCGGCGGTTTTTTCGTCGCCGGCAATTCCTTCGGCAGCAGTACCCGCAATTCCGTGGGTCCTGCTTGAAGTTCGCTCACGACGCGATGTACGAGCACGCCGTCGGCGGATTTCTGCGCCGGGCCGAATTCCGGTTCGGCGGCGTCGGCGAGGTTTGCCGCAGTCAACAATCCCAGCAAAAGCAATAGGTGGCGCATCGTTTATGAGTCGGCGGTGGACGAAGTCGACAGAATCTCAAGTTCCGGAACAGCCGCACGGCCCGAGCCGCCGATAATATCGCCGCTCGGAAAAACTTGCTCGGCTCGGCGGGGTTCATTCTAATGCGGGCGTCCGCGAATCTCGCCGTCTGCCCGCGATCGCCGGTCGTGAACTCATGTCGTACTCGAAGGAAGCTCATTATGGAACGTAAATCGCCCGCTTGTCCCGATTGTCGTGAAGCGCCTAAGGGGGTCAGCCGTCGTGAGTTTCTCGGCGTTGCCGGGGGTGCGGCCGTCGCGTTGAGCGGCGCGCCGTTGTGGGCCGTCGCAAAAGATTCCGCCCCGTCGACGAGCCCGCCGGAGACGCTCGTCAAAACGCTGTACGATTCGCTCACAGAGAAGCAAAAGAAGACCGTTTGCTTCGCGTGGGACTATCAAGACCCGAAGCGCGGCTTGTTGCGGACGTTCGTCGCCAACAACTGGCAGATTACCGGACCGTCGCTCATTACGCACAAAGACCCGTTCTACACGGACGAGCAGCGCGACATCGTCCGCAAAATCTTCGAAGGGCTCATCCAACCGGAGTGGCAACCGAAGATCGACAAGCAACTGGAAGACGACGCCGGCGGCTTCGGCCACGAGCAATCGCTCGCCATTTTCGGCAAGCCCGGCGACGGCAAGTTCGAGTTCGTCATGACGGGCCGGCACATGACGCTCCGTTGCGACGGCAACTCGACCGACCATGTGGCGTTCGGCGGCCCGATCTTCTACGGCCACGCCGCGGAAGACTTCAACGAAACGAAAGACCATCCGGGCAACGTGTTCTGGCCGCAAGCGCTGGCCGCGAACAAGGTTTACCAGATGCTCGACGGCAAGCAGCAAAAGCAAGCCCTCGTCGCCAAGAGCCCTCGCGAGCAATCGTCCGGCTTCCGCAGTTCGGGCGAGTTCCAAGGGCTGCCGGTCGCGGATATGTCGAGCGATCAGAAGGAGCACATGCAAGGGGTGCTCAAGATGTTGCTCGAACCGTATCGCACGAGCGATCAGAACGAAGCGATGGCCGCGCTCAAGAAGCACGGCGGCCTCGACGCCTGCAACCTCTCGTTCTACCAAGACTCCGATATCGGCAACGATAAGGTGTGGGACAACTGGCGTTTGGAAGGGCCGACGTTTGTTTGGTACTTCCGCGGCAAGCCGCACGTGCACGTCTGGGTCAACGTGGCCGACGACCCGAGCGTGAAGCTCAACGCTTAAGTAGCTAGTTGCTAGTAGCGAGACACCTGTAGGGAACGCCCTCCGTGGCGTTCCGTGAATTACTGAATCAGGCCCGGGCGGAACCCATCCGCCCGGGCCTTTTTTGTTGGGCTCAGGCAAATTGCCGCGAGCCGGGAGTTTTTGGCCACTATGGTAGAATTCGGATGCGTGCGTTCGCAGTCCGTCGTCGGGAACGCTCGGTGCGAGGTGGGACGAGGTCCGATTTCGGTCGTAAGTCCCGTTCGGTTACGAACACTTACATCGACTTTGCGAATCATCGCTGCGTAGATAAATCGAGTTAAGTACGCACAACCCCAAAACCCACAAGGGGTGCGTACATAACGGGAG
>CAZWDN010000410.1:0-4438 GCA_964633125.1 uncultured Pirellula sp. | reverse complement strand
AAGACTTTGGTGCCGGTCGCCGGGCGCGTGTTCGATAGCCATGAACTGGAGCTGCTCGTCGAGTCGTCGCTCGATTTTTGGCTGACCACGGGACGCTTTTCCGCCGAGTTCGAGAAGCGGTTCTCGCGCGAGTTTGGGCGGCGCTATGCCGCGCTCGTCAATTCCGGTTCGTCGGCCAACTTGGTGGCGCTTTCTTGCCTCACCGCGTCGTTTCTCGGCGACCGCCGTTTGCAGCCGGGCGACGAAGTGATCACCGCCGCGGCCGGCTTCCCGACGACCGTCAATCCGATCGTGCAGAACCAGCTCGTGCCCGTGTTTCTCGATTCGCAACTGCCGACGTACAATATCGACGTCGCGCAGCTCGAAGCGGCGCGCACCGACCGCACGCGGGCGATCATGGTCGCCCACACGCTCGGCAACCCGTTCGAGCTCGATGCGGTGGTCGCTTTCGCGAAGAAGTACAACCTGTGGTTGATCGAAGACTGTTGCGACGCCGTCGGCTCGACGTATCGCGGCAAGCAGGTCGGCACGTTCGGCGACTTGGCGACCGTGAGCTTTTATCCGGCGCACCATCTGACGATGGGCGAAGGGGGCTGCGTCCTTTATGATCGCCCGGTGCTCGACAAGCTCGTCACGTCGTTTCGCGATTGGGGACGCGATTGCTGGTGCGCCCCGGGCCAAGACAACACCTGCGGCAAGCGCTTCGATCAGCAACTCGGCGACCTGCCGCACGGCTACGATCACAAGTACACCTACTCGAACCTCGGCTACAACCTCAAGTTGACCGACATGCAGGCGGCCGTCGGCGTCGCGCAGCTCGACAAGCTCGCAAGCTTCACCGCCGCGCGGCGCAAGAACTTCGCATTCTTATATGAAGCGTTGCGGCCGTTGCAGGACGTATTCCTGCTGCCCGAGTCGGTCGACGGCGCCGAGCCGAGTTGGTTCGGGTTTCCGTTGGCCGTGCGCCCGGAGTCGGGCCTGAAGCGCGATACGGTCGTGCGGGCCTTGGAAGCCCGGCGCATTCAAACGCGGCTCCTGTTCGCCGGCAACCTCACGAAGCAGCCGGTTTATCGCGACGTGAAATATCGCACGGTCGGCGATTTGCGCAACGCCGACTACATCATGGAAAACGTCTTCTGGATCGGCGTCTATCCCGGCCTCACCGACGACATGCTGAACTACGTCGTTGAATCGCTGCAGGCGATCGTGAAGGCGTAGTCGACGCTGCTCGGCGGTCGCCGCAGCGGCGGAGTTGCGAGCGTTATTGCGCTGCGCACGGTTCCGGGCGTCGCTCCGTGCCGTGCAATTGCGTTTCGAGCGTTTCAATCCGCTCGGCCATTTCTCGCAGCCGTTCGCTCACGCGGTCGGCTTGATGTTCGGCCTGAACGCGGGCCGCCAATCGCTCGGCGAGAATGTCGTCGGAGAGCAGTAGTTTGTCGCCGTAAACGCGGAGCAGAGTCGCCAAATAGCGACGCCCCATTTCGCGCAAGCGCAGGTTCGACGACCCCCACGTGCGGCCGGTCCAGGAGATCGGAATCTGCGCGATGTTGTATTTCCGCACGAGCGCGGAGAGCGACATCTCGATCGTAATGTTGAAATGGCAGCTATGAAACGGCCCGCTCTCGCGCACGACCGACGTGCGATACGCCTTGAAGGCGTTCGTCAGGTCGTTGAACGGACAACGGAACATCCATTGCATCAACTTATTGACGATGCGATTGACGATGAGCTTGCCGCGCGGGTAGTCGACGACTTTGCTCCCCTTCACGAAGCGCGAGCCGAACACGCAGTCGTACCCTTCGCAGATTTTGCGATAACAAGCGACGACGTCCGCCGGATGGTCCGAGGCGTCGGCCATGACGATGCAGACGACGTCGCCGGTGACCGCGTCGAGGCCGGTGCGAATCGCACGGCCGAAGCCGCCGGGGGGCAGGCGATTGACGATCCGCACGTCGGCGTCGACTTCCATCATTTCGCGGACGACGCGCTCCGTGCCGTCGCGGCTATTGTCGTTGACGACGACGATCTCGTACGGAATCGATTCGCTCCGCAGCGTCGCCGACAACTCCCCCAGCGTGCGCGGGAGGTTCTGTTCTTCGTTGAACGCCGGAATGACGATCGAGAGTCGCAGAGGATTCATGAACTCGGCGCCGCGCGGATTTGGTGATCGGGTGCGTACCTGTAGTCTGCCGTGTCGACGAACGGCGCGGCAAGCGACGGACCGGAAATCCGCGACGACTGACCGGTTTCTAACAAAATCCTTACGCAGGCCTGCGCGACTTCTCGCAACCGCCGAGACGCGATCGGCCGCAAAGTCGACGTCGAGCGCCAAGTCGCCGTCGGTTCGCAGCCGGCTCCGGCTACGGGCGCGCGGCCGCTTTCAGCGTTTGCGGCCAACCGGGAAACTGCTTGGCCCCGGGCGCCGTCGGGTCGGTCGCCAGCGGCCAACATTCGACGGTGATCTCCCGCCGCGCCTTGTCGAAGCGCAGAATTCCCAGACCCGACGCTTTGTCGATCAGGCTTTCGATCACGCCGGGCCTCGGCTTCACGGCGCCGTTGGCGACGGCCAGCACCGTCAGCGGGTTGCCGAAGTGATCGACGAAATCGCCCGTAAGCACCGCGGGATCGGCGTCGGGATTGGCCGTGGTCGTCGTCGGCTCCCACCAGCGCGGATACCCGACGTTGACGGCCGGGCCGGCAAACGCGAACGTGGCGTCGCGCGGGCGCTCGATGCCGTATTGAATGAGCGCCGGCAGGTGTTGATCGCCGGCAATGTGGAACGCTTGTGCTTTGCGCAGCAGCGCCACGGCTCGATGGCGCGCGGTTTGCGGCCAGCCGTTGGCGTCGTAATCGGCGCGCAGGTGCTCGCGATTGCCGCCATGCGTCGTGGCCATGGCCGTGAACACGGTTTGCGAAATCACCGCCTTCATGGCGACGTTCGTCCAATCGTCGGCCCAGGCCGCTAGGAACGCTTCTTGGGCCGGGCCGAGCAGTTCTAGGCCCGGTATGTCGGCAGTCTTAGGATCGAACGCCGGATCGACGACGTGATCGCCGCGCGAACCGGTCGCCGGCACCTTTCCTTCCGGCGCCGATTTATACATGCGGTCGGCGAGAATGGCGAAGTCGAGGCCCGCGTAGACCAGCCGGCCGAAGTATTGCGTAATTCCCTGTTTGATGAGCGTCGAGTCGTGCGGATCGGGGTGATGGGCCGTTTGCGTGCGGTGCACCACGTTGACCCAAGCCGCGGGCATCCGGTAGCCCCCCTGCTCTTGCGTGCCCGACTGCGGCGCTCCGCTCTCGCCCCAGATGTTGCCTTGATAAACATCGTGATCGTCGGGCAATGAGACGCTCGGACGATCGCGCAGCAGTTCGCGCCAGGTCCAACCGTGGACGTACCATTTGCGCAAGTAGTCGAGCACCGCGGCCTCGAGCGGCTCGGTCGTCACGCCGTAGCCGGCCGTCGATTCGTAAAACTGATCGCCGACGAAAGCCAGGAAATCAGGATTGAGCTTGCGCGTATGTTCGACATACGCGGTGTTGGGAAACGCCGTATGCGTGTTGCAGGAAATGTCGGCGACGGTCAGAACGTCGGCGTCCGTCGGCTCGCGGCGAATGATGCCGGCGAACTCATGCTGCGAGGATTCCTTCCGGCCGCGTAACGCATAGCGCAATCGATAGGGGCGATCGGCGTCGGCTTGATAGGGCGTGCGAAACACGGCGACGCGCGATAGCGGGTCGATCTCGGCCGACGCGCTCGGTCTCCATCGGTCGCCGTCTCGCAGTTCTAAAGTGATCTGCCGCTCGTCGTCGGCGCCGAGCGGCGGCATCTGCACGGAAAGCTTGAGCACGCCCCGCGAAACCGTGTATTGAGCGAACAGGATCGGACCGAAGCGACGTTCTTCGGCGATCGCGATTCCATCGCCCGTGAGCGACCAATGCTCAAAGCGAAACGGCGCCGGGGCGGGCCCGGCGGCGTTGCCCGCTTCCCGACGTGCCCGCGGTCCGCGCGGTCCGGCGGCGGTAAAGTTGGCCGCCAACGCCACCAATCCGGCGAGCTCGTCCGCGGTGAAGTCGCTTCGTTCGACGCGGCCAAGCGGTCGTCGATCTTCTCCCAAGGCGACCAGTGACGCGCGCATGCCCTTCCCGTCGGGCACGGCGGTGAACTTGAGCGTCACCGACTTATGGCCGGCGAGTTCGAGTGGCGCGTCGCCGAGCGTGGAGCCGATGCAGAGCCGGCCGTCGCCGCGCAGCCCGACGTCGTGTCCCTTGCCGTAGAGGACGGCATGACGATAGTCGTCGAGCGGTCCGCGAATGCCGATGCGAAAGCCCGCTCCTCCGCCCAGCGCCGCGGCGAGTTCGGTTCCCGCGGGATTGCTCAACGCGACTTCCATGTTCCACGCGCCGGCCTGCGGTCGAACGCTCGCCGTCAACAGATGCA
>CAZWDN010000409.1:0-4456 GCA_964633125.1 uncultured Pirellula sp. | reverse complement strand
TAGCCGGCAGCCCGAAAGCGGGGAAGACAGAGTAGCCCGCCGCGAACGGGCGAAGTGCTTACAGCGGCTTGCCGTTCCAGCGGACGAAGCCTTCCAGGGCGTAGTATTCGGGCAGGCCGAGCCGGTTGTAGATGTCGGCCGTGCCGCGGTTGCGGTCTTCCGCGCGTTGCCAGAATTCGCGACTGTCGCTCCCCGGAAACAGGGCCGAATCCTTTTGCGATTCGTGCCGGAAGATCGCCTGCTTTTTAAGTTCCAAATCGCGAGGGCTCAGCGGCACGGCAATTTCAATCTCATGCGGCGGCCATTCTTGCCAAGCGCCGCGATAGAGCAGGGCCTCGGGGCGCGAACCGGACGCTTGCTCGATTTCCCACAAGGCGCGAAAGATGGCTTCCGCGCAGACGCGATGCGTGCCGTGCGGATCGGAAAGATCGCCGGCGACGTAAACCTGGCCGGGTCGCACGCGCTCGATGAGTTCGCGAATGATCCGCACGTCGTCGTCGCCGACCGGCTTCTTCGCCACGGTGCCGGTGCGATAGAAAGGCAGATCGAGAAAGTGCAGATGCTCTTCTCGGCAGCCGACCACCTGCGCGCCGGCCTTCGCTTCGCTCCAACGTATCAATGACTTGATCTTGCGCACGGCGTCGCTGTCGGGTTGGCCCGGCTTCTTGGCCGCGAGCGATTCATGCACGCAGCGTTCCACTTCGCCGGTGCGCACGGTGTCGATGCCGAATAGCCGATTGTATTCCGTAACGAGGTCGGCCACCTGCTGGGCGTCGTGATCGAAGACGGCGATATTGCCGCTCGTCATGTACGCAATGTGCACTTCGTGGTGATCTTCCACCAGGCGAATCAGCGCGCCTCCCATGCTGATGACGTCGTCATCCGGGTGCGGGCTAAAGCAAATCACGCGCTGCGGCTCTTTGCCGCCGGGATGGTAGTTGATCGTATCCATCTGCATGCGAAACACGCGATGGCACACGGCATGCGCCGGCCCGTGCAGCGCGAGAAGTTGATGCAGGTTCTGCGAGCGGAAATCATCGTCGTCGAGCTTCAGCAGCGGCTTGTTCACGGTCAGGCTCAGCCAGAGCACGGCCCGGCGGATCATCGCGTCGGTCCAATCGACCGGCCCCGTGACCCATGGGGTGGCGAGGCCGGTGAGTTGATCGCCGGCCGCGGCGTCGACCAGCACCGTCGCGTCGGGATGCTGCTGGAGAAACGACGCCGGCACGCGTTCGATCGCCGGACCTTCGACCGCCTCGCGAATCACTTTCGCCTTGTGCCCGCCGAGTGCGATCAAGAAAACCTTCCGCGCCTCGAAAAGCTTATCGATGCCGAGCGTCAGGGCCTGCATCGGGACGTTTTCGTCGCCGAAGAAATCGTCGGCGGCATCTTTGCGCGTGAGCGGATCGAGCGTCGCCAACCGCGTGCGGCCGTGGCGAGGGCCGAACGGTTCGTTCGCCGCGATGTGCCCGTTGCGGCCGATGCCGAGGAGTTGAATGTCGATTCCGCCGGCGGCGTCGACGGCTTCATCGTAGCGGCGGCAGGCGTCGTCGACTTCGGCCGGCGGCGTTTGGCCGTCGAGGAAGTGAATCGCGGCCGGGGGGATGTTGACGTGCGCGAAGAAGTGGTCGGTCATCCAACGGCGACGGCTCTGCAACTGCTCCGGCGGCACGCCGTAGTATTCGTCCGGATTGAACGTCACGACGTTGGAGAAATCCAATCCCTCGTCGCGATGCATGCGGATTAGTTCACGGTAGATTCCCAGCGGCGTCGAACCGGTGGTCAGCCCGATCACGGCCTTCTGCCCGGCGGCGGCCCGATCGCGAATGATATTCGCGACGGCGTCGGCAACCGTGCGCGCCAACAGCACGTTGGAGTTGAAGACGTAACAGGGCAAGCGTGTGCCGGAGACGCGCGCCGCACCGGCACTGAGCGGCATTTTAGTCAAGGTATGCATAGACTCTTAGTATCACCGCCGGGCCGACGAAATCAAAGCGGTAGTTCTCGTTGAATCCGCGGCAAGTGCGCCGCAACGGCCGACATTGTTGAGCATCCGCCCGGGCTTCGTCATACTTCCCATCACCGCAACGCAAGCCTACTTCTTTTCCGCGGAGCACGTCGTCATGATGGAGCGAGAATTCAAGCTGTACGGATTCACCATGCATTTCCTCCGCCTGTTGGCCGAGGGAATCGACGACGAGAAACTCGCCGTGATCCCCGCGCCGGGGCTGAATCACCCGGCTTGGATTATCGGGCACTTGGCCGTTTGCGCCGATTTTGTGCCGAAGTTGCTCGGGCAGCCGACCATTTGTCCCGCCGAATGGGATGCGCTGTTCGCTCCCGGCGCCGTGCCCACGGCCGATCGCAGCCGGTACCCGAGCAAAGCCGAATTGCTCGCCAAGAATGAGGAAGCCTTCGTGCGCAATCCGCAATTAATCGCCGCAGCCTCGGAACGCCGGCTCGCCATGCCGCAACCGATCGAATACTTCCGGCCCCTCTACCCGAGCATCGGCGACATGCTCGCCCACCTCATCTCGACGCACCCGGCGCTTCACCTGGGCCAGCTTTCGACTTGGCGACGGCTGCAACGCCTGAAGGGCGTGATGGCGTTTCCGTGAACGCAAACGAACCTGTTCTCGATGTTTCCGCAAGACGGCGTTCGGCATAGAATAGCTTTGCTCTGATCCATAATTTCCCGGGTATTGGGCCATGTCACAAGCCTCCGACTTGTTTGCCTCGCAACTCGCCCAGTTGCCGACCAATGAGCGCGCCGAGTTAGCCCATTTACTGCTGCAATCCTTGGACGACTCACAGGACGCCGACGCGGAAGCGGCCTGGGAGCAAGAGATTGCACGACGTGTCGCCGAAATTGAAAGCGGCCGCGTAAGCGGGCGACCTGCCGAGGAGGTCATGGCAGAGCTACGTCGACGACAGTCATGAGCAAGCTTCAATTTTTGCCTGATGCAGCAAGTGAGCTGGAAGATGCACGCCAATATTATGAAAGTTGTCGACACGGCTTAGGCAATGAAATGCTCGATGAAGTCGATGCCGCATTGGTATTGATAAGCCATGATCCACAACGCTGTCCGCGATATCGGAACACTCAGGTACGTCTTTGCTTGCTGCGTCGTTTTCCGTACGGCGTCTACTACCTGCCGACTCAAACGCTCGTTTGGATCATCGCAGTCGGGCACCATCGCCGTCGCCCCGGGTATTGGAAGAAACGGCTCGCCGCGGAATGACGGTCGCCGGTATACTGTGCGATCTTAAAACGTTCACTAACCCATTTGCCTCACCGACGAACTACGCATGGACGCAGCCGCACTCGCATTCCTCAAAGAAATCCTCAACACGCCGAGCCCTTCCGGTTTTGAAGGGCCGGTGCAGGAAATCGTGCGGCGGTATGTGAAGCCGTTTGCCGACAAGGTGACCACGGACAGCCACGGCAACGTGATTGCCGTAAAGAATCCCGACGCACCGCTTCGCGTCATGTATGCCGGCCATGCCGACCAAATCGGCCTGCTCGTGCAATTCATCGACGCCGACGGCTTCATCTACACGCAGACCATCGGCGGCTGGGACCCGCAGGTGCTCATCGGCCAGAAGATGCTCGTTTGGGGCGCCGGCGGACCGATCAACGGCATTATCGCGCGCAAACCGATCCACCTGCTGAACGACGAAGAGCGCAAGCAGGTGGTGAAGACGAAAGACCTGTGGATCGACATCGGCGCAAAAAACAAGGAAGAAGCGGCGGCCTTGGTGAAGGTCGGCGACCCGGTGACGATGGACCTCGGCTTTCGCCCGATGCTCAACAACATGGCCTCGGCCACGGCCATGGACGACAAATGCGGCTTGTGGGTCGTCGTCGAAGCGCTCCGTCGGGCCGCGGCGAAGAAGCTCGATTGCGCGCTCTACGCCGTCTCGACGGTGCAGGAGGAAATCGGCCTGCGCGGCGCGCAGACGAGCGCGTTTTCGGTCGACCCGCATGTCGGCATCGCCGTCGACGTGACGCACGCAACCGATTGCCCGACGATCGACAAGAAGCAAGAAGGGGACGTGAAGCTCGGCGGCGGTCCGGTGATTTATCGCGGTCCGAATATGAACCCCGTCGTGGTCAACCGGCTTATCAAGGTCGCGGGCCAAGCCGAAATCGCCTACCAACCGGCGGCCAGCGGCCGCGCGACGGGGACCGACGCCAACACGATTCAAACCTCGCGCGGCGGCGTGGCGACGGGACTCGTGAGCATTCCGAACCGCTACATGCACAGCCCGGTGGAAATGATCTCGCTCGACGACATTGATCGGGCCGCCGATCTGCTCGCGGCGTTTGCCTGCGACCTGAAGGCTGCGGACACGTTCATTCCGTAGATATCCGACTTGGTCGTTGTCCAGCCGAGTTTTGGGCCGGCCAAAAGTTGCCTGGAGATTGCTCCGCCGTTTCGCTACGTTGCGGAGT
>CAZWDN010000408.1:0-4470 GCA_964633125.1 uncultured Pirellula sp. | reverse complement strand
CAACGTCGCGCCTTTCAAAAGCCGACCGGGCTCGGACCGGGCGACGTCGTGCGGCTGGTGATCGACGGCGCCGCGGGCCTGCTCGCGGTCGCCGTGAATGAACAGCATCAAACCGCGCCGCCGACGGGAGCCGTTGCGTCCTTCGACATTACCGCACTCCTACAGCTGCGCAACTACATCGAGCTTACGCTGGCCGGCGACGGCAGCCGCGGCGAAGTACGGCTGGAAATCGATTCGGCCGGTTGAGTTCGCGTCGCGCGGCTGGGGTATCCCGTTCGTCTGCTCCAGTTGCATCGTTTCGCCATCCGGGGCATCCCTTCTGCCGCGGCCGCTCTGCTTTCGTCGTGCCGAACCCTAGGCTAAGATACCGCCAATCGTTTCCGTTGTGTTTTTTCGTCGTCGAGGAACTCGGCCATGTCCGCAGGACGTTGGGGTCTCATCTTGTTGCTGTCGGCAAGCGTCATCGGCTGCGAAGCGAAGAATAAGTCGGCATCCTCGACAGGTGGTTTAAGCGCTCCCGTTTCCGGCGGTGTTGCAGGAGCTGCTGCGACAAAAGAGATCCAAGCTGCGCCCGCAGTTCCTCGCGTCGTACTCTCGCCCGCCGAAATCGCCGACGGCTGGCTTGCGCTCTTCGACGGCAATTCGCTGTACGGCTGGGAGCCGTCGGCCCCGGCCGATTGGAAGGTGACGCCCGCCGGGGAAATCACCGTCGGCTCCGGCGAGAAGAGCTTGCTTTGCACGACCAGCGACTTCGGCGACTTTGTCTTTAAGTGCGACTTTAAGGCTCCGCCGTCGACCAATTCCGGCATCTTCCTCCGCACGCCGCTCAAGCCGACCGATCCGGCTAAGGATTGCTACGAACTCAACATCGCCGGGCCGGACGTCAGCCCGTTTTCCAACGGCGGCTTCGTCGGCCGGCAGAAGGCGACCAAATACGTCGATTGTGCCGAATGGCGCACTTACGAAGTGACGGCCGAAGCCGGGCATTTCGTCGTGAAGATCGACGGGGAAACGGTGCTTGATTACACCGACCCGAAGCCGCTCGGTCGCGGGCGAATCGCCTTGCAGCACAACTCCGGGCCGGTCTCGTTCCGCAATATCAAGGTGAAGCCGCTCGGACTGAAGCCGATCTTCGACGGCAAGACGCTCGCCGGTTGGAAGAACCATCCCAAGTCGGAGAGCGTTTATACCGTTACGCCCGAGGGCTGGATCAACGTGAAGAACGGGCGCGGTCAGCTAGAGAGCGACGCCCAATTCGGCGATTTCATCGCCCGCTGGGACTGCTTCTCCAACGGCAAGGCGTTGAATTCCGGCGTGTTCTTCCGCTGCATACCGGGCGAGGTGACGCTCGGGTACGAGTGCCAGATTCAGAACGGCTACAAAGACGGCGACCGGACGAAGCCCGCCGATTTCGGCACCGGCGGCTTCTATCGTCGCTCGCCGGCCCGGATCGTCATGGCGGATGATTTCACGTGGTTTACGCAGGTTTTGGTCGTGTCAGGTCCGCACATGGCCTGCTGGGTCAACGGCATTCAAGTGAGCGATTGGACCGATACCCGATCGCCGAACGCCAACCCGCGCGAAGGTCTGCGGCTGGAGAAGGGGACTCTGATGCTGCAAGGGCACGACCCGACGACGGACCTCAGCTTCCGCAATCTACAAGCGGCCGAACTCCCGGCGCGCTAGCCGATCGTGTTGCCGAATCACGACACGATGTCCGTGACAACTTTCACAAGCGTCGCCCTGGCGATGGTGCGTGAACCGCGTCGCCATTCTTTAGTCGTTGCGTGGTAATTCTTCGCGCGATGCGAGCGAACTTTTCGCGCGGAATTTGTTTGACGCCCGGCGCGCCAACCCGCTAGAGTCGGGGATGAGAACAGCGCGGGGCAAGGAGACGTAACGGGCGGCGCAATGCGCCGGTCGCCGATTGCGATCTCTCATTTCTAGATCGGTTCCCTTCATCATCTCTCGTCCGCAGGAGGATTCCGCCGTGAAACTGATGGACATTTTGCGCATCAAGGGTACGACCGTTTATTGCATTACGCCCGGCGCCACGTTGGCCGACGTCGTGCAAAAGCTCGTCGATCATAAGATCGGCTCGCTCGTGGTGCGCGAAGATCTCGGCCCGCGCCTCGGGCGCGTGCTGGGCATCATCACCGAGCGCGATATTCTCAAGGCGTGCGCCCGCAATCAGCGTCCGCTCTGCGAACAATCGGTCGCCGAAGTTATGACGAGCGACATCGTGACCGGAACCCCTTTCGACTCGATCGATGAAACCATGGGCTTGATGACCGAGCATCGCATTCGTCACTTGCCGGTGATGGAAGGCGAAGAACTCAAAGGCATGATCTCGATCGGCGACGTGGTCAAGGCGCATCACCACCTCGCGGTCGTGGAGAATCATTACTTGAAGAGCTACATCCAGAGCTGACGCAGTTGCCGGATGTTCCGCACGACTTGGAGAGAGGTAAGCGAGCGGCGGGGTTGATCCCCGCCGTTTTCGTTTTGGCGCTCGCTGGTTCCGGACAGGCGCGTACCGTCAAGCCGCAAAGTAGGCCGGCCAAAAATCGCCTGGAGTTTTAGGGTCGGTTTTCGTAAGGTGCCGGGTCGGTCTTTGGCAACTTGAAACGGCTCGAACTCCGTGACGACTTCCCGGCGAGAGGGGACGTAAGTCCGCTACTTGGCGATGCGCGCGGAAGGGACTTACGTCGACGATGATTTCAGCCCCGCGCAGATAACTCGAGCTATCTGCGCACAACCCCAAAACCCACAAGGGGTGCGCAGATAGCTCGAGTTATCTGCGCAGCGCCGTCCGAACCGTCGACGTAAGTCGAATGAAATTGCGTTCGGGTGACGGCGACTTACGTCGAGCGACCGGCGCGCCGTTAGGTATTGCGAACCGAGCCGGCGAAATGGGCGTTCGTCGCCGAGTGCATGTCGCCGGCGGTGCGAAGTTCGCGCGGCAGCGGGAAGAAGACTTCTTCTTTCCGGACCATGCGTGCTTCGACCGTCGCGCCGAAACGCCGTTTAAGTAGCTCGATGCACTCTTCGACGACGAGTTCCGGAGCGCTCGCGCCGGCCGTGACGAGCACCGTCTCATCGCCGCGAAACCAAGCCGGATCGATATCCGAGGCGCCGTCGATCAGATGAGCCCGCTTGCCGCTTTCGCGCGCAAGTTCGGCGAGGCGCTGACTGTTGGAACTGTTCTGACTGCCGAGCACCAGGACGATTTCCGCTTCGCTCGACAGCGTGCGTACCGCTTCTTGGCGATTCTGCGTAGCGTAGCAGATGTCGTCTTTCGGCGGGTTGTCGATGTGCGGAAAGCGAACGCGCAGTCGTGAGATGATGCGGTTGGCGTCGTCGACGCTGAGCGTCGTTTGCGTGAGGTAGGCCACTTTGCGCTCGTCGGGTACCTGCAGCGCATCGACGTCTTCCGGCGACTCGACTAAGAGCATCGACTCCGGCGCTTCCCCCATCGTGCCGATGACTTCGTCGTGTCCTTCGTGACCGATGAGCAGGATCGTGTAGCCGAGCTTGGCGTAGCGGATCGCTTCCAGATGGACCTTGGTGACCAACGGACACGTGGCATCGACGGTTTTCAGTTTGCGCGAGGCGGCTAGCTCGCGAATCTGCGGCGATACGCCGTGCGCCGAATAGAGCAACAACGCCCCTTCGGGCACTTCGGTCAGTTGGTCGACGAACACGGCCCCTTTGTCACGAAACGTTTCCACGACGTACTTGTTGTGCACGATCTCGTGATAGACGTAGACCGGCGTACCGAACATTTGCAGCGCCAAGTCCAGGCTCTCGATCGCCATGTTGACGCCGGCGCAGAAGCCGCGCGGACTAGCCAGAAGAATCTTCATGTCGAAAGCACTATCCGAGAAGGCGTCGCCGGTTGCGAAAGCGAGACGAAAACCGCGGTTCGGCGCGTCGAATGGTGACCCGCCCCGCTTAGGGTTATCATATCGGTACGGCCGCGGAGCGACTAGGCGACGGCCCGCACCCCTCTGTGACGAGCCACGTGAGCAGCAGTAGTTTCTCCATCGATGCGGAGTTGCCGATTTACGGCCCTGCGGGGAGCGCTGCGCCGCCGTCGGTCGCCGAGGCGGAAGCCTATTGTCGACGTTTGGCGACGACGCATTACGAGAATTTCGTCGTCGCCGGCGTGTTGGTGCCGCGTCGCCTGCGCCGACACTTTTACAACGTGTACGCCTACTGCCGCTGGTCGGACGATTTGGCCGACGAAGCGGGCGACGCCGAGCGCAGCTTGCAACTTCTCGAATGGTGGGGCGCGGAACTCCGCGCTTGCTATGCGGGGCGGCGTCGGCATCCGGTGTTCGTCGCGCTGCGCGGCACGATCGACGAGTTCGGCATTCCGCTCGAACCGTTTGCGGATCTGCTGACGGCTTTTCGACAGGATCAAACGCAGACGCGCTATGCGACGTTTGAGGAACTGCTCGGTTACTG
>CAZWDN010000407.1:0-4477 GCA_964633125.1 uncultured Pirellula sp. | reverse complement strand
CCTCGCCGCCGTTGGACCTGCCGCAAGCCGATGCCGTGAGAAGACTGCAAGGTTCGCTCATCGGCCCCGACGGAAGCTCGGCTTGCGCCGTCGTGGTGTTCACGTTGGAAGGCTTACGCGACCGCGCTCGGGCCGTGCCGCTCTTGCGCCGGATGCTCGCGGAAGATTGCGGCGTGGGGGCCGACGACCAGCGCCTGGCCGGGCCGATCATGGACGGCTTGGCCGTCGACGTCGCATCGCTCGAGTCGCTCAATCGCTTCGCGGGCCCGTCGTCGTTGGTGATCTTTCTGCTGGTGTGGCGCTGCTTGAAATCCTGGCGGTCGGCGCTGTTGGTGTTTCTCATCGCCACGTATTGCCAATTGGCGTCGCTGGCGCTGGTGCACTTCTGCGGCGAAGCGATGAACGCCGTGCTCATCGTCATGCCGCCGCTGGTGCTGGTGCTCGGCGTGTCGGGCGGCATTCATCTCGTGAACTACTTGTACGACGCCGTTTGCCACGGCGGACACTCCGACGTCGCGAGTCGCGCGGTGCGGCTCGGCTGGGTGCCGTGCGCGCTTTCCAGCGGCACGACCGCCATCGGCCTCGCCTCGCTCATGGTCAGCGACATCATGCCGATTCGGCAATTCGGGTTCTACGGCGCCTTCGGCGTGTCGGCGACTTTCGTGATGCTGTTTCTGGTGCTGCCCGGCGCTTTCGAGATCTGGCCGGGGCTTAATCGCGAATCGCATCCGGACGCCGACTCCGACGCGACGAGCTTGCCCGAATCACGACTGATGGACTTCATCCGCAAGTATGCGACGCCGATCGTCGTCGTCAGTTTCGCGCTGCTGCTGGCCACGGGCTGGGGAGTGCCGCGGATCAAGACGTCGGTGCGCATTCAAACGCTCTTCGGCGCCGATAGCCGCATCCTCACCGATTATCGTTGGATCGAAAATCATGTCGTGCCGCTGGTGCCGATCGAAGTGATCGTGCATTGCCGAAAAGATTGTTCGCTCACGACGCTGGAACGCTTGGCGCTGGTGCAACGAGTCGAGAATCGCCTAGCCGAGTTGCCGGAAGTGCGCGGCACGCTCTCGGCGATGGCATTTCTGCCGAAACTGACCGACCCGGGCGGGGCGATGTCGACCGTGGCCCGCACCGTTTTGCGACGAAAGTTGGAAAGCAACCTCGACCGCTTCGTCGAACTGCGTTACCTCTCGACGGCGACGGGCGAACAAGACTGGCGCGTGACGGCCCGCGTGAGTTCGTTGGCGGACATCGACTACGGCGTTTTCCTCAGAGAAGTACACGACGCCATGACGCCGATTACGGCGGAGTACACGGCTCGCGGCGCGAAGGGGATCGACATTACGTCGACCGGCGCGATGCCGCTGGTGCATGAGGTGCAGCGGGGGCTCGTAAACGATTTGTTCAGCAGTTTTCTCTCCGCGTTGGTGCTGATCACGCTCATCATGATGTTGGTCGAACGGGGCGTGGCGGCGGGATTGGTGTCGATGATCCCCAACTTCTTTCCCGTGGTGCTGCTCTTCGGCCTCCTCGGCTGGATCGGCCGACCGATGGATATCGGTTCGATCATGACGGCGAGCATCGCGTTGGGGATGGCGATCGACGGCACGCTGCATTACCTCACGTTTTATCGTCGCGACATTTTGAAGACCGACTCCCCCGACTCGGCGACGCACGCGGCCTATGCCCATTGTGCGGCCGCGATGACGGAGAGCACCGTCGTTTGCGGCTTCGGCCTGATGCCGTTTGCGCTGAGCGAATTCCTACCGACGAGCCGGTTTCCCTGGATGATCTTGTGGCTGATCTGGGTGGCGCTGATCGGCGACCTCCTCGTGCTGCCGGCCTTGCTGCTGAGCCCGCTTGGTCGGTTCTTCCGCCGCGGGCGCGGCGAAAAAGCTCCGGAGGAGCCCGCCGATTCGCAAGGCCGACCGCGCGCCGACGGGCTATGATGGCAGACGGCGACTTCATTCCAAGACCAACTATCGTCGATCGAGAGGGCTTGCGTGACGGACGGCGTACCGATGACGGATGGCGTACCAACCGCGCCTCAGTCGTTTCTGCATCGACGACTTACCTGGTTCTTCGGCTTCCTTGCGCTCTGGGCCGTCGGTGCTTATCTGCTGCTGCCCGAGGGCTGGTACCGCTACACGAAGCGGCATCCCGCGCTCGACGACGTGCCGACGATCACTTACGCGGCCGACGGCATTCCGGGCGACCCGCTCAACGTCGGAGCCGTCGGCACGGAGCGTGAACTCAAGGCCGCGATGGTTGCCGCGCGTTGGTACCCCGCCGATCCGCTGACGCTGAAAAGCTGCCTGGAAATCGCGGAAGCCACGGTGCTGAAACGTCCGTACGACGAAGCGCCGGTGAGCAACTTGTTCTTGTGGCATCGCAAGGAAGATCTGGCGTTTGAAAAGCCGGTCGGCAACGATCCGCGACAACGTCACCATGTGCGGTTTTGGAAGTCGAATAAGCTCGACTCCGACGGCCGACCCGTTTGGCTCGGCTCCGCGACGTACGACCGTGCGGTCGGCCTGAGCCGCACCACGGGGCAGATCACGCACCATATCGCCGCCGACGTCGACGCCGAACGCAACGGACTCATCGCCGACTGGCAACAAGCCGGACGCTGCGAAGAGGTCTACACCGTGCAGGACTTTCAGAAAGCAAAGTCGGGGCGCAACGGCGGCGGTGATCCTTGGGAAACCGACGGCAACTTAAAGGTCGGCGTATTCAAGCCGGAATAAGAGTCGCGGTTCGGCATGCCGACCGGCTCACTTCACGATGGAACCAATGAGAGACGACTAGCGATGCATTTGCGAATGACGCTCGTACTACTGGCCGCGCTCCCGAGTTGCTCGCGCGCCGGCGATTCGCTTCCCGAAAAGGTCGGGCCGCTGCCGGCGGCAAACGCGGCGGCGGAGCAGGGGATGCTCGACTTTCCGGCGCTCGACCCGGCGCGCGATTGGCCCTGGTGGCGCGGCCCGACGCGCAACGGCGTCGCCCGCCCCGATGCGAAGCCGCCGGTGCGCTTCGGCGATGCGGAGAACGTCGTCTGGCGCGCGCCGGTGCCGGGACGCGGACATTCGTCGCCGATCGTGGTCGGCAAGCGCGTCTTCCTCACCACGGCCGACGAAGCGGCGCAGGTTCAATCGGTCCTGGCCTTCGATCGCGCCACCGGTCGGCAGCTTTGGCAAACGTTGGTCAACCGCAGCGGTTTCCCCGCGAGCATCCATCACAACAACACGCATGCGACGCCGACCCTCGCGAGCGACGGCCGGCAACTCATCGCCGCCTTCTTCAACAACGAATCGGTTCAAGCGACTTGGCTCGATCTCGACGGCAAGCAGATCCGTCAACAAGTGATCGGCCCGTTCAACCCGCGCCGTTATGAATACGGCTACGGCCCCTCGCCGCTGTTGTTCAAGAACACCTGCATCTTCTGTAGCGAGTTCGACGGCGCGAGCTTCCTGGCGGCGGTCGAGATCGCCTCCGGTAAGGAAGTGTGGCGCACAACGCGCCCCGACAACATCAGCTTTTCCTCGCCGGTCGTCGCGCCGATTGCAGGCCGCGATCAGCTTTTGCTCAGCGGCGCGCATGCCGTGGCAAGTTACGATCCCAACACCGGCGCCGAACTCTGGTCGGCCAAAGCCACGACCGCCGCGACCTGCGGCACCATTGTTTGGCACGGCGACGTCGTGCTCGCCAGCGGCGGCTTCCCCGATAGCGTCACCTGCGCCGTACGGGGCGACGGCTCCGGCAAGGTGCTCTGGCGTAACAACGAGAAATGCTACGAGCAGTCGATGATCGTGCACGAAGGCTTTCTTTACGCGCTCACCGACAAGGGAGTGATGTACTGCTGGAACGTCGCCGACGGCGCCGAACGCTGGAAACAGCGGCTGCGCGGGCCCGTCAGCAGTTCGCCGGTGTTGGCCGACGGTCGCATCTATTGGGCCAACGAACGCGGCACGTTCTACGTCGTGCGCGCGACTCCCGAGCGTTTCGACCTCGTCGCCGAAAACCAACTCGGCGATGAATCGTTCGCCAGTCCGGCGGCCGTCGGCGATCGGCTGTTTGTCCGCGTCGCTTCAAGTGCTTCAGGCAAGCGCGAAGAATACCTGTATTGTCTCGGTGAAAAGCAGTGAGTCGCCGCCGACCGGCGCGCAGGTAGTTGAATTCGCCGCCGGATTCGCGTATAGAAACGTCGCCCGACGCCCCGCCTCGCCTTCGCCCCCACCTCGCAGGATGCTCCCATGCACGGATTTCGCTTCGCCGCACTCATCGCCACGCTCTGCCTCGGCGCCGCCTCGCTCGAAGCGGCGGATCCATCCGCCAACCCCTTTAACAACAGCGACCTCAGCGGCTGGACCACGGCGGCCGGCAAGCCGGCGCCGGCGGGCTGGGAAGTGGTCGACGGCGCCATCCATCTCAAGCCCGGCAAGTCGCAAGGGGGCAACATCGTCACGGCCCA
>CAZWDN010000406.1:0-4481 GCA_964633125.1 uncultured Pirellula sp. | reverse complement strand
AGCTTGCGCGAGGCGGGGCGCAGGGCCCACGACGTGAGCGCGATCGCCAAGATCACCAGCGGCATCACGATGTTGTTCACCGGATCGTGACGGACCGCATGCGTCACCGACGCGCCGACGAGATTGATGAGAATGCCCGCGTACGCCCATTCCTTGAGCCGAGGCAAAGCCGGAGCGAGCAGCACGACCGCGGCCCCGAGTTTCCAGACGCCCAGCATTTTCAGAAAGTAGAGCGGGTAGCCGAGGCTCTCCATATCCTTCAACATTTCGACCGGCTGCTTAATGTCGAAGTAGCCGCCGGCGGCGTAGGCCAAGACGATGAGCGCCGTCGTAACCCAATAGATGACTTTCGTGAGCATGCGAGTCTCCTGCATGGCGACATGAAGCGGGGCGAGCGATTATCGAGAAACCGCTCGAACCGTTCAATGTCGAATGAGACCCCGGAGACGAGCTCCGGGGATAGCTGAAGACTTCATGCACTCCTTCATTTCGGCCTTCGGTCTCCGGTGTTCCGCTTACACCGATTCGATGAAGCCTTGACCGGCGTCGACAAAGCCTTCGAGCATCCGGGCTCGCACCGGGTGCTGGAGCTTGCGAACGGCCTTGGCTTCGATTTGACGGACCCGTTCGCGGGTGACGCAGAAGATCTTGCCGACTTCTTCGAGCGTGTAGGCGTAGCCGTCGGCTAGGCCGTAGCGCAGGCGGATGATCTCGCGTTCCCGGTAGTTCAGTTCTTGCAGCGCTTCGTCGACCCGGCTCTTGAGCATCTGCTGGGTCATGTCGTGCAACGGATCGACTTCACGATGGTCTTGGACGAACTCGCCGAAGAAGCTGTCGTCGTGGTCGCCGACCGGTTGGTCGAGCGAGAGCGGCTGCCGCGTCATCTTCATGACGATGCGAGCTTCTTCCAGCGACAAGCCGCAGGCGATGGCCGTTTCTTCCACGCTCGGCTCCCGACCGAGGCGTTGGATGAAGTCGCGGCTGACGGCGCGGACCTTGCCCATGGTCTCGATCATGTGAACCGGCAGGCGAATCGTGCGGCTCTGGTCGGCCAAGGCGCGGGTGATCGCTTGGCGAATCCACCAGGTGGCATACGTCGAGAACTTGTAGCCGCGGGCATGCTCGAACTTGTCGACGGCCCGCATCAGGCCGGTGTTGCCTTCTTGGATCAGGTCCAAGAAGCTCAGGCCGCGGTTACGGTAGCGTTTGGCGATCGACACGACCAACCGCAGGTTGCCGGCCGATAGTTGCCGCTTCGCGGCGTCGTAGGCGTATTGGTGACGCTCCGTGCGAACCATCCGGGCGCGCAGGGTCGTCGGGCTTTCGTAGGTCATTCGCATGAGCTGGTGCAGCTCGCCGCGGATTTCGTCGGCGCTCGTACCGACGTCCATGCCCGCTCGGGTATCGGCCAATTGTTGACGCAGCACCGACATCCGGGCGTCGATTTCCGTGAGCTTGTCCAACAGCGGCTTCAAGCGTTGCGTGCGGAGATTCAATTCCTCGACCAACCGCACGGCCTTATAGCGGCGTACGACCAACCGATGCCACGCGAGCTTACGTTCTTTCATCGGCTGCTTCTTGCTGAGAGCCAAGTAGAAGTCGCGACGATTGCGCTTCAGCAGGTGCGACAGCGTTTGCAGGTTCGGACCGAGCAAGGCCAGCACTTGCTTTTTGACGGCCGCATCGGTCACCGAGACGTCGATCGTGCGATCGAGCCGAAGTTCCCCTTTTTGAACCTTCTTCAGGAGCAGCACGGCCCCTTCCAGAATGAAGTCGTTGGCCAGCAGGCTCCGGCGATACAGCGTACGGGCACGTTCGATCTTCTTGGCCGAGTCGACTTCCTCCACGCGGTTGAGCAACGGGATTTCGCCCATTTGCATCAGGTAAATGCGGACCGGATCGTCGATATTGTCGTCCGAGGCGTCGCCGTAGGCGTCGGCCGGTTCGGATTCGTCTTCGACGTCTTCGTTGACCAGTTCGGCGGTCGCCGGCAGTTCTTCGTCGCCCGGCAGCGCACGAACGACTTCGGAGTCGTCGGCGAAGAAGTCGTCGACGGCGAGCGACGGCTTCTTCGCATGGCCGTTCTTGCCGGCAGCGCCTTTCTCGGTTCCGTTCTTGATCGTGGCCGACTTGTCCGCCGACTTGGCAAAGCTCGGATTCTTCACCGGGGCGGCGGCCTTTTGAATCGAGGCGGCGAGCTTGTTCGTCGACTTTCGCAAGGGACAACTCCTTCTAACGACTGAGGGCGGCGACTGAGGTGTGATCTCCTGAAAAGCACGCGCGGTGCCGAACTCCCCGCCGCGACCGACGAATCGCCGCAAAACTGCGTAATTTCCGCTGTTTCATCACGATCGAGGGATTCCCGAACAGGGCGTTGCCGACGGAGGGACGTTGCGTTTCGGCAACAGGCGCTACGGGGATGTTGCCGCCAAGCCCCAACTCCCTCGCCGGCGGGACACTTGGTCGACCGTGCGGTGGCACCGTCGGCTCGGCATGCCCCGGAGGGGACGCATGCCGCGAGTGCCGCGGTAGGGCCGGCCAAAACCTCGTTGGGAAGATCGCCCAGCGGCGACTATGATTCCTTGTCGCCGCGAGTCGCACGCGCGGCGGCTTCCTTACGACGCCCACGCCCGAAAGCGCCCCGGCCGCTTATGAACAGCCCGACGTCCAAGAATCCGGCCGCTTCCAACCTCGCCCAGCTCTGGCAAACGCTCGTCGCCGAAGCCGAACGAATCGCGCTCGGCGGCGGACCGGAAGCGATTGCCCGGCAACACAAGAAGAAACGGCTCACGGCCCGTGAGCGGATCGCGAAGCTGCTCGACCCGAACACCGAGTTGCTCGAATTCGGCCGATGGTCCGCTTGGAACATGTATGCCGAGTACGGCGGGGCGCCGGGGGCGGGCGTCGTTTGCGGCGTGGGCCTCGTCGCCGGGCGCCGGCACATGATCATCGCCAACGACGCCACGGTGAAGGCAGGCGCATTCTTCCCGGCCACCGCCAAAAAGGTGCTCCGCGCGCAGCGGATCGCCTTTCAGAACCGGCTGCCGCTCATTTATCTGGTCGACTCGGCCGGCGTGTTTCTGCCGCTGCAGGAAGACGTCTTCCCTGACGAGGACGATTTCGGCCGAATCTTTCGGAACAACGCCGTGATCTCGGCCGCGGGCCTGGGGCAAACCGCAGCGATCATGGGCAACTGCGTCGCCGGCGGCGGCTACCTGCCGGTGCTTTGCGATAAACTGCTCATGACCGAAGGTTCCGGCCTGTATCTGGCCGGCCCGGCGCTGGTGAAGAGCGCCATCGGCCAGGTGGTCGGCAACGAAGAGCTCGGCGGGGCGCAGATGCACGCTCAGATCAGCGGCACGATCGACTACCGCGAGCCCGACGACGACGCCTGCATCCAACGTTTGCGCAGTTTGGCGGCCTTGGGAGCCGCCGACGCGCCGCAACCGCCTGCGCCGTTTAGCCGCCGCGATGCGCAACCGGCCGCCGTCGCCGGGACGGAGGTTTACAACCTCGTCGGCGCCGCACGCCGCGACTACGAAATCCGCCGCGTCTTGGAGTGCATCGTCGATCGCGAAAGCTTCGCCGAATACAAAGCAGAGTACGGCAAGACCCTCGTCTGCGGCACGGCCCGCATCGGCGGCTTCCCGGTCGGCATCGTCGCCAATCAGCATCACGCGGAAAAGCCGGCCGAGGGCCCGATCCAGTTCGGCGGCGTCATCTACGTGGAAAGCGCCGAGAAGGCCGCGCGGTTCGTGATGAACTGCAACCAAGATTTCTTGCCGCTGATCTTCCTACAAGACGTGAACGGCTTCATGGTCGGCCGCGATAGCGAACACGCCGGCATCATCAAGGCCGGGGCGAAGCTCGTGAGTGCGGTGAGCAACAGCCGGGTCCCGAAGCTTACCGTGCTGATCGGCGGCTCCTACGGGGCGGGCAATTACGCGCTCTGCGGCAAAGCGTTCGATCCGCGACTGATTTATGCCTGGCCGTCGGCCCGCTGCGCCGTGATGGGGGGCGAACAAGCCGTGAACACGCTGCTCGACGTCACGGTGGCGGCGCTCGAGCGCAAGGGAGAGAACGTCGACGCCGAGGCTTTGGCGAAGATCCGCGATCGCGTGAAGGCCGACTACGAACAGGCGATGGACCCGCGCCATGCCGCGGCACGCGGTTGGGTCGACCGGATCATCGATCCCGCTGTGACGCGCGAGGAACTCATCGCGGCTTTGGAAATCGTGACGCGGCATGCCGAGCCGGAAGCCTATCGACTGGGCGTGTTTCAAGTGTGAAGTATTCTCCCCTCGCCCCTTGCGGGAGAGGGGCCGGGGGTGAGGGGTAATGATCGCTTTGGACAACGAACTCTAGTAAGGTACCGGGCAAGTGACCATTCGCATCGGCAACGGCGCAGGATTTTGGGGCGACAACCTCGACGCTCCGCGCCGGCTCGTCGAAACCGCGCGGCTCGACTATCTGACGCTCGA
>CAZWDN010000405.1:0-4492 GCA_964633125.1 uncultured Pirellula sp. | reverse complement strand
ACGTACTGAAAACTCAGCAGAGATCGAACGCGATTTCAGGCGTCAGTATCCCGAAAGTGCCGGCCCAATTGCCAGGCGATTTTTGGCCACCCCCCGATTTCTCAGAGTTCGCGCCAGGACGCTTGCGACGCCAAGAACGCAGAGAAGGAAATAAGGGGATGCGGAAGAGATGTAGGGGATCATTGAGAAGGCGAGCCGGGAGCGAGAGCGACCGGCGTCTTGAAACTATGCGCGAGGGACGCGCGCTCCTGCTCGCACACTTGCGCTGAATCGCGCGCTTGTGGTGCGCTCTTTCGTCATCGGCCGCAGGCTCGTTTTCGGGCTCGACGTCGTATAAAGCGGCCCGGCGTAAGTGCTTGCGCCCGGTGCCCGCAATGGGCGGTACTTACGATTCGATTTAACCAACAAAGGCGCGGGGATTGCCTAACTTACTTACGGTAACCGGCGGTGTTGCCGGTCGCTCGCGAGGTGCGAGTCCCCCCAGGTTCGCCGCGGTTGCCGAGGTCGCGATGGCGACGAGGGTAGCGATATGAAATTCCTCGAACTTCTCAGCAAACTCGGCATCCTCCGCTGGGGCGGCACTGCGGGCGTGTATCACAACGCGCTCGAACGGCCGATTGAACTGCAAGATCCCGGCGTCTACAACGCCGAACGCGATCTGATCAACGCGCCCAAGAACACGAAGAACGTCGAAGCGGAAACCGCTAAGACGCGTCGCGCGGCAAAGCCCTGACCGTGCCTCGTGACGTGCGCGACGCACCGGCCGAGTTGACCATCGCGCCGGTGCGTCACCTTGAATCAAACCATTCCGCACTGCGAGCGAAGGAATCTACGATGAACGCCCTGCTTCGCCTTACCGTTGCATCGCTGGCCGCCGCCTGCTTGCTCGGGCTCGGCTTCGCTAACGCCGCGGCTGCTCCGCCGGCGGAAGATATTGCGGGCCGGCGCGTTTCCGTCGAGGCTCGCATCGGCTACGGGGGCGGCGACCCGTATCAATTCGCTTCGCACGAGCCGGGCGAGTTCGCCGTGCCCGACGGCTATCGGGCCGTGAACTTCCGGTATGCCTGGGGCGATCCGACGAGCGGCCGCGAGTCGAACAAGCTGGGGCCGAACAACATCGTCCCGATCAAAGGTTGGGTGCCGAGCGACATCGGCGCGGGGAGCGCTTCGCTCGGGCCGGGAACCTACCGCTTCGTCGTCGGCGGCATGCCCGGGGCGATGGGTACGCTATCGTTTATGCTCGTGAAGGCCGACGACCCGCGCGTCGGCGGTAAGACCTTTCGCCGCACCATCGACGTCGTGACGTGGCTGCCGGAATACCCGCAATACAAAGGTACGGCGACCTACGTCGTGGAGGAGAACGGCGTCGTCACGGGGACGTCGGAAAACACCTGGGACTATTCCAAGATGTCGGATCAAACCTACGTCGTCATGGAGCCGATGCGGATGACCGGCACGTTTCGCGGCACGGCGGCGGGCAACGTGATTACCGGCACTTGGAATGAAAAGCATCATCCGCATCGCCTTACGTGGCGCCGCGACGGCAATACTCCGGAACACTTTTGCACCGACAGCGGCAACGTAACGAACAACGCGCGCCTCGTACTCTATGCCGACGGCACGCTCTCGGAGACCTGCCGCGGCGCGTCGACTTGGGAACGGCAATGGAGCGGAAGCGCTCCCGGCGACTTGGCCGGAAAACGCGATTCGTGGAATAATGAGTTCACGATTCCCAGCAAAGATATTCCGTCGCCGATCACCGGCACGTGGAAAGACCGCGGCATCGGGACGAACGACGCGTCGCCCGGCGCCGATAACGCGGGAGGAACCAAACCATGAAAACGCTGCATCTCTTGATGGTCGGGCTGGCCGCCTTGGTGATGACCCTCTTCCTGGCGCGATTCTGCGGCGGGCAACCTCCGGTAGGCGCCGGCGGTCCGCCGCCGCCGATTCCGGCCGCGCAACTGAAAGTGCTCGGCGATTTGATCGAGCGCGGCGCGCTGGTGCATCGCAACACGCGGGAGGCCGACCAACCGATTTCGATGATCGACTTCACGAATAACCCCGAACTGCGCGACGACTGGCTCGCCGATCTCGGCGTGTTTCCCAAGCTCACCGGGCTCGGGTTGGCCGGCACCGGCGTGACCGACGCGGGCCTGGAGCACTTGGCGGCTCTGGCCGGTTTGGAAACCCTGACGCTGAACGACACGGCGATCACCGACTCCGGCTTAGCGAAGCTCGCTCTTTGCCGGAAGCTGCGCGTGCTCGACGTACGCGGGACGCGTAGCACGGCGGCCGCGCTGGCCGAATTGCAAACAAAGTTGCCTGAGATGAAACTCGCCACCGACGTACCGGCGGCGACGCTGACCGAAACGGCCAAGACCGAGCAAACGTCGGCCGCCCCGCCGAAGGTAAGCCTCAACGGCGGCGAGAAGCCGCTCGGTCGCGGCGTGCGGCCCGACACGGCCGCGGAAGGCAAGCGGTATACGGCGAAGGAAATCGAAGCGTTGCGTGAGAAGGTACGCACGGTGAGCCAGGACGGAATGGACGAACTGCCGAACGGCTGGACGAAGGGCCGCCGCGACGTCAATCAAGTGGTCGCGCGTTTCCCGACGCTGAAGATCCGCGAAGGTTACCGGCTCGTGGCGTACGTTTTCCGCGAAGACGGCAACGGCAACGGCTTCGTGTGGGCGCTGCCGATCGATGCGGAGTTTCCCGCGCCGGCCGACTGCCCGAAACTGGAGACGCACTTCCTCAACCCGCCGAAGCCGTTCGACGCCCTGGAGCCTTCGGAGGTGATCGAGGGAGACGGCTCGCCCGATTCGTACTTGCAAGCGTCGCTCTTGCGTCGCGAACTGGGCGACTATGCCGCCTCGTGGCACGGTCTGCAATGGACGGCCCACACGATTCTCGACGGCATCCCGGCGGCCCGAAACCCGGACGACGCCGACGCCGACCCGCTGAAGCAACCGAGCACGCCCCGGAATCGCTGGAAATGGAAGGAGGCCGCGCCGCCGGACATGAACCCGACGGTGCGGTTCGACGGCGATCGTGTGACGGTGACTTTCTTCACCTTCTGCCCGCTGGAGCAAGAGCGGCTGTTCCGCTACGTCGATGTCTACCGGCGCGGCAAGTACCGCCCGATCAAGGTGGAAGACAAGATCGAGATTGCCGTGGGCGAAGGGGGCGTGATGTTTTAAGCGCAGCGACGAACGGCGATCGTCGGGAGTTTCTCCCCGCCGTCGCTGTGCGCCGGCCGGCGTTAGGCCAGCAGCTTGTCGACGACTTTGCCGTGCACGTCGGTCAGGCGGAAGTTGCGCCCTTGGAACTTGTGGGTGAGCTTCAGGTGGTCGAGCCCCAAGAGGTGCAAGATCGTCGCTTGCAAGTCATGCACGTGGACCGTGTCTTCCACGGTGTTGTAGCCGATCTCATCGGTCTTGCCGTGCACGTAGCCCGACTTCACGCCGCCGCCGGCCATCCACAGGCTGTAGGCGTCGATATGGTGGTCGCGGCCGACGAGTTCACGCGGTTCGCCCATCGGCGTGCGGCCGAACTCGCCGCTCCAGACGACGAGCGTGTCTTTCAAGAGCCCGCGTTGTTTGAGGTCTTTCACGAGCGCCGCGGCCGGCTGATCGACTTCGCCGCAGATTTTCGTGAGCGGCTCGCCGAGGTGCGTGTCTTTGTTGCCGTGGTGATCCCAGTCGGTGTGGTAAAGCTGCACGAACCGCGTGCCGCGCTCGATGAGCCGGCGCGCGAGGAGGCAGTTGTTCGCGAACGAAGTCTTGCCCGGCGCGGCGCCGTACATCTTCAGCGTCGCTTCGCTTTCGTCGGACAGGTCCATCAGCTCCGGCGCGCTCGATTGCATCCGGTACGCCATTTCGTAGGCCGCGATGCGCGTGGCGATCTCCGGGTCGCCGACCGCTTCCAGATGCTGCCCGTTCATGGCCCGCACCGCCGCGAAGAAGTCGCCTTGCCGCGCGCGATCGACCCCCGGCGGATTGCTGAGATTCAGAATCGGCTCGGGCCCGGAGAGGAACGGCACCCCTTGGTACGCGGTCGGCAGAAAGCCCGAAGCCCACAAGGCCGACCCGCCGCGCGGCCCGCGCGGACCCGATTGCAGCACCACGAAGCCCGGCAGGTCTTGCGACTCGCTGCCGATGCCGTAGGTGACCCACGAGCCCATGCTCGGCCGGCCGCTGAATTGCGGCGAACCGGTGTTGACGAAGAGCTTGGCCGGGCCGTGGTTGAAGACGTCGGTCTTCATGCTGCGAATGAGCGTGATGTCGTCGGCGATCGAACCGAGGTGCGGGAGCGTCTCGCCGAGTTCCATCCCGCACTTGCCGTACTTCGTAAAGGCGCGGCGCGTGCCGACGAGTTTCGCGGTTCCCTTGATGAACGCGAACCGTTTTCCCTTGGTAAACTCCGGCGGCACGACCTGACCGTCGAGTTCTTGCAGCTTCGGTTTGGGGTCGAAGAGTTCCAACTGGCTCGG
>CAZWDN010000404.1:3037-4496 GCA_964633125.1 uncultured Pirellula sp. | reverse complement strand
GTCATGCCGCGTGACCCTCACCCGCCGAGCTTCCGCTCGTCGGCCTCTCCCAGTGGGAGAGGCGGTGGAAATCAGCGGTTCTTAAAATTCAAGCCGGCCAAAACCTCTCTGGAAATCGAGCCGGCGGTTCGGGGATAATGCGGCGTGATTTTCTGCGCAGTCGAGGCCCCTAGCAAGCGCGTTAAGGGCCCAAACGAGCGTTCGAAAATCGACGTAAGTCTGGATTCGTGCGCGACGGAGAGTGCGTACATAACTGCGGGTTATGTACGCACAACTCCAAAACCCACAAGGGGTGCGTACATAAGCCGAGTTATGTACGCACCAGGGGCGCCCGCGCATCCGGTACTTACGTCAATTCGGGCGCTCGCGCGGAGGCCCAAGTCACCAGGTCGTGAAAGGTTCGCCGCGGTCCGGTCGTTATACTAAAAGACTCATCTCGCCATCCGCGTACGCCCGATGCATCAGCTAACCCCATTCGCCGATACCGCCAGCGATGCGTTCCGCCGGCTCGCATGCTTGGTCGGCGTCTGCCTCGCCTTAACGGCTTCGCTCGCCCGCGCCGCCGGGGACGACCGGTTCGCCGACCTTCGCCCGCTGCTTAGGGCGCATTGCTATGAGTGCCACGCCGGCGCGGCGACCGAAGGAGGCCTCGATCTGGAAAAACTCGGCGTCGACCTCGCGCAGCCGGGACAACTCGCGAAATGGGTCCGCGTCTTCGATCGGATCGCCTCGGGCGAGATGCCCCCGGCCGACACGCCTCCGCTGTCGACGGCAACGAAAAACACGCTCATGGCAGGCCTCAGTAAGCCGCTCATCGAAGCCTCGGCCGCCGAGGGGCACACCGTCATCCGTCGGCTCAACCGCATCGAATACGAAAACACGCTCCGCGACCTGCTCGGCGTTCGCACCGAGCTCCAAGAACTGCTGCCGGAAGACGGCAAGGCGTACGGCTTCGACAACATCGGCGAAGCGCTCGACATCTCTCCCGTGCAACTGCAGCGCTACATGGAAGCGGCGGGCCGCGCGCTCGACGACGCCATCGCCCAAGGCCCGCAGCCCGAGAGCACCACCGAAATCCTCAAGTTCGACACCGGTCGCAACGAACAATTCCTCGGCAAGTCGTGGACGAAGCGCGACGACGGCGCAGTCGTGGTCTTCTACGACGGCAACTATCCGGCCTTCAAGGTGCACGAATTCCGCGCCCGCGCCGCGGGCCGCTACCGCTTCCGAGTCGTCGCGGCGGCCCACCATTCCCCGAAGCCGATCACTTACGGCGTCTATCTCGGGCCCGATTCGTTCAACAAATCGTCGACGCTCTTCGACTACTTCGACGCGCTCCCCGGCGAGCTACAGACCCAAGAGTTCATCGGCCACCTCGATCGCGGCGACACGATTCGTCTGTTCGCGCCCGGCCTGAACAACAACTACAACGACGTGAACGGCAAAGCCGACACGTTCC
>CAZWDN010000404.1:0-2937 GCA_964633125.1 uncultured Pirellula sp. | reverse complement strand
ATTTCATCGACTCCGATTGGACGTTTGCCAACGAACGCTTGGCACGGCACTACGGACTCGACGGCGTGGAAGGTTCACAAATGCGGCGCGTGTCGCTCAAGCCGGACCAACATCGCGGCGGCGTGATGACGCACGCTTCGGTGCTCAAGGTTTCGGCCAACGGCACGACCACTTCGCCCGTCGTCCGCGGCGCGTACGTCTTGCAGCGGATTCTCGGCACCGAGCCCCCGCCGCCCCCGCCGGGAGTGCCCGGAGTGGAGCCCGACATTCGCGGCGCGGTCACCTTGCGCGAGCAATTGGCCAAGCACCGTTCGCAAGAATCGTGCAACGCCTGCCACAAGCTGATCGATCCGGCCGGCTTCGCGCTGGAGAATTACGACGTGATGGGAGGCTGGCGCGAGAATTATCGTTCGCTCGGCAGGGAGTTTAAGAGCCCGCCCCGCGAATTGACCGACGGCCGTTACGTGCCGTGGCGCATTGGTCCGGCGGTCGACGCCGCGGGCACGACCGTCGACGGCGTAGCCTTCAGTAATTGGAACGACTACAAACAATGGATCTTGGCCAAACGTGACGTGCCGACCTACGCACTGGCCGAAAAGCTCGCGACCTACGCCGCCGGGCGCGGCATGGGCTTCTCCGATCGCAAGGAGATCCGCGCGCTCGTCGCCCATACGGCCCGCGCCGATTACGGTTTCCGTGAGTTGCTGCACGCCGTGATTCAAAGCCCGCTGTTCCTGAACAAGTAACTCGAACGCCTTAGGAAAACTTGCGATGGCCGCTTTCCTCTCGAAGAAGCATGTTTCGCGGCGAGCTTTCTTGCGCGGCACGGGCGCGGCAATCGCCCTGCCGTGGCTCGACGCCATGCTGCCGGCCGTCGCCACGCGGGCGCAAGCCGCGGCCGCGACGACGCCGCCCAAGCGTTTCGTCGCCGTCAACTACGGGCTCGGCTTCCACGGCCCGAACTTGTTTCCCAAAACTCCGGGCGGCGATTACGAACTCACGCCCTATCTGAAAGAACTGGCCGACAACAGGAAGAAGTTTTCGGTAATCTCCGGCCTTTCGCATCCCGAGCAAAACGGCGCGAACGGACATACGGGCGAACTGACCATTCTCACCACGGCGAAGCATCCCGGCCTGCCGGGCTTCAAGAACACGATTTCGTTCGATCAGTACCTCGTAGAGAAACTCGTGCCGGACGTGCGGTACCCGTCGCTCACGCTGAGCGTCGGCGGGTACGATTCCATTTCCTGGTCGGCCAGCGGCGTGAACCTACCGGCCGAACAATCGCCGGAGAAGTTGTTTAAGCAACTGTTCGTCACCGGAACACCCGCCGAAGTTTGGAACCAGATGGCGGAACTAAAGCGCGGCCGGAGCATTCTCGACACGGTGAACGAGCGTGCCCGAGCGCTACACAAGCAACTCGGCCCGCGCGATCAGGAGAAGTTCGACCAATATCTGACGAGCGTGCGCGAGCTCGAATCGCGTTTGCAGGCTTCCGAAGGTTGGGCGCAGCGGCCGAAGCCGAAGGTCGAACGGGAGGCGCCGACGGACATCGCCGATCGATTGGATATCGTCGCGAAGTCGCGGTTGATGAACGAAATGCTCGTGCTCGCGCTGCAAACCGATTCGACGCGGATCGTCACGCTCAAAGCGTCGGCGACGAACGACGTGCCGAAGATCGCGGGAGTCGACACCGGTTGGCACGACCTGAGCCATCACGGCCAGGACGAGCAAAAGATCGAAGAGCTTGCCAAGATCGAGACGGCGGAATTCGCGGAGATCAATCGCCTGCTCTCGTCGCTCGATGCCGCGAAGGAAGCCGACGGCACGCTGCTCGACCACACGACGTTGCTGTTCACAAGCAACCTCGGCAACGCGAGCAACCACAGCTGGCGCGATCTGCCGGTCGTGCTCGCCGGCGGCGGCTTCAAGCACGGCTCGCATATCGCGGCCGGCGGAGCGGGTCTGGAGAACGCCCGCTTTGCAAACCTGTTCGTGCAGATCGCACAGCGCATGGGCGTCGCAGTCGATGCGTTCGGCTCGAGCAACGGCACGACGATCCAGGGTTTGACGTAAGCGAATTTACGAACGCCGGCTATTCCGGCAATTCGTTCATCGTGTAGAAAGCGTCGCCATGCAACAGAGCGTCGCCGTCCTCGGCCGTGATGTTGCTGAGTGAGATTTTACAGACTTGCTCTTTCTTGAGCGGCGAGGTCGTCAGCCGCACGCTCATTCGATCGCTCGACCAGGCGACGTCGCGCACTTCGACCGCCTCCAAGTTGATGCGCGGCGAACCGTATGTTTCCCAATGATGATAACCGTATTGCTCCAGAACGAACTTCGGTGCGTGTTCGGCGTCGGTTTGTTTCACCGCCGCGACGGGCTTGGTGAATCGCAACTCGAAGCCGTCGCGGAGCAGATGGACGTCGTGAATCTCCAACGGCGTGCGACCGGTGAATTCGAGTCGAGCCAGGCCGTCGCCGAGTCCGCCGCCGCCCCAACCGCGGTTGACGCGGGCAAAGTACAACTTGCCGTCGGGTCCGAACGTCATACGGTTCACGGCCCCGAGGCCGCGGCGGAACAAGAAGCACGCACCTTGGTACTTGCCGTTCACCTTCTCCAACGCCACGCGGGCGACCAGCCCCTTGGTCATTTCGCCGACGAACAACTGCCCGGCGAACGGCCCGAACTTGCCCGCCGAGGTATCGCATTGAATGTCGGTCGACGATTGGCAGAGTTCGTCGTACGGAAACCACACGGCCGGTAATTTCCGCTTCGGTTCCGCGGCGGCACTCTGGCCGGGAATCGTTGCCGCCCAAGGCAAGCTCATCGGCACGCCGAGATAGTCGCCTTGTTCGACGTGAAACAACGGGCAGGCGGGGACCCAATTCCCTTGATTGTCGGTGACGAAGATGTCTCCCGCGGCGTTGCGGCCGA
>CAZWDN010000403.1:0-4500 GCA_964633125.1 uncultured Pirellula sp. | reverse complement strand
GTGGTGGCCGGCGAAATCGAACTTCCTGCGTTCGCCATCGGCGGCATCGACCTCGGCAATATCGCCGACGTGCGCAAGGCCGGCTTGCATCGCGTCGCCGTCGGCGGGGCTGTTCTTAACAACGCCGATCCCAAGGTTGCTGTCGAGCGGTTGCAGGCGGCCCTCGCATAACACCTTCGGCGGGCGTCCGGACGATTGGCGTCCGTGAATGCCGGGCGGTACGATGGATGTTAGCCGGTTTCGCGGCTTCTTCGCAGGCTTCGCGGTCGTCACCTCCCGCGCCATCCGGCGTCCAATTGGTCTATCCGCTCATGAAATGGGAACGCCTAGGCCCGTATACGATCGAGCAGCGGATCGGCCGCGGCGGGATGGGCGTGGTCTACTCCGCGGTGACCGACGTCACCGGCGTGCGGACCGCCGTGAAAGTGCTGCAATCGTCCGGCGACGACGACGGCCTCTCCGATCGCTTCGCCGCGGAGATTGAAAGCCTGCGGATGCTGCAGCATGCGAACATCGTGAGCATTCTCGGCTACGGCGAGGAGCAGGACTGTCGCTACTATGCGATGGAACTCGTCGAGGGAATGAGCCTGCAGGACTTGATCGAGCGGGGCGAATCGCTCCCTTGGCAAGAGACGACCCGCATCGGCATACAGATTTGCCGCGCGCTCAAGCATGCCCACGATCACGGCATCATCCACCGCGATATCAAGCCGGCTAACCTGCTGCTCACGCAGGACGGCACCGTCAAACTTTCCGACTTCGGCATCGCCAAGCTGTTCGGCAACTCGGGGCAAACGGTCGACGGCGGCGTGATCGGCACGGCCGAATACATGGCGCCGGAACAAGCCGACGGGCGGCCGGTGACCTACCGTAGCGATCTCTACAGCCTCGGCGGCGTGCTCTATGCGCTGCTCGCCGGAAGGCCGCCGTTTCGGGCGAAGAGCTTGGTCGAGATGTTGCAATTGCAACGCTTCGCCGAGCCCGAGCCGGTGATTCGCCTGAACCCGACGGTGCCGCGGGCGCTCAATGATCTGGTGAGCCAACTGCTCGCGAAGGACCCGGCGAAGCGCGTGCCGACGGCGCTCGTGGCGGGCAGGCAGCTCGAGTCGATGCTGGCCTACGACCAAGCGGTGAACGGCGCGTCGCGTCCGGTTCGGGTCGCGCCGCTCATTTCGCCGGCCCCGCCCGCGCCCGCTCCGCTCGCCGGGGCCGAGCACGTGACGCAGGAGCCTCCCGTCGGCGGTTCGCCGCCGGCCGCGCCGCAGGATTTGCGCTTCTCCGTCGGTCGCGCCGACTTAGGCGAAACGCCGGCGGCGCCGCTTGCCGGCAAGGACGACGAATCCGACGTCGTTCTCGCGGGCGATCCTTCGAGCGTGCTCGGCGGCAACGGCGCGACGGCCGACTTTCGCGTCGCCCCGCCGGTGATGCGGTCGCGCGGCGATGCTCCGGCGCAACCGAACGTCGATCGCTCGATGGGCGTGGCCGTCGCCCGCACTTACATTCCGGTCGCCAAAGAAGATCGCGGCCTACGACGCAACGACGCCGACGAGTCGACCCCGTGGATTTCTCCCGGCACCTGGGCGCTGGTCTTCGCGATGTTGGCCGTCGGCCTCACGGTATGGTACTGGCTGCAGCCGCCCAAGGCCGAAAGCCTCTACGAAGAGGTCGCCGCCGCGGCCGCCGACGGCAAGGTCGAGCGGCTGATCGACGTGGAAAGCAAAATCAACGCGTTCATCGACCACTACCCGGCCGACCGCCGCGTGCGGGAAATGCAGGGCTATCTCGACGAGATCGAACTCTATCGGCTGGAGCGTCGGTTTGAGTTTCGCTCGAAGTTCCTCTCGAAAAACGACGGCCTGCAACCGGTCGAGCGGATGTATTTCGAGGCGCTCGGCTATTTGCATCTCGACCCGGAACTCGGCCGAAAAAAGCTGCAAGCGCTCGTCGATTTGTTTCGCGACGCGAAAGACGGCTCGAAACAAACTCGCGAGTGTTTACAATTGGCTCAGAAGCAACTCGATCGACTCGATCGGCAAATGCCGCAACAGGTCTCGGCCGATCGCAAGTTGCTCGAAGCAAAACTGGCCGAAGCCAAGCAACTCGACTCCTCCGACCCGGCGGCGGCCTATCGCATGCGGGCGGCGATCGTTGAGCTATATGGCAACGAAGCCTGGGCGGCCGCGTTGGTCGATCAGGCTCGCGCGGCCCTGCAAGGCTCGACGCCCGCCGCAGCGCCGCAGCCCGAAACGCCGGCCGCCGATCGCTAGTCCGTCCCGCCGAATTCCCCCCACCTCTCGCGACGCTCCGAATATGTCTTCCGAATCGTATTCCCTCGGCTCCTTTCCGACGACGCGCCTACGGCGGCTGCGCCAGCATCCGCGGCTGCGCGAATTGACGCGCGGCACCCGACTGCACGCCGGTCAGCTTCTCTACCCGCTCTTCGTGCGCGGCGGCAAAGGCGTACGACAAGAAATCGGCTCGATGCCCGGCGTCTACCAGCTTTCGCTCGACGAGTTGGAGAGGGAAGTGCGCGAGGTCGCGGAGCTCGGCATCGGCGGCGTGCTGCTTTTCGGCATTCCCGACGAGAAAGACCCGACCGGCAAGGATTCGTTTTCTGACGACGGCATCGTGCAGCAGGCCCTGCGCGTGGTGAAGAAGGCGGCCCCGCAGCTTTACGCCGTAACCGATGTTTGTTTCTGCGAATACACCGACCACGGGCACTGCGGCGTCGTCGATCAATCGACCGGCCGCACCGACGTGAACAACGATGCGACGCTCGAACTTTTGGGCAAGCAGGCGGTGAGCCACGCTCGGGCCGGTGCCGATATGGTCGCCCCCAGCGGCATGATGGACGGCATGGTCGGCGCCATTCGCAAAGCGCTCGACGCCGCGAGCCTGACGCACGTGCCCATCATGGCGTACTCCGCCAAGTTTGCCGGCGGGTTCTACGGCCCCTTTCGCGAGGCGGCCGAAAGCACGCCGCAATTCGGCGATCGCCGTTCGTATCAGATGGATTGCGCGGCCGATCCCGGACAGGCCCTGCGCGAAACGGCCTTCGACATCGCCGAAGGGGCCGACGTCGTGATGGTCAAGCCGGCGCTGGCTTATTTGGATATCGTGGCGGAGGTTAGTCGCGCGTTTCCCGGCGTGCCGTTGGCGGCGTATAACGTCTCCGGCGAATACAGCATGGTGAAGGCCGCCGCGGCCCGCGGCTGGATCGACGAGCGGGCCGTCGCCACGGAGATCGTCACCGGTATCGTCCGAGCCGGCGCGACGATCGTCATCACGTATTGGGCCAAGGATTTGGCGCGCTGGCTGAAATAAGCGTGGCGAGTGGTGAGTGACGAGTGACGACAATTCGACGTCGACTCTTCTTGCTCACCACTCGCCACTCGCCACTCATCACCTTTCTTCAAGAATCATGAACCGCTCCAAAAGCTCCGCTGCGTTTGCTCGTGCCAAGGCCCTCATTCCCGGCGGCGTGAATAGTCCCGCTCGGGCATTCGGCGGAGTCGGCGGCGAGCCGATTTTCTTCGACCACGGCGAAGGGGCGTACCTCGTCGACATCGACGGCAACCGTTACCTCGACTACATCGGCTCTTGGGGGCCGCTGATTCTCGGCCATCGGCATCCGGCCGTCGTGGCGGCGATCGAAAAGGCGTTGCACAAAGGGACGACTTACGGCGCGCCGACCGAGAGCGAAAGCGAACTTGCGGAAATGATCATCGCGGCGGTGCCGTCGATGGAGAAGGTCCGGCTCGTTTCCAGCGGCACCGAGGCGACGATGAGCGCCGTCCGCTTGGCCCGCGGCTTCACGGGGCGCAACGTCATCGTGAAGTTTTCCGGCAACTACCACGGCCATGTCGATAGTTTGCTGGTGGCGGCCGGCAGTTCGGCGGCGACGCTCGGCGTGCCCAATTCTCCCGGCGTCACGCCCGGCACCGCGCAAGACACGCTCACCCTCCGCTACAACGATCCGGCCGGCGCGGCCGAGGCCTTTGCCAAGCACGGCGATAAGATTGCCGGCGTCATCATGGAACCGGTCGTCGGCAACATGGGCCTCGTCGTGCCGACTGCGGAGTTCTTGGCGACGTTGCGCAGCCTCACGACCAAGCACGGCGCACTGCTCATCTTCGACGAAGTGATGACCGGCTTCCGTGTAGCCTTCGGCGGGGCGCAGTCGAAGCTCGGCATCAAGCCCGACCTGACGACGCTGGGCAAGATCGTCGGCGGCGGCTTGCCCGTCGGGGCCTACGGCGGTCGGGCCGATGTGATGAACCATATCCTGCCGGCGGGCAAAGTGTTTCAGGCCGGCACGCTTTCCGGCAACCCCCTGGCGACGGCCGCGGGCATTGCGACGCTGCGCGTGCTGCGCGACGACAACCCGTACCCGAAGCTCGAAACGCTCTCCGCACGGCTGGAGGCGGGCTTGCGCCAGGCGGCGGCCGCGGCGGGCGTCGAGCATTGCACGGCTCGCGCCGGCAGCATGCTCACGCTCTT
>CAZWDN010000402.1:0-4533 GCA_964633125.1 uncultured Pirellula sp. | reverse complement strand
TGCCGGAACCTGCGAAAATCCAATTGTCGAATGCGGTGCGCCGTTGGTCAAGCGGGGCGGATACGCGCTCTGCTGCACAGTGTTACCTAAACACAGTTACCTAAACACAGCGCGGCTAACCGACGAACGTTCCATTTCTCCCCCTAGCAACCAGCTACCGGCTACTAGCAACTTTCTCCCATGCCCGAACTTCCCGAAGTTGAAACGATGCGGCGCGGCATTCTGTCGATCGTCGGCAAGCGCATTACCGCAGCCGAGCGAGTTCCCTGTCCGCGGAAGCCGATCCTCGTCGCGCCCGGACCGGCGGCGTTTCGCAAGCGGGCCGTCGGTCGCAAGATTGCAGCCGTCGATCGGCTCGGCAAGCGCGTCGTCGTCCGCCTCGATGGTGGCGACTCCATCATTCTGGAGCCGCGCATGACAGGACTCGTGCTCTTGGCCGATCCGCCGACGACCGAACACTTGCGATTTCGGCTCGAACTGAGCGACGGTCGCAACGTGTATTATTGGGACCGTCGCGGGCTCGGATCGGTTCGCCTGTATTCCGAAAAAGAGCTCGCGAAGCGGTACGACGACGGCACGCTGGGGCCCGATGCGCTGGCGATTGAACGCGAGCTGTTCGAGTCGCGCCTCAAGCCGAGCCGGCGCGCCATCAAGGTCGCCCTATTGGATCAACGGGCCGTGGCCGGGATCGGCAACTTGTATGCTTCGGAAATGCTGCATGCCGCGGGCATTGATCCGCGGCGGCGTTGTACGCTGCTCAAGAGCGACGATTGGGATCGACTTTTCGCGGCGATGCGCGACGTACTACTGACGGCCGTGAAATACGAAGGTTCCACGCTTTCCGACGGCACGTATCGCAACGCCTTGAACAAGGCCGGCGGATACCAGAACCAGCACCGCGTTTATGATCGCGAAGCGTTGCCGTGCGGAACTTGCACGACGCCGATCCTGCGGATCGTGCAGGCGCAGCGGGCGACGTTCTATTGTCCGACATGCCAGGGCAGGGGGGCGCGACGAAAATGAACGCGGCACCACTACTTTCGCTGTTCGGCGAGATACCGTTCCATCTCGGTCGCGATCATCAGGGCCATCGCGCCGCCCCGATCGTCGCGGCCGAGAATCGCCGGTCGGTCGTAGTAGTCGCGCAGCGATTTCTGCTTGCCGGTACCGGTGCAAACATCGACCAGCGTGCCGTCGGCGGCGATCCGCGTGCGCAGGGCGTACCACGCCTTCTCGATCGGCTTGGCGAAGGTTTTGGCGTCGAGCCGGCCTTGTCGCACGCCGCGCGTCATGGCGTAGGCGATCATCGCCGTCGCCGTGAACTCGGCATAGCTCTCCGGCTTGTCGATCACTTGGTGCCACATGCCCGACGGATCTTGATGCTCGAGCAACGCGCGCAGATGCTTTTCCAACGCGGCGGACACTTCACTGCGACCGGCGTACGACTCGGGCAGGGCGTCGAGCGTCCAGGTAAGCCCCAGCGCCGGGAAGCCGTTGCCGCGGCCCCAAGCCGCCTCGTCGAGCGGCGAGTGGCGATAGATGCCGTCTTTGCGGAGGCAAAGCTGCTGCATGAATTTCATGTTGCGGACCGAGGCGTCGTAATACTTGGCGTCGCCCGTAAGCTTGCCGGCGTACGCCAGAATGGGGCCGGCCATAAAAACGGCGTCGCTCATTTCGTTATGGCTCGGCATCGAAGGGAGCGGCTTGCCCTGGGCGTCGAAGGCCCGATCGCCGACTGCCTTCACCAGCGCCGTGTATTTCGCGTCGCCGGTGCGCTCGGCAAGTTCGGCGAAGATCAGATGGCCGGAGAAGGTCGAACCGTTGGCCTTGGCGTCGAGCGCCGGCTTCGCGCCCGTGACGTAAGCGTCGACCGCCTTCAACACCACCGGCGAAATCGCGACCTCGGCGCCTTGGGTGTGGCGCTCGTGTCGCAATCGGCCGACCAGCGCCAACGCCGGAATGTATTGCACGGCGCTGAGCTGCTTGCCGTAGAACTCCAATATCTGTTCGGCGATTTGCTCGGGGGTGCGCTGAAGCCGGCTCAAGATTTCGACATGCGCCGGCGAGCGAGGCAACTTCGATTTCGCCACCGCTTCCAGAATGCGAGCCACGTACCTATTGTCGTTGGTCACCACGCGCAAGGCGGGGATCGGTCCCGTGTTGCACGGTGCGGCCTTTACCAGTTGCGCCACGAGTTCGTCGGAATCGGCCAGAGGATTCACGCCCGGAAGATGCTTCACCAACTCGGCGAGCTGCGGCATCTCGGACTTGGGGGCGTACCAGCTCTCGCCTTTGCCCGGCACGACTTCGACGACCAAATCCGGAGCGTGAACTCCCAGCCAGCGCCAAAGGTAGCGGGATTCGGGAGTCTTCGGATCGTCGTAATACCCGCCGACGGGCGGATAGCCGCGCGAGGGATCGCCGCCGGAGCCGTTTTGCTCCGACCCAGGCTTGCCGTCGGGGTTGAGCACCACGGCGCCCCAGAGGACCGACTTCTCGTCGATGATGGGCTCGATGAACGCCTCGATTTCCTTTTCGTCCATTCGCTGAAAAATGAAAACGATGCGCGGACGGGGATCTTCGTAGGGCGCATGGATCGAAGCGGCCTCCATCACCGTGCCGAGTCGGGTGACGCCGATTGCGGAGGGGCCGAAGTCGGGAAAGTCAAAGTTGAAGCTGAAGCCGAAGACCGCTTCGCCGCCGGTCTCCTCCGGCTTGACGGACTTAGCGGGCTCGGCCGACAGTGCAGCCAGGGAAGTAGTCATCAGCAGCGTGAACACGCCAAGAACGACACGTTTTCGAAGCGGATGCATGGGGTGTTCTCCTGCGGGCGTCGGGCCCGGTTTTGCGTCGCGGTGTTTTCCGGCAAATGCGGCCCGGATTATAGCCGCCGAGCCGACGACAAGCAGCCTAGTGAAACGTGGTAAACCTTAACGCCGCTGCCCGTGCCGGCGGTTGCATCGAAGAAATCGATTTTCTGAATTGTCCGCGTCGTGCGGGACGATAGACCGGATAGGAACGCTATGGTGCCCGACATTTCACCGCAGGGTTCCGCCCTTGTGCGGCCGCGCACTTTGCCGCCGTCGCTTCACCTGTCCGCCCCGTGGGACGAACCCAGAGGAATCGATCTTTATGAAACGCCTATTATTGGCCGCGTATGCGTTGGCGCTCGTCGCGGGTGCGGAATCGTTCGCGCGCGCCGACTATCTGCAAACCTGCCGGCAATGTCAACCGCAGCGTGCGCATCTCCACGGCCATCGTCAAGCCGAGGCGTGCCCGCCGGAAAAATGCAGCCCGTTCTCTTCGCTGTTGAACTGCCTCGGGCTCGGCAGCCGGCAACCGCAGATCGGCGCTCCGCCGATGCAAGGCCCGACGGTCGCCTACCCGTACTACACGACGCGTGCTCCGCGCGACTTCCTCGACCCGAACCCGCGCAGCATCGGCCCGTAAGCCGCGCGGCCGCCGCGTTCGCTGGAACAATCACAACACGCTCCGGCGCGAAGGGAACGGAACAGCCCTTCGCGCCGGTGTTTTTTCATTCTCGACGTTCGCGCAACTCACTACGGGGAGGCTGCGGGCTTCGCAAACACCAGCGGGCAACCGAAGGCCGGCGTTTCGCGCGCGGCCGGCGCTTTCCCGGCGAGCAGCGCCGCAACGGCGTCCTCCAATTCGCGTGTACGGGGAACATCGCGACGTTTCCCTTCCGGCGACCAGCGATCGTCGATCCGGCCGCGGTAGATAATGTTGCCCTCCGGATCGACGACGACCGTCGTCAGCACGCGCCGAATGCCCGCCTGCCGGGCCAGCGATTGTTCCGTGTCGAGCAGACAGGGGAACTTCAATCGGTATTCTTCGCCATGCGCCGCGGCCGCCTGACGCGTGACGCCGAGTTCGCTGTAGACGCCGACAAGCGCGACCCCCTGCGGCGCGAACTTCTCGGCAAGACGCTGCATCTGCGGGGCATAACCATTCGACACCGGACACTCGACGCCGAGGAAGCAGTAAACTACCCCTTTGCGATCGGCCCAGTCTTTCGAGGCGCGCGGGATACCCGCGGTGTCGCGGAGCGAATAGCCGTTGATCTTGCCTGCCGACGAAGCGTCAAGGGGTTCAACGGCCGCGGCCCCGCTGGTCGCAATGCCGACCACCGCAACGACTGCCGAGAACAGTCGAGACGATTGATTCCATCGCTTCATGAATGCTCACTCCTGGAGGGCCGCGTCGTAACGGCAATTATCGAGCCCGATGCTTTGCCGACGATTCTACCCGGCCGGGAGCGACAAGTTTTCATGCCGCGTGGAGTTTTCCGAGCGGCCGGCAGTGACTTTCCAGGTCCGCAAACTCGGCCCGGCATCGGTCGGCGACGATGCATAGGCAACCACAGAAAAAGATGTAGAATACGAGGTCTCGTCTCCGGTAAAGCGGACGGCGAGCACTTTGTGCGGGACGTTATTGATCCGCACCCGTAGCTCAATTGGATAGAGTGTCGGCCTCCGAAGCCGAAGGTTACTGGTTCGAGCCCAGTCGGGTGTA
>CAZWDN010000401.1:0-4554 GCA_964633125.1 uncultured Pirellula sp. | reverse complement strand
CGCAATCATGCAGCAAGACTTGGAAATCGCCGTCGTTCAGATGTCGTCGAGCGAAGATAAACACGCCAATTGGAACACCGCGGATCGATTGATCCGTCAAGCGGCAGATTCCGGAGCACGCCTCGTCGTGCTTCCGGAATATTTCAATTGCCTCGGCGATCGTCGCGTGATGCTCGAAGCAGCCGAGCCGATCGACGGGCCGACCGCCAAGTTTCTCCAAGAGACCGCTCGAACGCTCCGCATTGCGATCGTCGGCGGAACGTTCTGTGAACAATCGACCGATCCCTTGCGAGCCCACAACACCTGCCTGATCATCAATCCCGCCGGCGCGGTCCAAGCCGTGTATCGTAAGTTGCACTTATTCGACGTAGATCTGCCGGGAAGGCTTACCTATTGCGAATCGTCATGGCTCGCACCGGGCTCCGACGTCGTTATCTCGGACTTGCGATTATCAACGCCTGTCGACGTGTCGGCCGCATCAGGATCCGCCGCACCGTCGATTCTGACGGCGCCGGCGATTTGCTATGATTTGCGGTTTCCCGAACTTTTCCGCCGCTTCGCCGACCGTGAAGTCGCGCTGATTACCGTCCCGGCGGCGTTCACAAAGACCACGGGGCGCGATCATTGGGAACTTTTGTGTCGCGCCAGAGCGGTGGAAAACCAATGTTTCCTCGCGGCGTCGAACCAAACCGGGCGACACGCGACCCTCGAAACGTACGGGCATTCCCTCATCGTCGACCCCTGGGGCGAAGTGCTAGCACGGGCGGGCGAAGGGGAAGCGGTTCTGCGCGCGACTTTATGTGCGAATCGGATCAGCGAAGTCCGCGCCCAACTCCCCGCGTTGAGACATCGACGAACGTTCTGAAATTATTTTGTCGAGTCTAGGGCCGCGATCTGCGCGCACCCCCCGGCATCGCACTCGCGATTTCACGCACGGAGCGAATGCTCCCGAAATTGCAACTATTTCTTGCGACGAAGCGCTTTCTAATTTTGTGGGCGCCGAACTTGACAACCCGCGCGCCGCCGACAAAATACCCTCTTCACGTTCGACACAAGTAGAGTCCGTTGCCTGCGAATCTCGCAGTTTTTCGAATAACAATTTGCGTTCGAAAGATCGTCGGATTATTGATCGTCGGGTTGATTACAGCCGCTCGTACGGCCGTCGCCAACCTGCCGAACAACGGACGATTGGTGCAATCGGAAGCTCTTCTTTGTCGACGTGATAGGACGCGGACGCCGTCGCGACAACGACGGGACCGTGGGATTTAAGACGATCGACGACCAGGTTTGCCCATGATGCACGACGAACTCGTGCAGGCGACGGAGCAGGACGCTTCGGAGCTCGGGCATTCCTGTTCGAGGAATATAGTGAAATAGCTTGGGGGCGTGACCGACGGATCGAATTCGGCGACTCTGTTTGCGGCCTGGATGCCCCCCCAACCATTTCATCTCCTCGTGGTTTGTTGTCAGACGCCCTCGGGTAGCGGTCTTCGCAAGGCGACCGCTTCCCGAAGGGCGTTTTTTGTTGCCTAATGACATTGCCGAGTAACTCGGTACGGCAACCTCGGCTTCAACCCCTCCGCCGCTTTGGCGCGCCATGGCTCACGCACTCGTCGCTCTCGGTTCCAACGTCGGCAATCGGCGCCAAACGCTCGATGACGCCTGTCGCGATCTCGCGGCGACTCCCGAAGTAATCGTCGTTCGGACCAGCCGTTGGTACGAAACCTTCCCCGTCGGCGGCCCCGGCGGGCAAGACGCGTTCTTGAATGGAGCGGTTCTGCTCGAAACCTCTCTGGCGCCGTCGGCGCTGCTCGACGTACTGCAAGCGGTCGAAATCAAACATGGTCGCGTACGCGAGATCGCTTGGGGACCGCGCACCCTGGATCTCGATCTCTTGCTTTTCGACGATCTCATCCTGCAAAGCGCCCGGCTAACGTTGCCGCATCCTCGCTTGAGCTATCGCAAATTCGTCCTGGAAGGGGCCGTGGAAATCGCCGCCGCAATGCGGCATCCGTGCGCAGGTCGCACGCTCGACGAACTTTCACGACATTTGGCGACTGCACCGCGATACGTCGCGTTCGTTGGGCACTCGGCCGGGTTCCGGATGCAGTTCGCCGCCGAAGCGGCTGACGCCGCGGGAGCGTTGCTCGTGGAAGCGACGGCCGATGACGTCCCGCCTTTCGAGACGCTGTCGTCCTTCGATGGCCTACGACCGTCGCAAGTGTTACAATTCATTGCCGCTCGAGCGGCCGCCGTCGGCGCGTCTTTGGAAGCCGCCGGTAATCGGTGGGTAGTCGACGACGGCTGGTGGCTCGCCGAAGCGCAGACGCTCACCGAGCGAGCCGTAATGGTCAGTCTGCCTCCCGACGTCAAGACGCCGCCGACGCCGCGACTCATCGCCCGTTTGATTACGTCCTCAACCGCCGAAAAGGCCCCGACAACCGGCCTGCCCGAAGTGGTCTTGGATATCAGCCGGCGCGAAGATGCGTTGATGGAATTCGCCGCCGCCTTAGCCGCAGCTAACTGAAGAATCGATCCGAAACGATGCCCGAGACGCCCCCTCAAATCGTTCGCACCGTCGCCGAAGTGCGCCGCGCAATCGCCGCCGCACGGCAAGCGGGGAAACGCATCGGCCTCGTGCCGACGATGGGCGCTTTGCATGCCGGACACGTCAGCTTGGTCGAAGCTTCCGCCGCGGCTTGCGGCTACACCGTCGTCACCCTGTTCGTGAATCCGACGCAGTTCGGCCCCAAAGAAGACTTCTCCAAGTATCCGCGCACGTTCGAGGCGGATGTCGCCGCGGTCGGTCGGGTGGGCGCCGATCTCGTTTTCGCGCCGGAAAACGCCGAAGTCTACCCGCCGGGCTTCGCCACGTTTGTGGAAGTCGGCGGCGTCGCCGAACCGCTCGAAGGAGAATGCCGGCCGGGGCACTATCGGGGCGTCGCCACCGTGGTGCTCAAGCTGTTCCAAATGGTCGGCGCCGACGTCGCTTACTTCGGACAGAAAGACTACCAGCAGACGCGAGTCGTGCGGCAGATGGTGCGTGACTTCAACCTCCCGATCCAAATCGAGATTTGCCCCACGGTTCGCGAGCCCGACGGCTTGGCTCTGAGCAGCCGCAACGTCTATCTCTCGGCCGCGGAGCGCCGCAGCGCCTTGGTCATCAGCCGCGCCTTACGCAAAGTCGAACAGTCCGTAGCCGCCGGCGAGCGCGACGTCTGGAAACTGCGAGACGACCTCCATACCGAACTTGCCTCCGTGCCCGAAGTGCGCATCCAGTATGCCGTGGTGGCCGATGCCGAAACGTTGCACGAACCGGCGATTCTCGATCGTCCGTGCGTCGCGCTCGTTGCGGCCCACGTCGGCACGACCCGCTTGATCGACAACGTGCTGCTAGCACCGGCGAAGTAGTCGCTCACCGGCGCGAGTCGGTCTTGTCAATCATCGCCAAGCGCGCCATCCTCCGGTATCTTCAGCCCCCTGCGCTTCGCCCGAGTCGCCCCATGCTGCAAACCCTTTTCACCATCCCCAACGAAATTGCCGGCGTGCCGCTGTTCGGCTTCGGCCTCGTCGCCGCGCTCTGGGCGGCTTGGTGCGTCGTCTATGCCGTAGTGAACTTCCGCCGCACCGGTTTCAACAGCGAACTCGCAAGTTCGCTCGGGGCGATGGCCGCCGTCGGCTTCGTGATCGTCTACGTCGTGCCCCGGATCATGGTCCGCGATGAAGCTACGGGCGTCACCGGCATCGCCATTCGCGGCTACGGCGTCATGCTGCTTTCCGGCATCGTCGCGGGAGTAGGGCTAACGATCCACCGCGCCCGTCGCGTAGGCCTGGCGTCGGAAACGATCTTCTCGCTTGCTCTGTGGGTCTTCGTCGCGGGCATGGTCGGTGCACGCGCGTTCTACGTCGTCGAATACTGGCAATCGTTCCAGCGCGAGTCGCTTTCGGAAACCGTTATCGCCGTGCTCAACATGACGCAGGGCGGACTCGTCGTCTTCGGCGGCTTCCTCGGCGCGATGGCGGCCTTTGCGATGTTCGCATACAAGCACAAGCTGCCGGGCCTGGCGCTGGCCGACCTGGCGGCGCCCGGCATGATGCTGGGACTCGCGCTCGGCCGCATCGGCTGCTTCTGCAACGGCTGCTGTTTCGGCGACACCTGCGCCGCCCGGTGGGCCGTCGAGTTCCCCGCCGGGACGCCGCCGCATATCCGCCAAATTCAGCAGGGAAAGGCGTTCGGCTTCCTCCTAACCGGCACTACATCAGCCGGCGGCGCCGGTGCGGCCGTTTTGACGGTCGCAAGCGTCGTGCCCGGCTCGCCTGCCGCACTTGCCGGGCTCACCGAGGGTGAACGCTTGCTGGCGATCGACGGTCGCCCGACGGCCACGCTTGACGATGCGCGCGACTTGCTCTACTTCGCCGTACGCGACGACCGACTCCCCGTGCAGCTTCGCACCGATCGCGGAGTCCGTTCGGTCGATGTGATTCCCGGCCTCACGCAGCATAGCCTGCCGACGCATCCCGCGCAGCTCTACGCCGCGATCGACGCCGCTCTCG
>CAZWDN010000400.1:0-4562 GCA_964633125.1 uncultured Pirellula sp. | reverse complement strand
CCCAAAACCCACAAGGGGTGCGCACATAACTCGAGTTATGTGCGCAGGCGTGTTTTGGAATTCGACGTAAGTCGGATTTGCGAATTGACACTTACGACGATTTGCGAGTTCTGTAGGGAACGCCCTCCGTGGCGTTCCGCGACTTACCTTGTGCTCGGAACGCCACGGAGGGCGTTCCCTACAGAAACAGTTTCCTAGAGAAACGGCGGGCACGTCGGCCTTACGGCTCGACGCTCGCCTCGGAACCGTTCACCTGAGCGACGATCGCTTGGATAATTCCGTCGAGCGTGAACTCGCGGGCTTCGGCCGCGGGTGCGTGGCCGAGTTCGCGCAGCACGCCGCTGGTGATCGGGCTGATGCTCGCGAGCTTTGTCTTGCGGAGATCGTCGCCGAAGAGAGCGACGAGCGAACGGGCAATCGCCGAACTGGTGACGGTGACCCAATCGATCTTGCCGGCCTTCAGGAGCGCGGCGATTTCGGGGTCGGGCGTCGTCGTGTCGGCGCTGCGATAAGCGACGGCCTGCGTGACCGCGTGCCCCGCGGCCGTGAGCGTTTCCGCCAACACTTCCCGCCCCCGGCTGGCCCGAACCAGCAGAAAACGGCGGGGGCCGGTCTTCGCTTCCTCGGCGAGCGCCGCCGCCAGCGCCTCGGCGCGAAACTCGGCGGGGACCAAATCGGTGCGAAGATGCCAAGCCGCCAGGGCGTCGGCGGTGCCGGGCCCGATGGCCGCGAGCTTCGCACGACCGAGGGCTCGGGCATCGCGGCCAAAGCGCGCAAGCCGGTTCATGAACGCTTCGACGCCATTGACGCTGGAGAAGACGATCCAATCGAACTCGGTCAAACGCTCGAGCGCCGCATCGAGCGGCGCCCAATCGTCGGGCGGGCCGATCGTGATCGCCGGTTGCAGCAGAACGTCGGCCCCCAGGTCGGCCAGCTTGCGGCGCGCCGCGGCGCATTGGTCTTCCGGTCGCGTCAGCACGATGCGCTTGCCGAACAGCGGGCGCTCGGCGAACCAGGAATGCATCGATCGCTCGGCGACCGTTTGCCCGACGATGGTGAGCACCGGCGGCCGGAGTTTCAGACGCTTCATCATCTCCGCGACGTCGGCGAGCGTCGTCACGTGCGTTTCTTGATCCGGCCAAGAGCAGCGGCGAATCACCGCGGCCGGCGTCTCGGCCGGCATCCCGGCATCGATCAGTTGTTTACTCCAAGCGGCCGCGCTGGTCACGCCCATATAGAAGACGAGCGTGCCGGGAAACTTCGCCAGTGCTGCGTAGTCGAGCTTCGAGGTCGATTGATCGTCTTGCTCATGGCCGGTGACCAGCGCCACGGCCGACGCATGGCGACGGTCGGTCAGCGCGATACCCGCGTGGCTGCCGGCGGCCAGCGCCGTCGTGATGCCGGGCACTACTTCGTAGCGCAGTCCGGCGGCTTCGAGCGCGGCGATCTCCTCACTGCAGCGCGCGAAAACGGCGGGGTCGCCCCCTTTGAGACGTACGACGCAACGCCCCGCGAGGGCCTCGCTCGTCATGCGAGCATTGATTTCGTCTTGGGAGAGAATGCGATCGCGGCCGTGCTTGCCGAGACAAACGAGCACGGCGTCGGCTCGGCAATGTTCGAGGAGTCGGGCGTTCGCCAAATAGTCGTAGAGCACGACGTCAGCGGCCGCGAGGCACTCCACGCCGCGCAGCGTGATGAGGCCGGGATCGCCGGGACCGGCCCCGACCAGCGCGACGGTACCCGGCTGCGAACGGGCGGCGGGAGCCTGACTGCGGGAACCTTCCATAAGCGAAAAACGGCCCGAGGGTCGGGCTGCGTTGAGTTGACGCGCGGGGGTGCTAAGATGATGCTAGACGGGCTTTTGCGGCCCAGCGCCGCATACTCAACACTTGATCATACTCGCCGCCGGTCGTTCCGCGCACCCCTTTCCACGGTTTGCCTGATGTCCACAGAAGAAAAGCCGGGCCGCCAGCCGCTGCCCCCCGCCGTTCGCCGCCGATTGCAAGCGCAGTTCGAGTTCGGCACGAAGAGTTCCTCGGGCGGACAGTTCGACTACGCGCATGAAATGTACACGCAGTGCGTGATCGGCGACCCGAGCAATCCCATTTACGTCAAGGCGATGTTGGCGAACCTCAGCAAGAAGTTCAACAACAACAAGAAGGGCGGAAAGCTGGCCGGGCTGAAACTCGTGGCCGCCAAAGCGTCGCTTCTAAAGTCCAGCAAGATGAAGAAGTGGGACGAAGTGCTCAAGACGGGCCTCGACGGCTTGAAGGAAAACCCTTGGGACTCCGGCCTGCTGACGGAACTAGCGAACGCTTGCGATGCGCAGGAATTCGACGAGGCGGAAGTCGAATACCTGAAGCAGGCCGTCGACGGCGACACGGAAGACGCACAGGCGAATCGGATGCTCGGCCGCGCCTACGACAAGATGGGGGCCTATCAAGAAGCGATCATCGCCTTTAGCCGCGTGCTCAAAGCGCTCCCCAAAGATGAAGAAGCGCTCAAGGCGCTGAGCAACCTGGCGGTGAAGAAGACGATCGACAAAGGGGGCTATCAAGACGCCACGAGTTCGAAGGACGTTCGCAAGAACAAGTTCAACCAAGCCGGCGACGACGACGCCACGGCCCTTTCGCCGGAAGAGAAGTTCCTGCGCGAAATTGAAAAAGACCCCGCCGACGTCAACAACTACATCGAACTCAACGACCTGTACCTGAAGGACGAACTCTACGATAAGTCGGTGGCGATCATGCAGAAGGCGCTCGATGCCACGGGGGGCGCCAACGTAATGGTGCGCGAGCGGTTGGAAGACGCTCAACTTCGCCTGGCGCGCCAGCACGTGCAAATCGCCGAAGGAAAAGCGAAACAGGAAAAGACGCCGGAATCGGTCGAGCTTTACAACAAGATGCGCGTCGAATTGAACAACAAGGAAATCGAGATCTACGCTAAGCGTTGCGATCGGTACCCGACGAACCTGGGCTTCAAGTACGAACTCGCGTTGCGTCTGCAAAAGGCCGGCAAATACACCGAGGCGATCAAGCTTTTTCAGGAAGCGCGCAGCGACTCGAAACGTCGCGGAACGGTGTACTTCGCCTTGGGCAACTGCTTCTCGGCGATCAAGCAATACCGGCTGGCATTGCAAAACTTCGAGTCGGCTGTGGCGGAAATCAACGAACGGGACGCCGACAACTACAAAATGGCCATCTACAACGCGGCCCGCGTGGCCGAGCATTTGAAGGAATGGGAGACGGCGGAAAAGCACCTGAACCTGCTGGCGACCTTCGATTTCGGCTATAAGGACGTGGCGGAACGGCTGGACAAGATCGCCCGGATTCGTGAGAATGGCGGGGACCCGGACGTTTCCTAACGCCCGGTTATTGACTCAGGTATTTCCTAACGAGCGGTCGCTCCCCACCGAGCGCCGCCGTTTTTATTTTGGTTTCTGGTTTTTGGAAGTCGGCGAAAGAACATGCCCCACACTCAAAGTGCGAAGAAGCGTCTGAAGCAAAGCCTGCGTCGTAAGGCGAGCAACCGTTCGGTGAAGGCCGAACTGCGTACGGAAATCAAGCAAGTGCGCTCGGCCGTCGCGGCCGGCAAGCTCGACGAAGCGAAGCAGGAAATGGTCACGGCTCAAACGAAGCTCGACCGCGCCGCCACCCGCGGCGTGATTCACAAGAACAAAGCGGCCCGCGTGAAGAGCCGCCTCTCGAAGGCCTTGAAGGCCGCGAAGAAGTAAGCTCGGTCTTGCCGACCGAGGTTCAGGGTTCTGGGCTCGGAGTTCAGGGTTCGAGGTTCAGGGTTTCTTAGGTCGGCGTCTTGCGAGACGCTCGGCCGTATGAACCTTGAGCCCTGGACCCTGAACTTTTTTTGCGTCTGACGTTAGAACACGATCGATTCGGCGTCGAAGACCGGGCCCTCGACGCAGGTGCGGCGGTAGTCCCACTCGCCGCTGTCGTCTTTCACCTTGGTGACGCAGCTGAAGCAGATGCCGATGCCGCAGGCCATCGGCGTTTCCAGCGAGACGCGACACGATACGCTCCGCTCGTGCGCCAGGTGGGCCACGGCTTCGAGCATCTTTTCCGGACCGCAGCAGACGATCTGCCGAGCGGCATTGCCGGTGCCCGTAGGTTCTTCGCTCAAGAGCTCGCGCAAGACGTCGGTGACGAAGCCGCGGCGGCCGGCGCTGCCGTCGTCGGTGCTGACGCGCACGTCGATGCCGAGAGCGCGGAAGTCGTCGACCCCGGCCAAGTATTCCTGCGACCGGGCGCCGTAGCAGAGCGTGACGCGCGACTTCTGCACCGCACGCTTCGGTTCGCCGTATTGCCGCAGGCCGAGGGCTTCGCGTCCCAGCGCCATGAACGGCGTTTGACCGATGCCGCCGGCGACCATGATTAGGTGCCCCGTCGGCTGCGGAGCGAAGCCGTTGCCGAGCGGTCCCCAGACTTCGAGCTTCGCGCCGGGACCAAGCTGCGCCAGCCGCGACGTGAACTTGCCGACGACGAGGTACACGACGTCGACGCCGATCGGGCGGCCCGCATCGTCGACCACGGTATCGTAGAGCGCCA
>CAZWDN010000399.1:0-4594 GCA_964633125.1 uncultured Pirellula sp. | reverse complement strand
CGGCTTGGTGCTTCATGCCCGGCGACACATGGTCGGAATACTGCCGCACTTCGGCCAAGCAGCTATTGAGCAAGTCGGAGTATTCTTCGTCGAGTTCGACGTTCTTCAGTACCATCCAGGAGCGGCACTCTTCAATACGGCGAATGGTCTCGGGTACCGAAAGGCCGTTGAGCGGCGTCTTCGTCGGGTCTTGCGACACGGGAAGTTCGCCCGAGTTGTATTCGACCTTGCGCTGCGGCAACTTTTGCGCCAGCTCAATCAATCGCGGCAGCGTGAAGAGCGGGTGGTCGGTCAGATGGTGGCCGATCATAAACGGCCGGCGGTTAAAGCGAGCGTCGAACGTCGCTTGGTCGAGGCGATCGAGTAGCGAGGCGTTCGCCGTGGTTTGCGTCATGGAAGTCATGGGAATCTCTCCGGTTACTCGAACCTATAGAACGTTGTCTTGGTAATTCCGCGCCTAGTCCACTTGCGGCTTCGCACGTGGTTTCCGCTTCCGCAAGTTCTTCACCCAGCGCAACAGCGGCATCAGCGCCACACACAAATCGCCGCCTCGTCGGCCGGTTGCGAAAACCACCGATTGCCGCAGGCATCTCTCCGGCCACAGCGGATTGATCATCGGATGGTCGCTCACTGCGCAAGAATCCATCCACTGAACTCCCCGGTCGTGCAGTTCGCGGATGAGCGAAAGCTCCAGTAGCAATCCGGGCGAATGGTCGGCAAACTCTTCGTCATAGCCGATCTTGAAGCTGTATCCGCCGTCGCTTGCCAGGAGATTGCAGATCATCGCAATCGGGCGGTCGTTGAAGTCGAGCCGTCCAAGTTGAACCCTTCCGGCCTCAACTCCCCCATGGAGCATCGTGCGGAAGAAATACGCTCCGGCGGCGGTGGAAGCCAAAGCCGTATGCTCGCCTCCTTTCCAGCCCGAGGCTTCGAGCTTCAGGAAGTCCTGCGTCCACGCGGCCGGATCGTCCCCTTTCGCAAACCAGCGTGTTTCGAGCTTGCCCTTCTCGGCCATGCGACGCTCGGTGCGCTGAATTCCCTGTCGCTTACTACGCGAGAGGCACGCCCGGAGGAAGCTCTCGGCATCCGCGGCCTTGCGAAAGAGGGCTCGCCCGAAAAGCTCGCGGATGAACTGTTTGCGGTCGGCGGCAAAGTTTGCATCGACCAGCACCTGATGCAGCGGGCCTTCGGCAGGCAACATCTCGGCGCTGACCACGGCCGCACCGTGCGGTGCCGTCGCGGCGGTCTCAAAGAAGCAATCGATCACTTCGCGCGCACAGTCGCGGCGCACCAGCGGCGTGGTCAAGAAGCAGTGCACGTGGCGCCACAGCTCCCAGCAACGAACCGGCAAGCCGTAGAACCGCTTGTGGCGCAGAATCGGGAACAGGCCGCACAGCACCTTAGGGCCGGCGGGATGCACGCGCTTCGGAGCTTCAATTACTAAGAGTTCCGGGCTTTGATCGGGCGCCAGCGTTTTCCAGGCGGGCAGCAGTGACCAAGGCTCGTAGAACGGATTCGGCTCGATCGCCGTTTCCGCCAACCGCTTCCAGGCCGGAATCAGCGTCTCGGCTTCCTCGGGTGAAGTGACGAAGCGTGCTTCGAACTTCAAGAGCGGTAGATCCGGTTCATCTTGACGGGGAGGCGGCGAGCCGACCGCGGGCTTCGTCCTCGGAGGGACCGGGAGGGGAGCGGCCTTCACTTCCGCTTCATCATGTGCAATTGTCGGCGTCATGCATTCACCGTCTCTGTCGTGTCGTGTTCGCGCGCGATCTCGACGCCGTCGGTGTTTGTCGAAGTCTGCTTTGACGGGATTGCGCCTCCCGTGCCGTGACGTCTTTTCCACGCCCGTACAGCGGCTCGTTTAAGCGAGCGAGCCCAGCAGCGCGAACGGTGTCGAATGCGAGACGTGGCCCGCGGGGCGACGCAAACCAATCGCGTCAACGGAACGGCACGGGCCGCCCACCCGGCCTTGTACGTTTCGTCGCCGCGCAAGAAATCAAAGTGAGCGTAGCCGGCTTCGATGAGGCTTCGTAAGGCCAGCGAGTAGAGTAGGTAGCCCGGCTCGAGATGCTGATAGTCGGGATCGAAGCCCGACTGATACATGGCGACCGTGCGGCGGCCGAGCAAATAGAGATGCGCCGAAATTGCCCGCCCGAGGTGTTCGCACCAGACGATCTTGGCCTGCTGTTTTGCAGCCAGTTCGATTGCCGCATCGCGGAGAAACTGTTCGAAGCGCGAGTCTGCAAAACAGCCGCCGTCGTCGGTTCGCTCGCGAAACCGAGCCTGATGCAACCGCACAAACTCCGACCAAATTGCCGCAACCGTTTCAGGATCGCCGGCTTCGTGAAAGGTGATGTCCGGACTATCCGCCCGACGCATCGCTTTGTGGATTTTGCGGCGCAATTGGCGGGGCGTCGCTGCCACAAAACCGTCCCACGTTTCACCTAAGTCGGTGATCCAACTTGATTCTAGCGGCTCGTGGTCGACGACGAACCGTCGTTGCTTGAGCAAGTCGACGATCGTCGCTACGGAAGGTTCCGTTACATCCGCGCCGTCGAGCTCGAACAGGTCGATCTTGGGAACGGCGCCGTCGGCCCGCAGAAGTTCGTCGAACAATAATTCGATTGCCGCTCGCCGCTCGTCGTCGGCTAGGTCGGGGTCGAGCAATACGCGTTGATAGTCGGTGCAAGCTTTCCCGTTACCGAGCAACGCGAGCGTGCGGCCGCTCCACGGGCGGAACTCGGTAAACGCGGGGAGAAGAGCAAGAACGCGCTCGCCTTCATAAACGACGCCGATCGCGAGTTGGCGATGGCTTTTCCAGACATCCCACCAGGCGTGGCGCCATTCCCAGGTTGCCAACGGATCACCAGCCGCAAGGCGATTCCAATCGTCGCGGAGCGCAAGGAATGCTGATTCCGAAGTAACAACTTCCGCGCGCATCGGTTACGTTTATCCGTTGCCAAGCTGCCGTCGAGGCGCAAACGCCGACCTCGGCGCAGCTCTACGGCACGGATGAAACCTAGCTTACGAAACGCCGCGGCTTTAGCACGGCGGCGCGCGGAAGTCGCTCGCTGTTGTTCAGCCGGCCACGAAGGTCCGCCTGTAGCGAATTTACTGAGAGTGCCGCAGAGCCACTCGCGGCGGCAAGTGGACTACGCCGTGCGATTCCGTAGCGGCGGGCCGTCGTCTTCGGCTTCGGACTCGTCCCCATCCCAGTCCTCGACTTCATCGACCTCGTCGGCGTCTGCGTCGTCAAACGCGTCGGAATCCTCGTCGTCGAGTTCCGCCGACGCGTCTTCCTCGTCCTCCTCGGCGTCGAGGTTCGGCTTCTCCAACTTCGGCACGATCCGGTTCGACTTCGCCGGCTTGCTCGGCGGCGCCGCGGGCGTCGGTGACGCCGAACCGCCGCTCCCCTTGGCGTAGCCGGCCATTTCTTCCCATTGCTCGACGGTGATAAGCACCTCGCGCGCTTGCGAACCGTTGTACGGCCCGACGATGCCGTCTTCCGCCATGAAGTCGATGAGCCGCGCGCCGCGGCCGTAGCCGACCCCGAGCGCCCGCTGCAGCAGCGATACGCTGCCGCGTCCTTCGCGCACGATGCAATCGATGGCCGCTTCGTACAGCTCGTCGCGGCTCTTCCAGTGATCGCTGCCGGTTTCGGCCGTCGTGCCCGCGGGCTTCAGAGCCACGAGTTCGGTAACGAAGTCGGGCGGCGTCTTGCCGACGAATTCGACCACTTTGTTGATCTCGTCGTCGCTCACGTACGTGCCTTGGCCGCGAATGAGCGTGCTGGTGCCGGGCCAGAGGAAGAGCATGTCGCCGTTGCCCAGCAGCTTATCGGCCCCCATTTCGTCGAGCACGACGCGGCTGTCGGTCCGGCTGGCCACCTGAAACGCGATGCGCGCCGGCAGGTTCGACTTAATCAAGCCGGTGATGACGTCGACCGTCGGCTTCTGCGTCGCGAGCACCAAGTGAATACCGACCGCGCGGCTCTTTTGGGCCAAGCGAATGATGTGCGTTTCCACTTCTTTCGCCGCCGTCATCATGAGGTCGGCCATTTCGTCGGCGACAATCACGATATACGGCAGATGCTGCGGGATGTTCTTCTTCTCGTCGTCGTTCTCCGGCTGCAGCCGTTCCATAAGCTCTTCTTCGCCGAGCTGGTTGTAGGCCGAAATATGGCGCACTCCGGCCCGTGCAAGCAGCGAGTAGCGTTCTTCCATCTTTTCGACGGCCCAGGCCAAGATCGCCTCGGCCTTCTTCATGTCGGTGACCACCGGATGCATCAGGTGCGGCAAGGTCTTGTAGCAGCTCAACTCAACCATCTTCGGGTCGATGAGCAGCATGCGCAGTTCGTCCGGTCGGCGCGTCATGAGCATGCTCATGATCAGCGTATTCAAGCAGACCGACTTGCCCGTGCCCGTTCGGCCGGCGATCAGCAAGTGCGGCAAGCTGGCCAAGTCGGCGATCATCGGATTGCCCGCGACGTCTTTCCCGAGATAGATCGGGATCTTCATTTTCTGGGCCTTGCCGTTGGCTTCTTCGATCACTTCGCGCATATGCACGATCTGCCGTTCGGCGTTCGGCACTTCGA
>CAZWDN010000398.1:0-4630 GCA_964633125.1 uncultured Pirellula sp. | reverse complement strand
GCCCGGCGACCTCGAGCGCGACGAACAAACCGACGAGCGACGTGCGCGCGGCGGCCGCCGGCGCGCCGGTGGCCGACGCCGCGGCGCAAGCGATGGTGCAACAAGCTTTGGCGCAAGCGATGGGGCCGCAAGGCGTGCCGCTCGACGCACTGGCCTCGCTCAACGGTACGCAGTTGGCCGGCCGCGGCGGTTCCGCGAGCGGCATGCAACTGCCGGCGCAAGCAATCTTAAGCGCGGCGCTGTCGGAAGCGCAGCGCCGTGAGGCCGAAGGGAACAAACCGCCGCCGCGCGAAACGCCGGCGGTGCAACAAGCGTCGGCGGAAGAGCCGCTTGCCGCGGCGGAACCCGTAAGAACTCCGGAAGCTTCGCCGCAAGCGGAACCGATCGCGGCCGTCGAACGCCCCGCCGCGACGACCGAGGAGGCTTGGCGGCAATCGCTCGAATCGTCGATCGAAGCCTTGGAAAAGCTCACCGCCGAACCGCCGGGCAGCGCTCAAGAAGTTACGCGACACGCTTGGCTGCGGATGCTCTATCTCACGGCCGGCCGCCGCGACGACGCGCTCCAGCCGATTCCCGGCATTGGCCCGGCGGAACAAGACTTTTGGCGCGAACAGCTCTACGCATTGGCCGCCTGCCTCGACACCGAGCGGCAGACCGACGCCGCCAAACGTTCGGCCGAGGCCCGTATGCATTTAGCGAAGGCCGACGCACGGCTCGGCGAAAGCGGTACGTTGGCCGTGCGCAACTTAGCGTTCTGCACGCAGGTCTCTAGCTACGGCGTCTATGAGAAGTTTGACGACTACAAGTTCAAAGCGAACCAACCGCTGATTCTGTACGCCGAAGTGCAAAACTTCAAAAGTGAAGAATCGAGCAAAGGCTTTCACACGGCGCTGCGCAGTAGCTACCAGATTCTCGACGCCCAAGGTCGCCGCGTGGCCGAGAACGATTTGGCGCTCACGGAAGAATACTGTCGCAACCAACGGCGCGACTATTTCCTCCGCTATTTCCTCTCGGTTCCGGAGCGGATCTACGACGGCAACTACACGCTACAACTGACGATCGTCGACACGCTCAGCCAGAAGATCGGCACGTCGACGATCGAATTCACCGTCGGCGGCGATAAGTAGACGGCCGGCCTAGTGTGAACTGATCATGCGTTTGAAGGCGCATTTGAAAACGACTTGCGCAATTGTTTGACACCCCTCGCGGGTGGTGCTAGCATCCCTCCGGCTGATCATTCCCGCCGATTAGTCGAGGACTAAAGATGCGAATTTGTACGCTGCCGCTCATCGCGATTGCGCTCTTTGCCGCGCACCCCGCAGCCGCGGACGCCATCCGGTATTTGGAGTTGCCGCAGTCTTGCGCGGACTATGCGATCGATCCCACCAACGGCCAAGTCGTAGGGGTCGACCCGCTGAACAATCGGTGCGTCGTGTACGGAGCCGACGTTTGGCTGCCCGGAAAAACGGCAAAGCCGCTTGCGACGCTGACGGTCGGTAATCGTCCGGCATCGATCGTTTTCAAACAGACCGAGCAGCAGCGTTTGTTCATCATCGCATGTTTGAGCGACAACAACTTGTACGTCGTGGATGCGGCGACGCTCAAGCAAACGGCGAAGATTCTCGTCACGGGTTCGGATGTTTCCGGTCTTGCCGTATCCCTCAACGAACGCGATGCGACGGTGTACTACAACTACGGTCGCGGCCACGACTCGGCGGCCGGCCGGGTCGACCTCGTTCGCAACATCGACGAAGGGTTGGCGTTCGACGACTCGATGGATTGCGCGATTTCCGCCGACGGCGAATATGCCTATCGCCGCGGCCCTTGGTCGCCGTCGGGTTTCGAAGTGCTTCGGAAGGTTGCCGATCCCAAGGCGGGCAGCCCGAAATTCGTCCGTGTTTTTTACGATCACGACAGCAGGGGGCAGTATCTTCCGGATCCTTTCGGGCTCTATACCGCCACCGGAAAGAATCTCTATCCGAAAGAGTTGGGGAAATCGGTCGCGACGTTGCAGGCGTCTCCGGTCGCCTTTTTTCCCGATCGACCGATGATCGTCGGCTTGAGCGGTGATAGCTTGTACGACACGTTCGGCTCGCGTGGGCAAAAAGCGTCGGCAAAACTTGTCATCGCCTCGTACAACACGTACCGCAACGTGGTCGAGCGCGAACTGCCCGCCGAATTCTCGAAACCCGCGGAGGAGCAAAACTTCGCGGGGCCGGGCCAGGCCGACTTTAAGTACGTCGGGCACAAGCTCAAAGTGTTTATCGATCCGCCGCGCGATCGCATCGTGCTGGTTCGTGACAAGCGCGCCGCGGTCGCCTCGATCAAAGAATTGCAGCTGCCCGATGAGCCGTTCCTGATTATTTCCACCGCTTCGAACGAGCCGCTGTTGATCGATCGGCCGAACATCGTCGGCCTGAAAACGCGCGACGGGCGCATCAAAGTGGAACTCGTTGACAAGATCGACGGATTGGCGCTGACGGCGCGCGGCTTGGAATGGACTCCCGACGCGTCGCAAATCGGCCCACGCAAGCTCCGGATGCGTCTTTCACACGGCGAACTCGAGCGGATGCACGAGATTCCGTTGATGGTCGAACGACCGCACACGGCGCTGCCGTTCGCCGCTTCTCGAGCGGCGCTCGCTCCCGACGCAAAGGTCGTGGCCCTGTGGACCGCCGCCGGAGGCGACCCGATGATGGAAATGCGTAATCGCCAGACGCCGGAAAATCCGCAACTGGCCGTGGTCGACCTCGCGGCGGGCAAAGTGCTTGCTTCCAAGACGTTGGCGTTTCCGGTATCCGTCGCGGCGCTGGACGAACATGCCGTGTACGTCGTGCAAACCGGGTCCGGCGTGTTGACCGTACTGTCGCGCAGCGATCTGAGCGAACAAAAGCAGGTTGCACTCGAAAGCCCGATTGTTTGGCTGCAACCGGTTCGCGGTGCGCTTGCCGCGGGCTTGGTCGACGGCCGTTGGATCAAGTATTCCACGCCGGACATGAAGTTGGTCGCCGAACATTTGTATTTAGGCAACAACGGCATGGTGGATCCGATGGGACGCGGCAGGCAGTTGGCGCAGCGTGGGCCGCTTCGAACCGCCGAGGGCTGGGGCCTGAACACCGGCGACGTATACGACGGCGAATTCTCGCGGCCCGTATTGTTGAGGAACGTCGGACTGACGGCGCGCATCGGCGGCATGTCGGCAACCGCTTCCGGCAATGAGCAGGAGTTCTTCGACCAAGGAATGCAAGGATTTCACGGCGGCAGCGAGCCGCGCGTCGTCGGCACGGCGAGGCTCATTTCTCCGCCGGTGCAAATGCGACTGATTCAGGCGCGGGTCACCGAGCAAACGCCCGGCGCCATTCATACCTCGCGTACGACGGAATCCTGGACCCTGGCGGCGATGGTCGGCAAGTTGGCGGCGCAGCCGACGACGACGCTGACGTTGAAGAAGTCGGACTATCTTCCGGATCAAACCGCCCGCACGACCGGTTGCCTAGTGCTGGGGCCGGAACAAGCGCATTGCGTGATTGATGATCGACTCTATTCCATTCCGTTGAGCCCGCTGCTCGGAGCCGGACCGGAAACAAAAGGCTTTCGCTTCGCGATGAAACAATCGGCGTTCGTCGTCGATGCAAGCGGTACAAAACTGACTCACGAAGTCGTCGATGCGGCGAAGCCGGTGCAGTTTGCCTTGGCGACGCCGCAGACCGGCGTACAAATCGATTCCGCCACGGGAGAAGTTTCGGTGAATCTCGCGACGCTGACCAACGTTGCGATCGAGCAGTGGGTGAAAGTGAGCGGCAACGGCATCGCCGTGAATCGCGTCGGTCCGCCATTCGCGAGTTTGGAGCAGGTTGACGCCTACGTGCAGCAGCAAGCGAAATTCTTCGAACAAACGACCGGTCGCAAGCCTCGAGGGGTGCCGGCGACGTTGCACATTCACGTTCAAGCTACCGATGCGACGCCGAATACCGCGCGGCTGCAATACGAAGTGCTGGTGGAAGTGCCTCGCGAGAAAATCGATGAAAAGGTCAATCAGGCGGCCGCCGAACTGCAAAAGATGATCGCGGCCCGCGAAACCGCGCGTGCCGCAGGCGGCGGGGGGGGCGAAGGAGATGCATCATCGCCGGAAACGGCCGCACGAATTCGCAAGCTGGAAGAACGGATCATCGCGCTGGAAGCGCAATTGGGCGTCCTGATGCGCATCATCGAGGCTCGCGGGCGCTAGTGCGTTGATTTGTTCGAGTCCGGTCGAATCGGTACTTTGCGAGAGACGAGTCGCCATGAAGATTACCAACTTAATCGCCATTACATTTTCCGTCATAGCGACTACCGGCATCGTACTATACGCCTTAATTCGCACGGAGAGCCCGCCGCCCAAAGCGGACGACCTGTTGCTCGCGGCAACCGGCGACGAAGAAGTCGTGGTGGTCTCGGCTGACGGTCCTGCCGTCGGCACGGGCATTCCTCACGCAACCGCCGAACGTACCGGTAGTTTTCACGGCGGCCCGCGCGGGATGTCGGTATCGCCCGGCGGATCGCCCCCCTACCGCGGCTCGTCCGGCTACGGAGGGTCATCGGCATATCGTCCTTCGCCCGCGTACGGTTCCGCAACCGTGGGATGGAATCA
>CAZWDN010000397.1:0-4633 GCA_964633125.1 uncultured Pirellula sp. | reverse complement strand
TATCACAACAACTGGGACCACCACTCGGACGTCGCCGGCCGGATGCCGAACCAGTGTAAAGACCTCGACCGAGCGACGTACGGCCTGATCAACGACCTTAAGCAGCGTGGCATGCTCGACGAAACACTGATCATTTGGGGCGGCGAGTTCGGCCGCACCATCTACTCGCAAGGCGGGCTCACGAAGGAGAACTACGGACGCGACCATCACCCGCGCTGCTTCACCATGTGGATGGCCGGCGGCGGCGTGAAGGGAGGCGTCGTTTACGGCGAGACCGACGAATTCAGTTACAACATCGTGAAAGACCCGGTCCACATCCGCGATTTCCACGCGACGACGCTGCAACTGCTCGGCTTCGATCACACGCGCTTCACCTACAAGCACCAAGGACTCGACTTCCGCCTCACGGGCGTCGAACCGTCGCGCGTGGTGAAGGAACTGCTGGCGTAGGAGAGATTGGAGACTGGAGCCTCTTGTCTCCCGTCTCTTGTCGCGAAGCTCACTTCTCTACGCGCGCCGCCGGCGAGTAGAGCAGCCAGGTCTTAAAGCCGCCGGCCAAGTTGCGCACGTGATAGCCGTGTTGCAGCAGAATGCGCGTCGCCAGGTAGCCGCGCTGGCCGACTTGGCAGTAGACCGTCACGTCGCGGTCGCGCGGAATCTCCGCGAGCCGATCGCGAAGCTCGTCGACCGGAATGTTCACCGCGCCGGGCAATCGTCCGGCGGCAAATTCCGTCGGCGTACGCACGTCGACGAGCAGCGTCCGGCCGGGGTCGGCGAGCACGGTTTCGACGTCGGTTTGCGGGTGGTCGCCGCGCAGCAATCCGGCGGCGACGAAGCCGAGCATGTTCACGGGATCTTTCGCCGACCCGAATTGCGGGGCGTACGCGAGTTCCATTTCTTCCAAGGCGTACACGGTGAGTCCGGCTTGCAAGGCGACGGCCAGGACGTCGATGCGCTTATCGACCCCCGCGCCGCCGACACCTTGCGCGCCGAGCAACTTGCCGTCGGCCGGGTCGAACAGCAACTTGAGCGTCATGGCTTCCGCGCCGGGATAGTAGCCGGCGTGATGTGCCGGATGGACGTAGGCCTTGGCATAGGCGCGCGCCGCGCGACGCAGCGTCTTCTCGCTCTGGCCGGTCATGCCCGCGGCGAGCCCGAAGAGGCCGACGATCGCGGTGCCTTGCGTGCCGCGATAGCGGACCGCGCGGCCGAAGATATGATCGGCCGCGAGCCGGCCTTGCCGATTGGCGGGCCCGGCCAGCGGTACTTGCGTCGGTTGGTCGGTGACGAAGTCGCGAATCTCCACGACGTCGCCGACGGCATAAATATCGGGATCGCTCGTCTGCATCTGCGGGTTGACGCGAATGCCGCCGCGCGGGCCGACCTCAAGCCCCGCGGCGACGGCCAACCCGTTCTCCGGACGCACGCCGACGCCGAGCACGACCAGTTGTGCGGTGAGTTGTCGGCCCGACTTGAGGCCGACGTGCAAGCCGTCGGCGCCGGCCGGCGCGAAGCTTTCGGCCGAGTCGCTCAGCAGCACCTCGACTCCCTTCGCGCGCAGGCGCTCGAGGATCGGCGTCGTCATTTCCTTATCGAGCGGCGGCAGCACCTGATCTTGGAGTTCGACGAGCGTGGTTTGCACGCCGCGTGCGACGAAGTTTTCAACGAGTTCCAAGCCGATGAACCCGGCGCCGACGACGACCGCTTGTCGCGTTCCGCCATCGAGCGCGGCTTTGATCCGATCCATGTCGCCGAGGTTGCGCAAGGTGAAGATTCCCGGCAGTTCCAAGCCGGTGATCGGTGGGCGGATGGGGGACGCGCCGGGCGAGAGAATCAGCTTGTCGTACGGTTCGTCGTACGTGCGACCGGTCGTCAGATCGCGAATGCGCACGCTTTTCGCGGTCCGATCGATCGCTTCGACTTCGGAGCGCACGCGGACGTCGAGCTTAAAGCGCTCGCGCATCCGTTCGGGCGTCACGATGAGCAGCTTGCTCCGTTCGGCGATGGTGCCGCTGAGGTGATACGGCAGACCGCAATTGGCGAAGGAAACGTCGGGCCCGCGCTCGACGAGCACAATTTCGGCCTCTTCGGAAAGCCGACGTGCCCGCGCCGCCGCCGAAGCACCGCCCGCCACGCCGCCGACGATGACGATTTTCATGATAGTATCTCTTTCGTCTTAGGTTTTGCAGGCCGCGCCGTCGGTTCGTTGGTTCCACGGCATGCGCGCGAGCATCATGCCCATGCCGCAGGTGTCGGTAATGCCGGCGAACACGAGCCCGGCGCCGACGAAGGCCGACAAGCCGATGAAGTAGGGATGCACGAAGTAGCCGAGTGCGATGCCGGTGAGCACGAGCGACCCGGCGGCGATGCGCACCTGCCGCTCCAGCGACATCACCTTCTTGCCGCGGACGAGCGGCAGTCCGGCGGCTTCGCAGGCCGTTGTGCCCCCTTCGACGTTAAACACGTTTGCGATGCCGGCAGCGGCGAGTTTTTCGGCCGCTTGGCGTCCGCGTCCGCCCGACTTGCAGATGACGTACACCGGCCGGCCCGCCGCAATGGCGGCGCTCTGCTTCACCGCGGCCGGATCGAGCCGATCGAGCGGCACGTTACGGGCGACGCTCACATGCACCTCGCCGAACTCGGCGGGCGTGCGGACGTCGAGCAGCTCCAACGGTTCTCCGGTTCGACAAAGTGCGGCCAGTTCCAACGGCGAGATGGCGGCGGTAGACATGATGAACTCCTTGGTCGTGGTACTTCTATTTCCCAAAGCGCGCTTCGACGCACTGCATGATGTTCGCCAAGTGGGGCTCGGCGATGCGGTAGTACGCGCGTTGCCCTTCTTTGTCGCAGCCGAGCAGCCCGCAACGCTGCATGAGGCGCAAATGCTCCGAGGCCATCGGGCCGGCGATTGCGCAGGCCTCGGCCAATTCGCCGACCGTGAACCGACCGCGCAGCAACATCTGAACCATCCGCAAGCGGTGCGGGTGGGCGAGCGTCTTCAAACACTCGGCCGCCTGCCCGAGGGCCGCCGGCGACAACAGTTTGGCGACGCGCTGCGGATTTCGCTTCTTCACGGCGGGCATAGTCGTCTCCTCTATTCCAATATATCGGAATATTTCTACATAACAATAAGTGCTATTTGACGTCGTCAGGCGGCGGAAGTCGGCCGCCGCTCGGAGATCACGACGAGCGCCGGCCGAAGACGCGCGGCCAGTAGCGGCCGGTGGTGCGCATGAACTCGCGGTACTCGTCGCCGAACGCGGCGATGAGCCGTTCCTCTTCCCGCGGCGTACGTACGACGAGCATCGTGACGACGCCGACGACGCAGGCTCCGATCAGCAGGTTGGCCGTCGCGACGGCGACCGCCGCCATCAGAATGAACGCCGTCGTGTAGAACGGATGCCGGACCCAAGCGTACGGGCCGTCGGTTACCAGCCGGGCTTCGCGGCGAGTGACGACGGTGTCGGTCAGGTTCTTGCCGAGCGCGACGAGCGTCCGCATAAAGCCGACGGCCGCCGCCGCGGCGACGACGACCGCGCACCACCGAGCGGCCGGCGAGATCGGCACGGCCGCCCAAGCGATGCTCCGCGGCGCGACGAGATACGCCAGCGTGCTCAACCATAAGCCGAGGCCGAACAATCGCAACACGAGCGCGAACGCGCGGCCTTCGGCGTCGTGCGTGATCTGCTCATCGGTGCGGGCCCGAACGCGATGGTAGCCGGCAAAAAGTCCGGTGCCGAGCATGATGACCAGCACGGCGATGCGAAACGGCGTTTCTTCAGGCATGGCTTTCGCCTCGGGCGAACGTTATGAAGGGGTTACACGTCGACCGAAATCGGTCGACGGAATTATCGAGGAGCGTCCGCCATGGCTTGGTTGATCTTGATCGTCGCCGGATTGTTGGAGACCGGCTGGGCCGTCGGGCTCAAGTATACCGAAGGTTTCACGCGGCCGGTGCCCAGCGTCTTGACCGGCTTGGCGATCGTAGCGAGCATGTATCTGCTTTCGGTGGCGGCCCGCACCTTGCCCATCGGCACCGCCTATGCCGTGTGGGTCGGCATCGGCGCGGCCGGCGCGGTGGTGCTCGGCATGGTGCTGTTCGGCGAGCCGCGCAATCCGGCCCGGCTCTTTTTTCTCGGGCTGTTGCTGACGGCGATCGTCGGACTGAAGTTTACCGGTGAATAGACGGCCGATTTTTACAAGGAACGTGCGGCGATGCGAACTCTAGGAACGATCATTCTGGCGACGGCCCTCGGCTTCGGCCTGGCCGCGCCGAGCACGACGGCGCGAGCCGAGGAGAAGCCCGGCATGGTCTTGAAACATATCGTGATGTACAAGTTCAAAGACGATCAGAAGCCGGAGCAGATTCAGGAGGTCGTCGACACGTTCGCCGGCCTGCCGAGCAAGATCGACACGATCATCGGCTTCGAGCACGGCACGAACGTGAGCAAGGAGGGGAAATCGGAAGGTTTCACGCACCTGTTCGCCGTGACATTTCGCGACCAAGCCGGCTTGGAAACGTACCTCGTGCATCCGGCGCACTTGCACTACGTGAGCGTCGTGAAAGATCGCCGCGAGAAAGTGATCGTGCTGGATTACTGGACGAAAGAGTAGGAAGCCTTCTCCCTCCGCA
>CAZWDN010000396.1:0-4665 GCA_964633125.1 uncultured Pirellula sp. | reverse complement strand
TTCGTCATCAGCGGCACGAAGTCGTCGGGGCGGGTGCTCGGCGCCAACGATCGGGTTCGCATCGCCGTCGCCGGTTTGAACGGTCGCGGCCATTCCCACACGGGCGCCTATCTCGGCATGTCCGACGTTGAGCTCGCGTACCTCGTCGACCCGGATACGCGCACCTACGCGAAGCACCTCTCAAAGATCGACGAGAAGAAGCGGACCGACAAGCCGGTACAAGTGCAGGACATTCGCAAGGCGCTCGACGACAAGAACGTCGACGCGGTGTCGATCGCCACGCCGAACCACTGGCACTCGCTCATGACCATTTGGTCGTGCCAAGCCGGCAAAGACGTGTACGTCGAAAAGCCGTGCAGCCATAACGTTCACGAAGGGCGCGTCGCCGTGCAGGCCGCGCGCAAGTACGGTCGCGTCGTACAGCACGGCACGCAGAGCCGCTCGTCGAAAGATTGGGCCAAGCTCGCCGCCGCCGTGGAAGCCGGCCAATTCGGCAAGCTCGTCGTTTCGCGAGGGCTGTGCTACAAGCCGCGCAAGAGCATCGGCGAGAAGCCGGTTTCGCCGGCGCCCGCCGAAATCGATTTCAACCTCTGGCTCGGCCCGGCTCCCGAGCAACCGCACCACGGCAACCTCGTGCATTACAACTGGCACTGGTTCTGGGACTTCGGCAACGGCGACGTCGGCAACCAGGGCGTGCATCAGATGGACGTCGCCCGGTGGATGATCCCCGGCGCCACGCTCCCCAAGAGCGTCCTAAGCGTCGGCGGTCGCGTCGGCTACGTCGATCAGGGGCAAACCCCCAACACGCAAATCGACCTGTTCGACTTCGGCGACACGAAATTGGTGTTCGAAGTCCGCGGGCTCACCACGGGCGACTACTACGGCCAGAAGGTCGGCAATACGCTGCACTTCGAAGACGGCACCACGATCGCCGGCAACAAGCTCTATAAGAAGGGAAGCACCACGCCGGAGGCGCTTCCGGAATTGAAGGGGGAAGTGAAGTTCGAGCGCGGCCAGGATATCTTCCGCAACTTCGTCGATACGATCCGCTCGCGCAAGCAAGACGGTCAGTACGCCGACATCTTGGAAGGCCATTACTCCAGCGCGCTCTGCCACCTCGGCAACATTTCGTACCGACTCGGCACGGAAGCGCCGTTCGACGCCCAGGCCAAGGCCTTCGGCGACGACAAGGATGCTTACGAAACGCTCGCGCGGATGCAGGAACACCTCACGCAAGGCAACGGCCTGAAGCTCGAAGGCGAGAGGTTCCACGTCGGCAAGAAGCTCGAGTTCGACCCGCAAACCGAGAAGTTCATCGGCAACGCGGACGCCGACGCATTGCTCACGCGCAACTACCGCGCCGAGTTCGAAGTGCCGAACTCGATTGCGTAACGCTGTAGAATGGTTGGCGAGTATTCACCCCTCTCCCCTTGCGGGAGAGGGTGTCTTACCCTGTGTTTTCAACACAGGGTAAGACGGGTGAGGGGCAACTTAAGCAACGGCATCGCCATGCCGACTCCGGAAGACCGAGCTAACGAGCTACGCCAGAACCTTTCGGAAACAGAACGCCTCGTTTGGCGGCGTCTCCGCGGTCGCCGTTTCGGTAAGTTTAAGTTTCGCCGCCAAGTTGCGCTGGGACGATATATCGTCGACTTCGTTTGTTTCAACCGTCGACTGATTGTCGAACTCGACGGCGGGCAGCACACACTCAACCGTGAGTACGACGCGAAACGCACTGCATGGCTTGAGCGAGAAGGATTTCGTGTCGTGCGCTTTTGGAATCACGACGTGCTCGGTGATTGGGATGCGGTTGCCGATGCGATCTGGCGCGCGTTGCATGTCGATCCGGCGCCAATGGCGAAGTACCCCTCACCCCCGGCCCCTCTCCCGCAAGGGGCGAGGGGAGGAGAACCTCGTGCAAAGCAGCGAAGCCCGAAGAAGATGCGACGAAGTGACTAATGCCGCTTTCTCTTGGCGAACGAATGTAACCTGAGCAACTGCACGACTATTCCTCCCTTTCCTCCGGCTTAACATCAACCTATGTATCCTTGGCTCGTCCTCCTGCTCTTGGCCGATCCAGCATCGACGCAGGCCGCAGACGTCGCCCGCGGCCATCGGCTCGGCGTGCACACGCAACCGAGCGACCCGCAGCCGACGTTCGGACATGAGCTCCAGCGCGAGCACGCCCGGCTCGGCTACGTGGCGCTCTTCGACGGCGCGACGACCTTCGGTTGGAACGGCGGACGGGTTGCCGATGGCGCGCTCGCGGGCGGCCAAACGACGACCGCCTGGCAAGGCCACCTTGGGTTGAGAGCAGAGGTGACGAAGCCGGGCCGGCTGGTTTGCGGAAACGTTTCGTTGCCGCTGGCTGTCGGTACGTATTCCCAATCGATCAAGGTCGCCGCCGCCGCGCCGCTGGAACTTGCCGACGGTCTGAGCGTCTCGGCGCTGGCGATCTTGCCGTTTGTCCCGGAACTCCGCGAAGCGAAGTGGCGCGTGATCAAGCACCCGCGCAACCCCAAGGCCGTTCCCACGCGTTGGACCTTCACCGAGGGCCGCATCCGCGCGGTCGGCGGCCCCGGCTGCGTGGAGCTTCAGGCCGACGGCAAGACGCGCGAGCTCGGCGACTTCCTCCTCCAGGCCGAAGTGACGACCCATCGACCGCTCACCAACGGCGGCATCTTCTTCCGCGCCATCGCCGGCGACTTCATGAACGGGTACGAGGCCCAAGTCTTCAACGGCTGCCTGGAAGAAGACCCCTTAAAACCTTCGACCTGGAGCACCGGCGCGATCGACGACCGAATGAACGCCCGCCGCGTGGTGAGCCGCGACGGCACGCCGTTCTACTACACGATCCATGCATCAGGCCCGCACATCGCCGTCTGGATCAACGGCTATCAGCAAATCGACTGGACCGACGAGCGCCCGGAAGACGGCAACGCGAGAAAAGGCCGGCGCACGAAACCCGGTGCATTGCAACTGCAAGCCCACGACCTGGAGACGGATGTGGAGTTTGCAAACTTACGTCTTCAATCGCTCACCCCACGTTAGCCCATCGAAGGGCGTCCGCTGTCTCCTCGCCGGCGCGTCGGGGCTAGTGTGGTATGGCGGTGTGTAACCGCTGTTCAGCAGTCCGCAGTCACCATTCCGCAGTTTCCGCTCACACCAACATATCGTCGAGCGGCGGGTGCCAGAGGGGTAGCCGCGGGAAAAGGACGGCGGCGGCTTCTAGCGTCGGGCGGGTAGACGATTTCACGCGGCCGGCGTCCGCCGCTTCGGCCAGGTCTAAGTGGCCGAGCAGCATCCGCGTGAAATCGGCCTTGCTGAGCTGGATCCACGATCGGCCCGGCGCGCCGCGGCTCACTTTCGCACTGCGTTGCGAGATGCTCAAGCGCAACCGATGTTCGCCGACGACGATCCCTAGCTCCAACGGTCGGCGCAAGCGCCCGGCCTGCTGCGCCGCCGCGGCGCGGTCGTGCAGCGTCGGCAGCAGTCGGTGCAGGAAGCCCTCGGGATCGAGAAGCTTCACCATCGTCACTTCCCCTTGGCTGGCTTCGCTCCGATGGAGTTCGCCTTCGGCCCCTTCGACGATGCGCCAGAGCGGATCGCTCGGAGCCAGGTGCAGGCGGACGACGTGGTGGTCGCGCTCGATCGATTCACCGCAGGCCCGGGCCAACAAACGTTCGGCCGTGCCGGGATGTTTGGCCGAGGCGACGAGTTCGACGATCCGATCGTCGCGCTGGATGACGTAGCCGACGATCGAATCGTCGTGAAAATCGAAGTCGAACCGCTTCGGGCCGGCCAGCGCCACGAAGATGTTCTCCGCCGCTTGTCGACCGACGAGCCAACGCCAGTAGGCTTCCGTCCGTTCGTAGGGTCCGAAGGCCGCGGCGGTTTCTTCGGCATAGAGCCGCACGAGCGACGGCAGTTCGACGTGCCGCCACGGACGGATGTTGATCGTGTCGTCGGCGCCGTGCGGCGCGAAGCCGCGCGCCGAGAGCTGCGCCAGCAAATCGCGCGCGCCGACCACGGCATGGCTGTGGCGCATGCAGACGACCCAATCTTTGCGGCGGAAGAAATGGGGCGCCCGCGTCGTGAGCAGGCCGAGCACGGAGCCTTCGGCCTTCATCGCGGCGTCGACTTGCGAGAGCAGGCGCAGGCCGTAGCCGCGATTGCGAAACTCGGGCAACACGGCCAAGCGATGCAACGCCGAGACCGGGAGCGATTCTCCTTGGAAGCGCATCGCGCGCTGCGCCAAGTGTACATGGCCGAGCAATTGCGGGCCGCGTTTCAAGACGATGCGATCGCACGGTTCGTAGAGCGGGTCTTCCAGCGAGGCGGAAAACTCTTCGCGCGACGGCGCATGAAACACGGCCGACAGCAATTGCTGAATCGCCGGATGGTCGCCCGCCGAAGCGGGAGCGACTTCGCAAGGATCGCGAGGTTCGCCGGCGCTGCGCGTCGATTTGCCGACCGGTTCCGGCGGAACTCCGGCGACGACGCCCAGCGGCCAGACGTATTCGTCGGGCGAGGCTTCGGGGATCGCACCCGTGGCGGACTTGGGCTTCGCCGCCGTGTGATTAGCCGACGTGTGATTAGCCGATGCACGGTTATCGGTGGATAACCTGTCGGCAAGCGAGGCCGCGGAACTAGGAAACGAGGGGC
>CAZWDN010000395.1:1993-4669 GCA_964633125.1 uncultured Pirellula sp. | reverse complement strand
TCGACGTGAAACGGCAGCCAAGCGGCTTGCGTGTAAACGGCGTGCCCCGCGAGGTGTTCTTCGATTCCGCCCCGCGGCGGACCATAGTCGACGAGCAGAGTTCTGCCGGATTCGGCCGTGCGAATTCCGGAGTTGATCCGAGACCACAACGTCGCCGCGCCGTACTCCCTCGGTTGCAATAGCGCGTTCAGCCTGCGATCGGCCAGCCAAGCGCGCCACATCCAGACGGCCGGCGGCGTGTTGGAGCCGGCAATGCCCAATTGTTGTACGTAGTCTCCCGCCGAGGCTTGCAGCAATTCGACCGCTCCGCGCGGCGCCGTCGTGCGGTGCGGAGGCAGACCGGCGAGCACGCGATGGTTGACGAAATGCGCTAAGGTCTCGCAGCCGGCTTCGCACCACGCGTAACGCAGCGGCGTGCCGAACGTCGCCACATCCAACGGATAGCGGGTCGCCGGTCGCGGGCCGTCGCGCAGCAACTGCTCGACCTTGTTCCACACGGCGAGATCCGCTCGGCCCGTCCACGGCGATCGGTAGTAGCAGCGGGCGGCGTCGAAGAAGGCCGACACCGCCTCGCGCGGACCGGCCAGCAAGTGCGTGGCAAGCGCCGCCACGTTGCCGCCATGGCTATGCCCCCAGAGCAAGACGCGGCCGCCGGGAGCGACTTCCGCTTGTGTCAGTTCCTCGACGAGTCGCACCGCCGCGTGAGCGCGTCCGAGATGATGGTTCTCGCCGGTCCACGGGAACAACGTGACCGGCACGCCTTCGCGACCCGTCGCGCGGAGCGCTTCGGCCAATTGTTGCGCGAACACGGGCGTGTAGTTGCCGTTGTCGCGCATCACGGCGTCCACCAGTCGCTTCGTCAGGCGCGCCAGGCCGTCGCGAAGTTCCGGAAAGCGCCGTCCGATTTCGGTGCCGAGCCCCGAGGCGTCGGTTCCCGCGAAGGTCCCGTGAAGGATATAGACTCGGGCCGTACCGGCGGCGCGCAGTTTCGCGGCCGCGGCTTGCAACTGTTCGCGCCAGGCGCTACTTCCGACGGGCGGCGGCGCCGGCGGGCTTAAATGCCGCGGTGCTAAAGTGCGGGGCTCGTCCGTGTAACGCTGATGGGGAAACAACGCGTCCGACCGGGGCGTGGCTTTCGGCGGCGTCGAGGCGTCGCGTTTTGTTTTCGGCCGGACTAATTCCCAGAGTGCCTGACCAAGTCTCATACGGCCGACCTCTTCGTTCGTCGCCTTGGAAGAACGTCAGGTACGTCATTACGTCCGATGCCAAGAATTCGTGCTCGGCCGGCGCGAGCGCCGTCTGACGATGCACGCGGCGCCAAGTGCCCGAATTGAAATACGTTTGGTTCAGCACGTAACCTTCGGCGTAGCTGGCATCGAGCGGCACGCTCTCGGCATAGTGCGTGTGGCCGTACACGATGTGCTTGGCGCGTCGGTTGCGGAAGTCTTGTTCGGCCAAGGCGTGCGCGGCGTACGAATCGTTGTCCTGCCCGCGGAGGCCGTTGACGAACTTCAGCAAGTCCGCCGCCCAGCCGATGGAGAGCCGCTTGCTGAACTTCAGCACCCGTTGCAGGTTGTCGACCAAGTCGTTCGGGTTCCACGTGTCGCGCTCGCGCACGAAGGCCAGTTCGAGAAACTGATCGGCCAGCCGATCCCAAATGATTTTTACGCGGCGGCGCATCTCCGGGAAAGCGCAAGTCCGCTCGAGAATTCCGTCGATCCACACGGGAATGAGCAACAGGGGCCGCACGTTGTCGATTTCGCGGAGCCCGTGAAACGTCGCATCCGGCAGGTCCGCGCCGAGTTCCGCTTCCACTTGCGCCGGAAAACGATTCAACAATTCGATGACGATCGCGTCGCCGAGGCTGCTGGCGTTGCGATCTCCCTCAAAATTGAACGGATCGTAAATATCGCCGTGCCGGGCGAACACCTTGTGGCGGCGCATCGTTTCCAGCAGCGCGTCATTCTCGTGCGGGTCATGGGGAAACGGCTGGTCCGGCCGATTCACGAGGCCCAAGTGTCGCACCACCGATTGACGCAGTAAGTCGTAGCCGGGGCCGGGGAGTCGGAAGAACCAATCGTGGTTGCCGACCATGTAATGCAGATTCACCTTCACGGATTGTTGTTCGCGCGTGTCGGCGATCCGCCCGAGCTTATCGGCGGGGGGCAACGTGATGCCGCCCGGTTCGGCGAGCCGCCGCAGCGTCGCCAGCGATTCTTCGTTTTGGCGCAGGATCCCGGCAGTCACTTGGTTGACCATGTCCAAGTATTCCGGACGGTTCGGATCGGTCCACGGTCGCACGTCTTTCCGCGCGAGCCAGCGCGTCGAACGGATCACGTCGAGCACGTCGCCGAGCAACAACACGTCCAATTGTTCGAGCGGTCGATAGCCGCCGTCGACGCGGAGCGATGCCGCGAGCGCCATATCTTGCAGGCGTTCGGCGAAGACTTCGAAGGCGCCGGACGAAATCGTTTCGCCGCTGGTGCCGTCGGTGAGGTGAAGGTCGCTAAGGACGACGAGCATGGCAACTTCCTTGTTGCGCGAAACCGCAAACGAGCAACGGCTACGGCAATGCGCCGAGTCTGCTCGTCCTAGCTATCGGCACGAGGAAATCCGCAGATTGAGAAGATTTTCCGATTGTAGGAAAAGTAGCGCCGCCGGCAGGGCCGGCGGCGC
>CAZWDN010000395.1:0-1893 GCA_964633125.1 uncultured Pirellula sp. | reverse complement strand
TCATTGTCCTTGTACGAAACGTGCGGCTGAAACTCCATGAAGAGTTGCGGCTCGGCGTCGTCCGCGGCCTTGGCAAGCGAGTAGATGTTGCCGAGTTGCGAGGCGACGAAGAGTCGGCCGCTGCCGTCGCCGGCGTGCGTGATGTCGATCGGTCGGGCAATCTCTTCCAACTTTTCCAACGCCGGCGCGATCTTCACTTCCGCCAGGGGCGTCACGTCAATGTCGGTCGGAACCGCGGAAACGATCGACACGCCCACGAGCGTGCCGGCCTTCATGTCGGGCACCAAGAGTTGTCCGGTTTTGGGATTCAAGCAAAGGTCGGCCGAGGCGGTGAACGACGGGCCGTACTTTTCCACCGGGCCCTTGCCGCCGCGAAGCAGCGAGAGAATTCCCTTCGACCATTGCGTCACGTAGACGTTGCCGTCGAAGTCGGCCGCGAGGCCGTCGCCCCCTTCGAGACCGTCGGCGACCTTCTCCAGCTTGCCGTCCGCAAGATTGAGGCGGTTGAGTTCGCCGCTGAAGAAATCGAGCACGAGCAATTGATCGGTGCCGACCATCAGCAAGCCGTTCGGTGCGCGCACCGCCGGATTCTTACCGTCCAGCACCGTCGAAACCTTGCCGTCGGAAGCGATCTTGTAAACGGCTCCTTCGCCCCCCTTGAGGTCGCCGGAATCGCTGACGTACAAATTCCCCGCGGCGTCGACTTCGATATCGTTCAGGAACTTCGGCGGCACGGGAAAGGCTTCAGCGGCGGCAAATACTTCTTTGCCCCCTTTCGGGCCGACGCGCCATACCTTGGTTTTGTCGGCGACGAACAACTGTTCGCCGACGAACGCGAGCCCCTTCGGATCGTCGAGGCCGTCGGCAAGCGTCGTCTTGTCGGCGCCCTTAATGATGGTGACTTTTCCGTCGCCGTCTTTGCCGAACTCGCCGATTTCGGAAACCACGACCGTGAATTGCGGAAACTGCTTGGCGTAGCTCACGCCGACCGCGACCGATTCCGGATTCTTGAGGTCCTTGGCCAACGGCGTCACGACCGGATCGGCGGCCCCTGATACAAGGGACCAGGAGCAAGCGCTCCATAGTGCGAGTGCGGCGGGGGCATATGCAAATGTCTTCATCGTGATGTTTAACTCGGCGGGGTGACGGAGGCATACGGAGGGCAATCCGGCGATGATACGCCGAGCGTAAGTCGATTGCCAGTCTTGGAATTGCGATTAAGCCCCCCGTGCTAGGGCGACAATCGTGCACAGGCAACGGTCCTTTCGGAGCGACGCAATCCCGTAATTTCCTTGCCTCGCGAAGGTCGATTCATAAACTTGATCTCTGAGGGGATTTCCCGGGTGTCTTGTTCGCCGCGAGTTGCATAAGCATGGCTATACGTTCGACGAATCGTGGGGCTCGCCGTTGGGTAGCGGCGTTGGCGTCGTTGGGACTCTTGACCGGCGCGGCGGCATGGCGGTTGAGCGGCTCCTCGGGCGAATGGGACGCGGCAGCCGTGCCGCAGCCGGCCGGTGCGCTCTCCGCTACGGACACTTCCGGCAGCGCAGTTGCGAATTCCGATCCGGTGCCCCACGAGGGGATCTTTCCCGTTCGCAAAACCATCGACATTGCCGGCGTGCCCGCCGAGTTGCAACTGACGGGCCAAGCGATTCGCAAAGCGATGATGATTAAGTTCTACAAAATCGCCAGCTATTGCGACCGCGCCCATGCGCCGGAGAACGTCGACGCCCTGGCGGCCTCGGATTGCGCAAAGCAACTCTGCCTGACGATGGTTCGCGACGTTCCCAGGAGCGTGTTGGAGCGAGGTTTCCAAGAAAGCTTTGCCAAGAACGACCCGGAAGGGAAGTTTGCCGCGGAAACGAAGCTCATGCTCGACCACATGCTGAAGGC
>CAZWDN010000394.1:0-4688 GCA_964633125.1 uncultured Pirellula sp. | reverse complement strand
GTCGCCGCGCCTTTGCGGAGATTGTCGCTCACGCACCAGAAGGCGATGCCGTTGGGGCTGGAGATGTCTTCGCGGATGCGGCCGACGAATACTTCGTCGCGGCCGTCGACCGTCATCGGCATCGGGTACTGCTTGTTCTCCAGGTCGTCGACGACGACGATACCCGGGAAGTTTTGGAACAGCTTCGTCGCTTCGGCGACGGAGAGCTTCCGTTCGGTTTCGACTAAGATGCTTTCGCTATGGCAATTCGAAACCGGCACGCGCACGCAGGTCGGGCAGACCTGAATCGATTCGTCGCCCATGATCTTGCGCGTCTCGTACACCATCTTCATTTCTTCCGAGGTGTAACCGGCGTGCTTGGGGCCGCCGATCTGTGGAATGAGATTGAAGGCGATCGGATGGGCGAACGTTTCGTACGCATGCTCACCGCCGGCGAGCTTGGTGCGCGAGCCGTTTTCCAAGTCGCGCTGGCCGGCCACCCCTGCTCCGCTCGTGGCTTGATAGCTGCTGACCACCACACGCTTGACGCGCGCCGCATCATGCAGCGGCTTCAGCGCCACGACCATTTGCGTGGTCGAGCAATTCGGGCTGGCGATGATCCCGTGATGGTTGCGAATCGCTTCCGGATTCACTTCCGGAATCACCAGCGGCACCTTCGGGTCCATGCGCCAGTAGCCGCTTTCGTCGACGACGACGCAGCCGGCCTTCACGGCCCAGGGGCAGAAGTCGCGGGCCGTTTCGTCCGGCGTGCTGCCGATCGCCAAGTCGACCCCGGCAAACGAATCGGGCGTGAGCTCTTCGACCGTGTGTTCTTCGCCGCGGAACATGAGCTTCTTGCCGGCGCTGCGCTTCGTGGCCAAGAACTTCACTCGCTTAGCGGGGAAGTTCCGCTCTTCCAGCATTTGGCGAATCAAAGTTCCGACGGCGCCGGTGGCGCCCACGATGGCAATCGTCTCAAACACGGCAAGCTCCGGGACAAAAGAGGACGAGGAAAATGCGCTCGGCGTTAGACGCTAAGCGTTCGTTCATTAAGAGCAAGGTCGGTCGGGCAGGTTCGCCGGGAAGCGATGCCCCTTACGACGAAATCGCTGCAAAGCCGAACTATCTAATATATCCTCCCCTCCCCTGCCCCTTCAATGAGGGTGGAAGCCGCGATCGCGGGGAAGATGACGCACTCCGCACGGCTTTAGCAGACTTTTCGCTTACGCTTTGCCGCAGGCTTTTTCGATTTCTGGTGAGCCCACATCTTCGCGATGTAGCTCTCGGCATCGGGCGTTTTGCAGTCGGTGTCGCCGTGGTCGATTTCGACCGGGCCGATGCGCTTGGCGGCGGCCAATGCGAGTTGGCGGAATTTCACATCCCGGCCGCCGATGGCGATGAGCGCGCCGTTCATGGCGTAGCGCGTGCGGTTGGGGGCCGTATGGATGTTCGCCTCGATCGCGGCGACGCACGTGGCGAAGAGCTCGTCGAGCGCTTCGTCGTCGCTATGATCGTGATCGCACGCTTCGTCGGGGCCATGATCGTGGTCGGCGTGGTCGTGGCTCAGGGCGAGTACGGCGATGGCGCTCCAGCCGGCGGCGCTGAGGTGATCGTTCTTGGCCGCGCACCACTTGCTCGCCAGCTTCCAGGCGTGCTTCGTATCGGCGGCCAGGCTGCCGAGCATGCCGCTCAAGCAACTGTTGTCCACTCCCCTGCCCCAGGCGTTGAAGGTCGCGAGCTTCATCGTTTCCGGCTCGGCGATCATCAGCGCCAGCGCGCGGCAATCGTGGTTGCCGGTCTCCCAAAGTTTCTCGGCCAGCGCTTGGTCTGCGCCGATTTGTTTGGCGAGCTTCTTCAGGTGCGCGAAGCTCACGCCGTACATCGGCTCGCGGATGCCGTGCCGGGCATAAGTCTTGCGAGTTTGCGCCGTGCCGGCGGCCTTGAGGTTGCGAACGACGGCGGCGAGTTGCATGACGGGAGTCTCTCTACGACGAGGAAGTGTGAGAGAGCTTATCGTACCCGCGACGGGCTGCTTTGGCGACGAGGGCGATTAACGCTTGCCGGAACGCGGGGCGGCGCGCCGGCCCGTCGTGGCCGACGGGGCTAAGCCCGAGGCCGGCGCTGGTTTTGAGGAAGACGATTTCCCCTCCCCTGCCCCGCCGGTCGTTGCGGCTTCCGGGCGGCGTTCCACCAAGCGGCGCGTCCATTCCGGCGGCACGAACGAGTAGACGGCGATCGGCATGATGAGCCCGAACGTCATCAGACCCATGCAAATGCCGATGCTCAAGTGCAGCGCCAGGGCGACGGCGATCATCAACGGCCGGAGCAGCCGGGGCCAGATCAACACACAAAAGAACAACTCCCAATACGCGGTGAGTTGCGTCAGCAGCGCCATGATCACCGGCACGTGCGCCAGCCAGGTGAGATCGACCGTGCGGTATTCCATATTCGCCGCTGCGCCCCACAGCGCGTAGCCGGCCCACCAGGAGTCGCCCTGCAATTTGCCGATGCCCGCGAAGAAATAAATCGCGCACATGTGCAGTTGAATCAACCGTATGGCGATATTCGTGGTCGTCGACGGCGCGGCGTCCGGCAATCGCTCCCCTGCCCCGCCTCCCCCTCGCTTCCGTGCGGCCCGCCAACGGTCGAGCGAATACGCGTCGCCGCTCGGCGCGAGCGAGAGATACAGCGCAAGCATGGCGTTCAGTTGGTCCGTGCCGAAGAGCGCCAGCGGCAAGCGATGGATATAGCTGAGCGTCAGTAAGCAGGCGAGAATCGACGTGACACGCGTGAACAACCCCGCCGCGAACATCGCGAAGACCGCGAGCGCCGCGACGTGCGCGGTCCAGAAGGCCGCCGGCGATTTCAGCAGCCACAGGTGCGTGAACGCATAGCCTGCGTTGGCCCCGTAGAACACATCGAACGTGGCCCGCGGCAGCAGACCGTCGGAACGGAGAAAATCGTTGTAGCCGAGTCCCCACACGAAATGCGTGTAGAACAACATCGCCCCGGCGCCGATGCGAATCAGCGCCAGCGTGGCGACGTCGGACGGCGTGAACCAGAAGCGATTCCAGCCGTCGCGCGCGGTGCGGAAGAGTTCGTTGAAATAAGCGGCGACGAGGTTCACTTCCGCTCCCCCGCCGTATAGCTGACGAGTAGTTGCTCGCTATAGGTGTCGGCGTCGTCCGATTTCCGCCCCGCCTCGAGTTCCTGCGGATCGAGGAAGACGTGCGTGCGGTAGAAGACGTCGACGCGCGACGCGCCGTGTTTGCGCGCCAAGTGCTCGGCGATGCCGCGATAGAAGATTTCCGCCGGCGGCGGTCCTTCAGTAAGCGGCGCCGCGTTCGGTACGCGCTCCGCAGGCACCACTTCGCCGAGCGCGGCCACGCCCGGCGGCGGCATGAGCGCCGAATTTGCCGGCGCCTGCTCGCGCGGCCGCGGCAGACTTTCGGCCAGCATGAAGTAGCGGTGATAAAGCAGTCGCGGCCAGTGCTGCGTCTTGTCGGGAAACTGGTTCCGCAGGTCGCCGATCTCCTTACGGCCGTCGGCGTAGTAAAGGTCGTAACGCAGCAGATGGCTCGGGCCGGGATTCGGCGCGAAGAACTTATACGTGTGATCGAGCGACAGCGCCGTGATGTACGGCCGAAAGGCCGGCCGAACCGCTTCCGGCAAAATCGGCGGCGCTCCCGGCGTATCAAATTGCGGCATCGTCCCCAGCGGGTGAATCAACACCGCGACGAGATGGTACGCCAGCACCAAGCTGGCGACGACGCGCGCGCCCAAGCCCCAGACGATCGGCGGCTGGGGCGACGGCGTGGCGACATGGCCGGCGGCGGCGGACATCGGGCAAACTCACGCGCGGGGACATGGCGGCGGAACACCGGGCTTTATCGGTCCGGCGCTCCGCAAGCGGCGAGATTTTCGGCCGCCGGTCCGCTCGTATGGCGCGGCCCGCCGGAAGCGTGTCGCCCGCGTCGCATGAGCGGCCGAACGCCGGCGCAAGGGGCACGCCGCGCGCAACGAAAAAGCCCTCGTTAAAGTCGGCTGACCTTAACGAGGGCTTTAGTTCTAACGATTATCCCGAGCGAGATGCGTCGTCGGGCGTCGTGCTTACTTCAGGGCCACGAGCTTCGGCGAGTCGAGGTTGAATTCCATCGCGCGGGCTTCGCCGCCGACGAGGCTCAACTTCTCTTCGGCCGAAACCGTCTTGCCGTCACGGGTCACTTCGACGCGCACCGTGTAGTTGTCCCAAGCTTGGCCGGCGGCCAGCTTCGTGGTGGCGAATTCGCGAACTTCGCCGGCGGCCTTCGTTTCCTTGCCGGCGATAAACACCTTGGCGTCGGCCGGAACGTGCAACGTGAGCTTGGTCTTCGTCGGTTCGCTGACGATCTTGTCCGACGGCGTGGCGACGTCGTCGAACGAGAATTGCAGCTCTTGCACTTGACCGGCTTGCAGCTTCACGACCTTGGTTTCAACGATCGGTTGGCCGTTGCGGACCACTTCGGCCTTGAGTTCGTAGGTGTAGCTCTTGCCTTCGACGAGGCCGTTCGAAACGTAGCGACGGGCTTCGCCGGTGCTCGTGGTTTCATAGCCGTTGACGAACACCTTGGCATCGGCCGGCACGGCGACGCTCAACACGGCCGTGTCGTTCGATTCGAGAATCATCGCAGCCTTGCCGGCGGGAGCCGGTGCGGCCGGAGCGGCCGGAG
>CAZWDN010000393.1:0-4727 GCA_964633125.1 uncultured Pirellula sp. | reverse complement strand
TGGTCCACTGGAGCTTGTCGACCTCGCCGCGCCAGAGCGTGATGCTGCTCGGCGTCCCGATCTTGCTGCCGGCCCGTTCGTTGGTGAGTACCAAAAGTTGCTTCGGGTTCGCGGGGTTCACCGTCGCGAAGGGGGCCGCCAAGGAATGGCCCGGCGGCGGTGCGAGGTCCGAGAGTTCGGTCGACCAGGACTTGCCGGCGTCGTCGGAATGGGCGACGTATTGTCGTCCGCCGGCTTTCTTTCCGCGCAGAAACGCGAGCCAACGATTTTCCGTGACGACGAGCACCGGTTCGGCCGCCGCAACGTCCGTAATTGTCCGCGGGTCGCCCCAGGTCCGCCCTTGGTCCTTCGATTGCGCGAGCCAGATGCCGGTGTCGGGCTTTGACGGCTCGCGGTAGTGGCCGAGCACCGTGAGCCCTTGACCAGGCACGTCGACGACGCGGCCGAACACCGAGCCGGTGACGTTCGGGCCGAGCTTTGACGTATCCGTCGGCGTCCAAGTGCGACCGGAGTCGGTGCTGCGCCAGCCGTAGATATTGTTACCCCGGCCGGCCGTGCCGACGATCTTGCCCGTACCGCCGGTGTAGGCCATCGCCAAGAGCACCAGCGCGCCGTCGTCGGCCAGGCCGATCGCGAGGTTGCCGCTTTGCGTATAGTCTTTGTCGGGCCCGAATTCACGCAGCACGTACGGCGCGCTAAACGTTCGGCCGTCGTCCGTGGAAATGGAAACGGCCGGCGAGCCGCCGCCGTGGTCGCCGTGGAAGACGCCGGCCGTATAGGCGAGCACGATCGTGCCGTCCGCGGCGCGCATGGCCTTCGGCCAGGAGAGATGCGCGAATCGCAAATCATTCGGCGCGGCGACGGCGACCCGAACGTTGCCGCCGCCGACGACGCGCGGTTGCCACTCGGCAGGCACCTCGGCCGGCGCCCGGGATGTGGAGCCGATGAGAATCGCGCAGAGGCACGCGCTAGTGCGGAAAGAATTCATCAACTGCGTCCTGCAAAGGCGGGCGGGAGAGCAAGGGAGGCGGTTTGCCAATATGGCAAACCGTCCGAGGCTTGGGAAGCGCCTGCAGATGGAAGGGCGGCTCACGGCTCGACCAAGAGTAGCTGTAAGCGATTGTGCGCGGCGACCGACGGCACACGGAGTGCGCCTACAGCTTTTTGGCGGCGACTTCTTCGTTGAGCTTCACTTCGTACGGCAGTTTGCCGCGCCACAGAGCGAGCGCTCGACCGGCGTGCGAGAGGTAGGTGAAATAAGCTTCGGTTTGCTCGGGCGTGAGGTTGTCGACGGTGCGGACCATCCACTGGCCGGCCTTCGCCAACACCTCGCGCGGCGGATGGCATTCTTTCGGCGCCAGAGCCCACCATTCCAAAGCGTGTCCGGTCGCGAGAATGCGATCGGCGTTGGCGTCGCCGCTCAGGTTGTCTTTGGCGTCGCTGGAGGCGGGCTGATTCGGCCAGCGTCCGTCCCAGTAGCCGTCGGAATGTTGATGACGCACGAGGCGGCCGGTCATATCCTGCATAAAGGCGATGATCTCCGCGCGGACGGCCGGCGACAGGACGTGCTCGGTGTCGTCGATCCGCAGGAACATCGTAAGTGTGTGCAGCCGATGATTGCCGAAGCAAACGCCGCGCGGCATCTCTTCCCGCATCATCCGTTGCGCGAGTCGATCAAACGAAATCTCTTGTCCTTCCGTCGTGCGCCAGCTCTTGGTGGGCGGCAGGAAGGCGATCATCGTCAGGCCCGACCATTCATACTCGATCTGATTGAGATTGAAATCGTGGAGCACCTGTTCGACCATGGCCCGATAGGTGGTTTGGCGATGCGGGGTGACGATGGGGAAGTCGAGCGGCGTGCCGACTTCGGAGAGTCCGCCGGCCGTGTGATCGAAGTGGCTGGACGACGCGAGACCTTCTTGCACGCGGACGCGGACGCCGAACGGCGTGTCGATCAGCAGCGGAGCGGCCTTCTCGCCGAAGAGGGCGGTAAAGCGGCGGTTGTCGGTGAGGATCGCGCGCAGGTCTTCGCCCGAAAAGAAGGCCGGATCCCGGAACTTGGCGTGAGGCGTCCAGAACCGCAAGGCGTGGTCAATATGGTTTAGCTTCGTCTTTGCGCCCAAGTTGCGCGGGCGGAGCTTGAGGAGCGTGCGCTCGAGTTGCTCGTCGCTTACGACCGCGGGAATGTCGTACGTCGGGCGAATGGTGAGCGGCTCGCTGCGCAACGTCGGCAGCGCGAGTTCGGCGCTGCGATGCCGCCATTGCACCGAGGCCCATGCCGTTCCGGCCGACACGATCAGAACCTGCACGAGCAAAAACTTCGCCACGCCCGAGGCGCGAACGTGTGCGTAAGCGGAATCGAAGGGCTTATTCATAGGTAGACCGGAGACGGAAGAAAGACGAGAGACGAGAGTCCGGAAGTTCTTAGTGGCAGGCGGCCGGCTTGGCTTCGCCGGGCTTCGCCGAGGATTCGGCCTTCGGTTTGCGACGGAACACCTGGGCTTGCGGGTCTTCGTAGACGAACATCCAATCCGCCGAAGCGCGCAGCGACCGACCGAATTGGGCCTGCTGTGCCCGATCGATGATCACGGTCTGGATGCGGTAGCGATCAAGGGCCGTATCCCAGCCAGGCTGCATGCTCATGATTCGACCGTAGTCTTGCCACACCGATCGAGGCGTGAGGTGGATGTTCGTCGTGCTAAATAGCTGCATCGGTTTCGGGCCGGCCCAGGCAAGCCAATCGCCCCAGTATTGCGGGTTGAGTACTTGGCCGGTCGGCGGATTCTTTTGGAGCCAGGCGACGAGTTGTTGCGGAGATTGTTCGCCGAACAACGCTTCCGGCGTGCGAGGAACGCCGCCGAGCAGCGGACGGCTGAGCGATGAGAACGCGAAGGCGATCCAGAGCACGCCGAGACAGCCGAGCGTGTAGCGGAACGAACAACCGACGGGAAGCGAAGGAGTTTCATCGTCGGCAACGTCGCTTGCTTCGGCGGCATGCTTTCGGCGGGCGTCACGAGCCGCGAACCCGCGAGCAGCGAGGTCGGCGACGTGCGGCGCCGCAACGACGGCCCACACCATGGCGAACCAGCCGATCATGCGCAGCTGGAGAGCGGCCGCTAATCCGAACAGCAGCAAGGCGACGACGTCGGCCGGCGCGAACGGTCGCCGACTCAGACGGAGCAGCAGGCCGAGCGCGACGATGGAAGCGGCGAATTCCCGGCCGGCGGGAAGTCGCAGCGAGAGCGGGGCCCATTCGAGGACTTCGCGAAGATTCAGGTTTTGAGAGAAGCGGACCGCTTCCAAGTAGGCGTCGATCGTGTACGGATTCACCAGCACCGCCGCAGCCGCCAACTCGAGCCAATAGAGAAGTCGTCGGACTTCGCGATCGAGCAGCACCGCGCGCACGCTGCGCTCGTTCCAAAGCACTTCACCGACTCGGCCCAAGAGATTGCAGCCGAGCAGAGCCAAGCCGCAGAAGAACGAGCCGTGGAGGTTGGCCCAGAGGGCGAAGATCACGGGAATGCCGAGCCAGAGTTTCCAATCGCCGCGGGTATCGTCGGCGAGCACCGACTCGTCGCGGCGCACTCGGCGACCGACAAGCAGCAAGAGCAGGGCGGCGAACAGCAATAATGCAAAGTTTTCCGGACGGATCGTGCTGATACGGCTCCAGCCGATGCCCACTGCGGCCATGGTGACGAGCGTACTTAAGAGCGGTTTGCGGGTCTGCAGATAGCAAGTGCGCGCGATTAGCACGTACGTGAGCCAAACGGTCAACGTAAACAGACCGATGAGCGCTTCGGGCCCGCCCCATTTTTCGACCGCGGCGTAGATCACTTGCGAGAGCCAACTCAGATCGACGACGCGCATGCCGGCGGCCAGCGGTTGCAGCGGATCTTCGGTCGGGAGCGTGCGTTCCGCGATAATGCGTTTGCCCCACTCGAGGTGGCCCCAAAGGTCGGTGCCGCGCAAGGGGATGTGATTCAAGAATACGAACAACGCACCGAATAGCGACGTCGCCGCGAGGTGCTTCCAGTTGAGGGCCCAGCGCGAGCTTAATACCGGTATGAGTTCCGGATCGAGCGAGCTCGGGCGCGTCGGCGGCCCGGCATCGACGACGGAAACTGCGGAGCGCTCAAGCGAATCGGACATCGCGTGTTCGGTGCTCATAAGACGAAGTACGCCGCGAGGCGCATGGCGGAGGAGTTCGGAGGAATCGTCAAGCGAGTATGCGGCGCGGTAATCCCGCGGTCGCAAGTGGAATCAGTCAAACATAGTTCGTAGTCCTGAGGGTTAGGGGGAGGAAATAAACACCGACGCCCTCGGAACCACGAGAGTTCCGAAGGCGTCGGGCATCACGGGGAGGAGAGAGACCCGAGGCGGAGCCGTGGCAGGCTCGGCAATTTCGTTGTGACTGGATTAACCTTCCGAACCGGCCCAAGCGGCGACGTTGACGCACTTCGATTCCTGACCGGGGCAGCCGTGGTTGTTGTCGCAGTAGTCTTGTTTGTCTTGGAAGTGGCCGCCGCCGCTCGAAGCACCGTGCCCGGTCGTGCCGCTGTAGCAGTAGCTCTGATTGATGTTCGCAAAGGCTTGGCCGACGTCGGCAAGTTCGGTGGCGATCGAGTCGCGAACGCTCTTCAGCCCGACGATCACGCCGAGCACGAGGATCGTGGCGGCCAGCATGATTTCAGCCGAAACGACGGCACCGACTTCTTCGTTCCAAAAGC
>CAZWDN010000392.1:0-4729 GCA_964633125.1 uncultured Pirellula sp. | reverse complement strand
TGAGCGGCGTGAGGTAGCCGCCGACCCAGCGCCACATCGGCCCGACGTGCTCTTTCGGGAAGGTACGCCAATCGCTCAAGAGCATGCTCACGAGCAAGTAGCCGACGAACGCCAGCGTCACGACGTCGGCCCGATTGAGGGGCTTCGGTTCCGTGCGACGCAGGGCCCGTTGCCAGACGTACATCGCCAATACGAGCCCGAGCATCAGGCGATCGACGGTCATGGGGAGCGGACCGAGGTCGAAGTGCACGAGCTCGTAGCCGAAGCAGCAGGCGCTCAAGAGCACGAGGAGAGCCGCCGCGATGAGCGATCCGCGCAGCATCAACAGCGCCCCGCAAACGAGGCCCGCCGGCGCGAGAATGAGGATGAGGTCTTCCATGCGGACAAGTCGGCAGGGGGCGGGAGGCGATCGGCAGGAAAACATAGGCTACGGCCGACGAGTGATTGGGTGTGGAAAGTCCGGCCGGTCCGCGATCTTTCCGCCCCCCACCGCCGCCTATTCCGTCTCTGCCGATTCTGCCGACGATGCTTGCCTTTCTCAGCGAAAAAGCAAGATTTGCCCATGGCGACGCTCACCGTCACTCGCATCCGCACGCTCGACGCGCTTCGTCCGCTGACCGCCGTTTGGGCGGCCCTGGCGGGCAACGTGCCGTTTCGCGCGCCGTCGTGGCTAGTGCCCTGGTGGGAATACTACGGCGAGCCGCGGTCGGGCCGTCGCGCGCGGCGCGAACTTTGCGTACTCGTCGTCGAGCGCGCCGGCGCGGTCGTCGGCATCGCGCCGTGGTTCATCGATCGCTCGCCGCTGTGGGGAAACATTCTGAAGCAACTCGGCACCGGCGAAGTCTGCTCCGACTATCAAACGTTGCTCACCGCCCCTGATTGCGCCGGCGAAGCAGCCGCGGCCGTCGCCGACTTTCTCAGCGGCCCGCTGCGCAACCAATGGGACCGGCTTGATCTCGACGGTTGCACCGTCGACGACGACGCTCTGGCCGCACTGGTGAAAGAACTGCAAGCCCGCGGCGCGCCGCGGGAGCGTCGCCGCGGGCCGGCCTGTTGGAAGCTGAAACTCCCCGCCACGTACGAGGAATATCTTGCAAGCCTCTCGAAGTCGCATCGCAAGCAACTGCGACGGCTCGAACGCAACGTGCTCAACACGTCCCGCGCGCGCTGGCATACGGTCCGCACGCCCGATGAGTTCGCGCCGGCGTGGCAGATCTTCGTCGAGCTGCATCAGCGCCGCAGGCAAAGCCTGGGCGAAGTCGGTTGCTTCGTTTCGCCTTGCTTCGAGGCGTTCCACGAAGAGATGGCGCGCACCTTCTTGGCGCGCGGCGACCTGCGCCTGCAGTGGCTGGAACTCGACGGCGCGCCTATCGCCGCCGAATACCATCTCTTGGCCGGCGGCACGCTTTACGGATACCAGTCGGGCATCGATCCTGACAGGCTCGACGAGGAGCCGGGCCGCTTGGCGGGCATCGCCGTCATTCGGCAGGCGATCGATGAAGGTCTGGCCGTGTACGACTTGCTCCGCGGCGACGAACCGTACAAGGCCCATTGGCGAGCGCATCCGACCTCGACCGAACAACTCACGCTCGTGAACCCCCGACGCCGAAGTCGGGCAAGGCACAAAGTGCACCGGTTCCTACGCCGCATCAAGTATGGTTTGTTGGGGTTCTCGCCGAAGAGCGAATCGTATTTGGCGCCCGTTGCGCCGTTGGGAGTCGTCGTAGACGATTCTCAGGAAGCATGCGCGTTCTCGGCGTAGTTTCCCGCCGAACGAAGACGCCGCGCCGTTTGCCCCCGGCGACTCGCCGGGGGCTAATGAGTAGAATCTTGGAAGTCGGTTCACCGTGAATCCCGCCCCCATCTATCGGCCGCCGCGTTCGCACATGCCCGACGTTCTTCTATCTCCCGACGTGCTCACGAAGCTCGAAACGCTCGACTTCGTCAGCCGCAAGATTTTTCAAGGGCACGTCCGGGGCGAACGGCGCAGCACGCGCAAGGGGCGCTCGGTCGAGTTTGCCGACTACCGCAACTACGTACAGGGGGACGACCTGCGGTTCGTTGATTGGAACATCGTCGCCCGGCTCGATCGATTGTTCGTGAAGCTGTTTCTGGAAGAAGAAGACCTGCACTTCTATGCGCTGGTCGACAGCAGTCCGTCGATGGACTTCGGCGAACCGACCAAACTGCAGACGGCCCGACAAATCGCCGCGGCGCTCGGTTTCATCGGCTTGATCCGTTCGCATCGCGTCTGCATCGAGACGTTGGGGCAGGGGTTGCGCACGCCGAGCCCCGTTTGGCGCGGCCGGCACAACGCCTGGCGAATGTTCGAGCATATCTCCGCGCCCGCGCCCATCGAACGTACGTCGCTGCTCGAAGGCGTGCGCAACTTCGGTCTGCGTCATCCGGGCCGGGGCATTCTCGTGCTCATCACCGATTTGATGGACAAGCAAGGTTACGAAGACGCCTTGCGCTATCTCTCGGCGCGGCGTTTCGATACGTACGTGGTACACGTGCTCAGCCGGGAGGAATTGCAGCCCGACGTCGAAGGGGAACTTCGGTTGATCGACGCGGAAGACGAGCAGGCCGTGGAAATTACGGTCGGCGAGCCGTTGGTGACGGCGTACGATCGCACGCTCAAGGCATTTTTGCGCGAGGCAGAGGAGTTTTGCACCCGCCGCGGTTTGCACTACGTGTTCGTCGACAATCAATCGCCGGTCGAGAAGACGATCTCCGAAACGCTCCGCCGCCGCGGCCTTTTGCGAAGATGAGGAAGCCTGCACTGATGAACGGAGCAGGGCGATGAATACCGGCGGGCCGATTCCCTGGGGGCAATTGCTCATTCCGGCCGTCGCCGCCGCGGCCATTCTCTCGTTCTACTTTCTGAAGGTGCGTCGCAAGCCGGTCCTCGTGCCGAGTACGTTTCTCTGGCGTCGCACGATTCAAGACCATCGCGTGAACGCGCTTTGGCAGCGGCTGCGGAAAAGTATCCTGCTTCTTTTGCAGTTGCTGGCGGTGCTCTTGGCCGCCGTGGCGCTCGTGCGGCCCACGTGGTCCGGCTCCGTCTTGCGCGGCGGTCGGTACGTGTTTCTCATCGACAATTCGGCGAGTATGGCGGCGACCGACGTCGAGCCGTCGCGACTGGAAGAGGCGAAACGTCGCGTGCTCACCCTGATCGACCGGATGGGCTCCGGCGACGCCGCGATGGTGGTCAGCTTCTCGGACCAGGCCCGCATCAATCAGGCCTTTACGGATAATCGCGAACAATTGCGGCGTGCGGTGCGCGAGATCGCGCCGACCAATCGCTCGACGTCGCTCGATGAAGCCCTGCGGATTTGTCTTCGCCAAGGCGCGTCGACTCCCGGTTCCGATGACGCCGCGGCCGCGTCCCCCGCGCCCGAGATGCCGCAGTTGTTTATTGTTTCCGACGGCCGCTTTACCGCTCCCGTCGACCTCGCGACGCCGGGGCTGCGTGCGACGTTTCTCCCCGTCGGCCAAGCTACGTCGAACAACCTCGCCGTACTCGGGTTCGCGGTTGAGCGATTGAAGAGCGGCGGCGGTGCGGCGGCGCAAGCCTTGGCGAAGGTGCGTAATTTTTCGGCCGAGTCGCGCCACGTCGATCTCGAACTGCGTATTGCCGATCGGCTTATCGATGCTCGTCGCATGACGCTCGAGGCCGGGCAACAGAAAGACGTTCTATTCGACGTCCGCGATGCTCCCGACGGGCTCTGGCAGCTCAAGCTTCCGCACGGCGACGAACTCCCGGTCGACGACGTCGCCTGGGCCGTCCTTGCGCCGCCGCGCGCAACGCGGGGCCTCGTCGTCACGGCCGGTAATCGCTATCTGGAAGCGGCGCTGGCTACGGAGGAAGCGGCTCATTGGACGAAAGTGCGCATCGAGCCCCCTCGTTACTTGAAGACGAGCGACTACCAAGCCTCGATCGCAGCGGGTTCCTGGGATTGGATTCTGTTCGACAATTGTCGACCGGAAACGAGCCCCACCTGTTCGACGCTCTATTTCGGCGCGTTGCCGCCGGACGGCGGTTGGCGCAGCGCCCCGAAGATCGACCTGCCGCAGATCATCGACGTCGTGCGGACCCATCCGTTGTTTGAAAACGTCGCGCTCGGCGAAGTGCTGTTGGCCGAGGCTTCGCCGCCGCTCGGACCGCTCGGCGCGCAGACGCTCGTCGAAAGCGATCGCGGTCCGCTGGCCGCCATCGCGCCGCGCGGGGCCTACGAAGATTTGGTGCTCGGCTTCTCTTTGGCCTCGACCGACGGCGCTCCGCTGACCAATTGGCCGCTGGTCGACGGGGCCGGCTTCGAACAGTTCATGCTCAACGTCGTGCAATACTTCGGTCGGACGCGAAGCGGAACTGCGGCTCCGAGCGTTCGCCCCGGCAAGCCCTACCGATTTCGTCTGGAGGGTTCTGCCGGAGAGGCCCGCGTCGTCGCCCCCGACGGCACGGCGACGGCCGTCAAGCGTACGGATTCCGGCGACTTTGCCTATTACGACACGTCGCTTGTCGGGCCGTATCGCATCGAGGTCGACGACCAGCTCCGTCAGACGTTTTGCGTGAACTTATTCGACGCCGCGGAATCGCAAACCGCTTTAGGCGAGCAGCCCGCATTGAAGGTAGGTGAGTTGGAAATCGTAGGAAATCAGCAGTGGGAAACGGCCCAACTGGAGGGGTGGCGACCGTTTCTTTTAGTCATGCTGGCCCTCCTTCTGG
>CAZWDN010000391.1:0-4738 GCA_964633125.1 uncultured Pirellula sp. | reverse complement strand
ACGATCTACGGCGCCGGCGTCGTCGGCTGCGAATACACGTCGATGTTTCGCAACCTCGGCTGCAAAGTCAACCTCGTCAACACGCGCGAGAAGCTGCTGGAGTTTCTCGACGACGAAATCATCGACGCCCTCGCCTACCACATGCGCGACCGGGGCGTGCTGCTGCGTCACGCGGAAGAATACGAACAGATCGAAGGGCTCGACGACGGCGTGGTGCTCCACCTCAAGAGCGGCAAGGCGCTCAAGACCGACATTCTGCTCTGGGCCAACGGGCGCTCGGGCAACGTCGAAGAGCTCGACTTGGAAAAGGTCGGCCTGCAGCCCAACAGCCGCGGCCAACTGGAAGTAAACGAAAACTTTCAAACCAAGGTGCCCCACATTTACGCCGTAGGCGACGTGATCGGCTTCCCCTCGCTCGCCAGCGCGGCCTATAGCCAAGGGCGCAGCGCCACGACCCACTACGTCGAAGGGAAGCTCGACCACGCTCCGACGAAGTTCATTCCGACGGGCATCTATACGAGCCCCGAGATCAGTTCGCTCGGCCTCACGGAGCGCGAACTCACCGAAGCCAAGGTGCCGTACGAAGTCGGCCATTCGCAGTTCAAGAGCTTGGCCCGCGCGCAAATCACCGGCCAAACGGTCGGCATGCTCAAGATTTTGTTCCACCGCGAAACGCTGGAACTGCTCGGCATCCATTGCTTCGGACAAAATGCCGCCGAAATCATCCACATCGGCCAGGCGATCATGGCGCAGCCGGGCGCGGGCAATTCGTTGATGTACTTCATCAACACCACGTTCAACTACCCGACGATGGCGGAAGCATATCGCGTCGCGGCGCTGAACGGATATAATCGGCTTTTCTAAAGGCAGTAGCTGGTCGCTAGTAGCTGGTAGCTAGAACAGAGCGCTCTGCCGTGCTTAGCCGCCGCGACCGCGCGGCGCTTGTCGAAGGCGTGCGCTACATGTTCGACTTACTGATCCAAGGGGGCGACGTCGTCGACGGCACCGGCGGCGCGCGCCGTCCGCTCGACGTCGCCGTGCAAGGGGACCGCATCGCGGGCCTCGGCAAGTTCGCGGCCGACTCGGCTCGGCGCGTCGTCGACGCCCGCGGACTCGTCGTCTGCCCCGGCTTCATCGACGTCCATAACCACACCGACGGCTGGCTCCTCAAACAGCCGAACTTCGCGAGCAAGACGCTGCAAGGCGTGACGACCGAAGTGCTCGGCTCCGACGGCATCAGCTACGCGCCGACCACGCCGGCCCTCGCCCCGCAGTGGATCCATTACCTCCGCTCGCTCAACGGCCTCGCCATCGCCGACTATACCGGCTGGGAATCGCTGGCCGACTACTACTCGCTGATCGACGGCCGCGCGGCGCAGAACGTCGTCGCGCAAATCCCCTACGCCAACCTCCGCGTGCTCGCGTCCGGTTGGGGGCAGCGCAAGCTCGACGACGTGCAAATCCGGCTCGTGCAGCACGGCATCCTGCGCGGCATGGAAGCCGGCGCCGTCGGCGTTTCGACCGGGCTCGACTACGTCAACGAGTTCTACGCCTCGACCGACGAACTCGCCGAAACGCTCGCGGCCATGCGCCCCTTCGACGGGCTGTACGTCACGCACGTGCGGTACAAGAAGGGGCTGGTCCCCGCCGTGAAGGAAGCGGTCGAAATCGCCCGCCGCGCCGGCGTGCGCCTGCACATTTCGCACCTCAAGGCCGACGCCGAGCATGTCGACGAACTCCTGGAGTATGTCGACCGCACGGCCGTGAACGAAGTCGACTTTTCGTTCGACGTCTATCCGTATATGCCCGGCTCGACGATGCTCCACTTCCTGCTGCCGAACGACGTCTGGGACGACGGGCCGCTGGCCGTGGCGGCGAAGCTGACGAACCCCGACGTGCGCCGCCGGTTCGACGAATTCCTCCAAAGCTATGCGCCCGACAAGCTCGACCAAATCCGCATCGCTTGGCAACCGAGCAAGGCGAACGCGCGATTTCAAGGATACTCGCTCGCACAATACATCGCCGCCGTCGGGCGCTCGCCGGCCGACGCGCTGTGCGACCTACTGCTGGAAGAGAACCTCGCCGTGCTGTGCGTGTTTCACGTCGGCGACGATGCGCTGATCGAGCCGTTTTTGAAGCACGACAAGTTCATGCTCGGCAGCGACGGCATCTTCCAGCCCGACGGACCCGTGCACCCGCGGCAATTCGGCAGCGCGACGCGCATCCTCGGCCGGCTGGTGCGCGAGCGCCGCTGGTTCACGCTCGAAGAAGCGGTGCGCAAAATGACGAGCGTGCCGGCCGCGCGGTTCGGCCTCACCGATCGCGGCGTATTGCGCACCGGAGCGTTTGCCGACGTCGTCGTCTTCGATCCGCAATCGGTGGAAGACCGCGCCACGTTCGACAATCCGCGGCAAACGTCGGTCGGCATCCGGCAGGTGCTCGTCAACGGCACGCCGATCGTCGTCGACGGCACGCCGGTGGAAAAACTCGAAGCCTGGCCCGGCCGGTGGCTGCGATATAAGTCGTAGCACGTGCGTTTTCGGCCTACTTCATTCACTCGTCGGCGTCGGGTAAACTGCCCGTTTCGCTCGGCCCGCCCGATACGTCTTCTCCTTCACGACTTTCAACGTCTCATTGACGCCCTCAATTCGGAGTTTGTCTCGCATGTCCAAGCCACTGAACATCGGCATGATCGGCTACGGCTTCATGGGCCGCGCCCACTCGAACGCCTACGCCAACGTTTCGCACTTCTTCGATCTGCCGTACAAGCCGGTGCTCAAAGCCGTTTGCGCTCGCGATGCCGCGAAGGCCCAAGCGTTCGCTTCGCAATGGGGCTACGAAAGCATCGAGACCGATTGGAAGAAGCTGCTCGAACGGAAAGACATCGACGCCGTCGATATTTGCACGCCGAACAACCTGCACCATGAGATCGCCATCGCCGCGGCCAAGGCCGGCAAAGCGATTCTGTGCGAGAAGCCGTTGGCGATGAACGTCGCCGAAGGGGAAGAGATGTGCGCCGCGGTCGAAAAGGCCGGCGTCGCCAACACGGTTTGGTACAACTACCGCCGCATCCCGGCCGTGTCGTTCGCCAAGCAACTGATCGACGAAGGCAAGCTCGGCAAGATCTTCCACTACCGCGCCAATTTCCTGCAAGACTGGACGATCAACGCCGACCTGCCGCAAGGCGGCGCCGGCCTCTGGCGTCTCGACGCCGCAGCGGCCGGCAGCGGCGTGACGGGCGATCTCCTCGCGCACTGCATCGACACCGCCATCTGGCTCAACGGCTCGATCAAGAACGTCACGGCCATGACCGAAACGTTCGTGAAGGAACGCAAGCACACGCTCACCGGCAAGGTCGAAAAGGTGACGATCGACGACGCCTGCACCTTCATGGGCCACTTCACCAACGGCTCGCTGGCGCTCTTCGAAAGCACCCGCTATGCCCGCGGCCACAAGGCGCTCTACACGTTTGAGATCAACGGCGAGAACGCCTCGATCAAGTGGGACCTGCACGACCTGCACCGGCTGCAATACTTCGATTACCGCGACGCCGGCCCGACGCGCGGCTGGCGCTCGATCCACGTGACCGACGGCGACCACCCGTACATGAAGAACTGGTGGGTGCCGGGCCTCGCGATCGGCTACGAATCGGGCTTCGTCCACCAAGTGGCCGACTTCCTCACCGGCATGGCCGCCGGCAAACCGGTCGGCCCGACCTTCCGCGACGCACTGGAAACCCAACGCGTCTGCGACGCCGTACTCGCCAGCGCCAAGAGCGGCGATTGGACGAACGTGTAGTCGGAGTTTCGTGTGACTTAATCGTACGTTCCCATTTAGCCGCGGAGCTTGTCTCCGCGACTAAATGAAGCTAGCCCGAAGCATTCCACTGCGGAAACGCCACCTGTCCGGCCACCGGCGCGCGGAGCGTGAAGAGCGTTTTACCGGCAGTGATGTAAAGCGTGCGCCCGTCCGGCCCGCCGAAGGCGAGGTTCGTCAGCACGTCTTCGGCGATCGGAATGCGCCCAAGCAGTTTCCCTTGCGGCGAAATGTGGTAGATGCCCGGCGGCACGAGGTTCGTCTCGTGTACGCCGCGCGGCGTCATGATGCCCGCCGCCACCCAAAGGTTGCCTTCGACGTCGAGCCGCATGCCGTCGCCGCCGCGGCCCGGCGCGAAGTCGAACACCATGCGCTGGTTCCCCGGCATGCCCCGCTCGTCGAGATCGAAGCCCCACACCTTGCGGTTGCCGCCCACCACGGGGCAACTGTCGATCACGTACAAACGCTTCGAGTCTTGCGTCACGGCGATGCCGTTGGGGCGCTGGATCGCCGGCTGCGTGATGATGCGCGTCACGCGACCGTCGGTATCGATGCGATAGACGCTCTCGTCGGTCATCTCCATCGTCGTCCGATCCCAATAGCAGGGATCGGTAAAGTAGATCCGCCCCTGCCCGTCGACGCAAATATCGTTCGGCGCGTTGTAACGCTTGCCGTCGTAGCGCTCGGTGAGCACTTCGTAGCGACCGGTCTTTAAGTCGGTGCGCGTGACGCGGCGAGCGCCGTCGGGCCCGAACTCCGCCCCTTCGCAATGTAGCAGCCGTCCTTCGCGGTCGAACGTGTTGCCGTTGGTCCGCCCGCTCGGCTTGCGAAATTCCGTCAGCGCGCCGTCAACCGTGCGCCGCAGGATGCGGTTGTTCATGATGTCGGAATAGTAGAGCGTGCCGTCGGCGTCGACCGCCGG
>CAZWDN010000390.1:0-4742 GCA_964633125.1 uncultured Pirellula sp. | reverse complement strand
CGACTATTTCCAATCTACGGCGACTTTCACCACCGCTTTAATCATGTCCGTCCGGCCTGAAAGCGGCGCGTGAGTATCTTCCGGCCAGAAGATCACAAAATCATTGGGGCCGAGCTCGAAGTAGGTTTCCGGTCGATCGGCATAAAAGCCCACCTCGCGTTTCGCGTCGTACGGCGTGTCGATCGTCGTACACCGGGCCGACGATTTCCAGCCGATCTCGTCGCTGCCGGCAATCACGCATTGAATGTCGATGTACTGTTGATGAAACTCGAGCTTCCGCTTCTCGCGTCCTTGGCCCGGCTCGCGGCCGATCATCACGTGGAGCCGGTCGCCGTCGATCTCATGGCGCCCTTGCGGCAAGTTCGTGATGTCGGCCGTTCGTAGAAACTGAAACGCGGCGGCAAACCCCGGATGCATCGCGGCGTACCGGTCGGCGTTTTCCAAGCAGTCGAGAATCACAGGTTCGTCCTCGGGAATAGATGCTAGTCGTGATAGAGTGCGTCGATCGGCGTGCCGGTGCTCAGCGGAATCGGTCGGCCGAGCGGGTCGCGATAATGGCCCGACGGGTCGATGCCCAAGGCGGAGTAGATCGTGGCGATCGTATCCCAAGGGCCGTATCGCCGTCCCTCGGGCCGGCCGCCCTGTCGATCGCTCGCGCCTACGATCTTTCCTGCTGAGACGCCTGCTCCGGCCAAAACGATGGAATAGACGTTGGCCCAATGCTTTCGGCCCGGGGAACTGCCGGCAAAGTTTCGCTCCAAGGCCACGAGCGGCGCCCGACCGAACTCCCCCAGGCAAACGACGAGCGTCGATTCCATCAGTCCGCGCGCTTCCAGGTCTTCCAGTAGCGCCGAGAAACCTTGGTCGAATCGCGGCAGTAAGTGATTTTTAAGCGCACTGAAGATGTCGTTGTGCGTATCCCAGCCGTAAGCATCGGTCGAGTCGGGCTGTTTGTCTTGGCCGCGACTGCTCGGGCTCCAAAACACGGTGACCAGCGGGAGTCCCGCTTCGACCAATCGCCGAGCCAGCAGTAGCGCTTGTCCCGACTGATTGAGTCCGTACCGTTCGCGTAGCGCCGCCGGCTCGCGGCGAAGGTCGAACGCCTCGCGCGATTGCGGGGCGTCGAGCAGCGTGAGAGCTTGCTCATATTCCGTTCCCGACTTTCGCGCTTCGGGCGCATCGGCCAATCCGGCGACGTAACCGTCGAGCGCCCGCTTGAGCGATTGCCGCTCTTGCATCCGCAAGGGGGGCAGGTCGGGCAGGGCGGCGAGTTCGGGAATGGGGACGCCGCCGTCGGCGACGTTTCCCAAAACCAGCGGCTCAAAGGCCGGACCTAAAAATCCGGCCTGCTGCCCGGCCGAAGGAAGCTCCGGCTGCATGAGCGGCCCGTTGAGGTGGGCGGCATCGTACGGAAAGCGTCCGTTGGGACGCGCGGCACGGAGGGCGGCGCCGAGCGTCGGTTCGTCGGTCGGCAGCGGCGGCGGGTTGCCGGAGATCTTTTTGTGATACTTGCCGGTGAGCGAAAGGTACGTGGCCGACCCGTGGTCGAGATCCGCGTGCGACATCGAGCGCACGACGGTAAAGCGGTCGGCGAGTTTCGCGATGCGGGGCTGGTGTTCCCCGAAAAACGTGCCCGGCACGCTCGTGGCGATCGCCCGAAACTCGCCCCGAACTTCCGCCGGCGCATCGGGCTTCGGGTCCCACATCTCCAACTGGCTTTGGCCGCCGTCGCAATAAACAAGAATGACCGACTTCGCCTTGCCGAAGCCGGGCGACTTCATCGTGCCGGCGAGGGTAGCGGCTCTGCTCTTGTCTACAATGCTTGATAATCCCAGGCCCCACGGCAACGCCAGTCCGCCGAGTCGCAGGAACTCGCGGCGCGACGGCGTGTGGAGGGAAAATCGAGGCATAGCAACAGTCTACGGCAGATGCCGCTCGGCAAACAATTAAATCAATTCTCGGCAGACGCCGGCCAAATCGCCGTTCCGATGGCGAAATACTTGTGGATAAACGGCGGCTTGGCGCGCGATGCGTACCAAATACGCCAGGAGCCGTCGTCTAGTTGCATGAGGCTCTGACTGGTCGTGTAGTGCGATTCCCAAGCCCGCGACTCATCCGGGCGAAAAATGGGATTCATCGGCGACTTCGTCCAGCGGCGACCATCAACGCTCACCGCCGTGCCCAACGCCGTTTTTTGCGACGGCCCTTTCCAGTAGGCGCCGTACCACATGACGTAACCGCCGTCGACTTTTCGGACGGTGGGGTAAAACAGGCGACCGGTTTCCCAAGGTTGATCGATTTCCAGCACCGGATCGACGTCGACTTGCCAGTCTCGTCCGTTGCGACTAACCGCGTGTCGGATGCACCAGCGTTTCGCCGCAACATCGGTGTACCAGAGACGGTACTGGTCGCCGTCGTGGACGACCGAGGGCGCGTACACGTCGCGGAGCAACGGCTCCGAAGGCGCCGTCCACGTGAGGCCGTCCTCGCTCGTCGCATCGTGCAAGGTGTGCAGCGCGGCAGGATCATGGAAATCGGTGGCCGCGAACCACATCCGCAGTTTGCCGTTCTCGCGCACGGGAACGCCGTTGTTTTGCGCAAGCAACGTCGGCGTAAGTATCGAACGTTTGCCGTCGGAAAACTGCAACACCGGGCCCGACGCGTGCTTTTGAAACTCGCGTCCGTCGTCGCTGACCGCCAGTCCAAGGCGAAATACGCGGTCGGCGACCTTTCCCCGGGATCCGACGTACCAAAGAAAATACCGCCGGCCGATCTTAGCGACGCACGGTGACAGGACGTGGGTGTCGTCGAAGTCGCCGGATGAGCCTAACCGGATCACCGGTTCGTCAACGTCGCGACGCCATTCCTGCGTCGAATAGCGCTTCAGTAAGGCATCGATGGATTGCGCTTCCGCGGCTTCGAGAGTCGCCGACCAGAATACGGCGGTCGCGGCAAGGCAATACAGCGACTTCATATGGGCTTCCAGGCGGGGCTGGGCGACGCAAGGGAAACGTCGCGGCGGGCAAGCGACGACGGCAGGAACCGTCGCACGTTTAGCGGCCATTTTAGACCATGCCGCGAGCGCCGCCAAACTTGTTTTTGGCCGGCCCTAACGAAAGATTCGGCTCGTAGCGCGAAGCGCAAAAGGAAACCGCCGCGGGGGTCAACCGCGGCGGTTTCAATACGTAGCCGGCGATATCGAACAAGTTGGGCTTAGCGAACGAGTTCCTTGCGGCCGCCGATCAGAGTGCGGAGGCGTTCCGCGAGGAGAGCGGCGTCGAACGGCTTCTTAAACGTTTCGTTGATCGTCGAGCGATCGATGCCCGCCGTGTTGCCGTCGTCCGGCAGCAGAGCGATCAGGATCGTCTCCGAGTACTCCGTGTTGCGACGGAGGTTCTGGCAGATCTGCAACGCTTCGGTGCGCCCGATCGAGAAGTCGACGACGATCGCATCCGGGTGGAAGCTTTCGGCTTGAATGCCGGCTTCGAAACCGCTGGCCGCGACCGATTGCTTGAACGACCGTTCCACCGGCAGCTCACGTTTCAGATTCTCGATGAGGATCTGATCTTGGCTAACGATGAGCACCTTGGCCATCGCTTCGTCTTCCAGGTCGCCCAGGGGCATCCCGTGTTCCTTGAGGAACTTGATCAGATATTCACGCGGAATCCGTCGATCCTGCGAGCCCGGGATACGGTATCCCTTAAGCCGGCCGGAATCGAACCATTTGCTGACGGTGCGGGGCGCCACTTTACAGATCTTGGCGACCTGTCCTGTAGTGAAAACCTTCATCGCACGCTCTCCCATTATCTATACGCGTTGGTTTTGAAGCATGTTCCGCGTTTGCGTTACTGGCGGAACATGCGGTCCCTTGTCTGCGGTCGGCGGTCAGGGCGATCCCTCTCGAGAGCCGTGGGTGGCGTCTCTCAATACCGCAAACAACTGGGTTGGGACCCGTCGGTCGGTGTGGGTTTGGGTTCGGCTACGTACAGTTCCTTCTGATCCGTGCCTGAAAGTTTCCTTCGGCGAACACGGTATCCGGAAACCAGGGAAAACCCGCATGACCGTTCAAGCTTGCTAAGGCCCGCAGCTTGCGGAGTTTCACCGGCGACCGGATTCAGATTGCCCGGCGAGGCAAGGTCAGGGGAGAGTAGCCGTAAGACACACCGACCACGGCGCGCGGGAAGTGCGCAATGGTTCGATGCAAGCATGTGACTGCTTGGCCGGCGGCAGGTTCCCCCCTGCAGCATGCGTACTGACCGTTCCAATCCGAGCGATCAATACGCAAGCCTTCCGATAGTTAGTTTCGATTCAACACGGGGTAGGACTTTAGTCGCAATTGTCGAGTGTGAGGAAGATTGTGATTGGCCCTATCCTGGCGTTTGTCGTTCCATCGCAAATTGCAGGGATATTCGGGGTTGCAGGGCATCGCGGTAAAATCCGGAGAAAGCGAAGAACTGTGGAGAGCCGACGGCCGCATCGCCGGCCGTTTGTTACTGCGCAGATTGCCAAACATCGTGAACTAAAAGTTCCGTTGGAAAAAAGTTCGTGCGTCGGCGTACGGCCTGCCGAGACGCGAAAAGAAACGGACAACACGGGCGTTCGGACTTCGTCGCTCGACAACTTGCATTGCCGAACGCTACTTTCCGCACGCCGACGCACCGGGTCTCGTCTCCGTCCGTAGAGGCTGTTGTGTTGTCCGCTTAATGAATTAAGCGGTGTCCTTCTTGCCTCAGGTCAATGGG
>CAZWDN010000389.1:0-4771 GCA_964633125.1 uncultured Pirellula sp. | reverse complement strand
CGGTAGCGGACTGCCGTCGTTTGTTGGCAGGGAGGCTCTTTGTTCCGGGCGCCGTTGCGCGATTAGCCGGTAAGGGTACGGTCATGATTCATGAGTCATCAAATCAGGGAGAGCGCACCATGGCGGAAAATGTAAGGCCGCAAGAGAGACTTCTACAGACTGCCGAGACCGCGGCCCCGACGGTGCACGACGCAGGCGGCGTCGCGCCGTCGGACGCCGCCTGCGCGACGGTCGTCGCCGCGAGCTCCGAGAGCGTGTCGCCTTCGGATTGCGGCTGCGGCGGCAAGAAGACGACCGGGGAACCGCAAAAGGTCTACGCACTCGGCCGCCTGGGCTTCGACTACGGCACGCGGCAGCGACGCGAATACTTCCGCAACCGCATCGGCGGCGATCCCGACGACGAGGCCAATCTGTATCGATATCTTCTGCGGCGTCCGCTTCCGCGTGATCCGAAACTCGCGAACCCTCGTGAACGGTTTCGCGCTTTCGACGACGACGGCAATCCGCTCTTCGACGCCGACGGACTGCCGCTCTATTACAAACTGCCGTACTACCGAATTCTCAACGGACCGCAATTCACCAATCGCGCGGACGTCACGGCGCTGACCTGGATTCTGCGCATCGACGAGACTCCGGTCTACGCGATTGCACCCGCGGGGCCGTTTGCCGCCGAGATCCACGACACGCTGACGGCGTTCCTCCAAAGTCAACTGCCGCCTCCCTTTCGTCCTAGAAGCACCGGCGACGCGATCGCGACGGAAAGCATCGCGCAAGAGGAGTCGGACGCCGAGCAAGCGGAATATCGTCCTCGACCGGCTCCCGGCAACGACGTGCTGTACGGCGAAGGGGTGGAACGCATCGCCGTTCCGGGCGTCATCGTCGGTTCCACGCGGTTGTACACCGGCGAGCAAGTCCCGGTGATCGTTCCCGACCATCGCGGACTGGCCAACTGGACGACCGACGCGCTCTTGGACGCCATGGATGCCGTCGCGGGCGACGACGATGATGCGCGCGGAAAAATTCGCCGCTTCCTTGATCGCATGTTCGAACTCACGCGCAACCTCGGCACCGCGCCCCGCGAGCGCGCGCTCAACTACGCCGCGACCGACGCCTTGATGCTGCGGGGAATCATCACCGACCCGCGCTACAAGAAAGAGTTCGAAGGCTTGGACTTGGATACGATCGATGTGACGAAGAGCCCGATCTGCCGACCGGAATACGATTGCTGGGACGTCGTGGTCACGTTTTACAATCCCGACAACCTCCTGCAGGCGCGCCGCGGACTTCGGTTCACCATCGACGTCAGCGATACGCTGCCGAACCTGCTCGCCGATTCCGAACGCGTGTTCACGATGCGATAGTCGTGCCCTTTCACTTTTCTCCCGGAGGAATCAATCGCCATGAAGCTTCCGTCTCTCACCGCAGCGCGGCGCGCGTCGACGGACCGGAATGCCGGTTCGCCGGCGGCACGCACAGGTATCGCTCCGTCGTCGGAGTCGTGGACCGTGCTCGGCAACTGCCAAGTCCGATGTTTTCAAGGATGGTGCCGCGAATGTTGCCCCGGGGCGGGCTGCGTCAATTATCCGGACCCCAATAGCCGCTAGCCCTCACTGCTTCGATGCCCGTCGTGAACGAAACGTTTTCATCCCTTTTTAAGGAGTCGCCGCAATGAAGCTTCCCACCCTCACCAAAATGCAGAATGCCCGGCGCGAACAAGAACACGTCGTTCCCGGCGGCATCACGCCGCAAGGCTGCGATATCGGTTGCTTGCTCACGAAAGCCCCGCATTGCATTCCGAAGTTGCTGGCCGGGGACTATGCCGGATTCCTGCTGTGCGCGGGAAGCGCGGCAATCGAATGCTGCCGCTAAATCCATCCACCTTCATAAGGAGAACGACGCCCATGAGATTACCCGTCTTCACCGTCTCGACGAAATCGCTCGGCTCGTGCGCGACGCAGGACGCCGGCCGCTCCGGCATCGAGCCGCAAGGTTGTTCCACGGCCAAGAAGATCGCTTGCGCCGGTGCGCTCGCCGCGTGCGCCGCGGTTTGCGTCGGCACGGGCGGAACCGCGTGTGCCGCTTGCTTCGCCGGCCTCGGCATGGGCAGTTGCATCGATTGCTTGTAGAGCGGCAAACGATGCTCCGCGATTCGTTTCGCTGGTTCCCTTCGCTTCGTTCGAGATCCGTCGTCCCTATCAACTAAGGAGTTTGTCGACCATGAAACTTCCCCAACTGACGCAACCGAGCCGCGACCCACGGCGCGAACCGACCGACGAACGGCAAAGCGCGGATCTGCCGCCAAGCCGTTCCCTCGGCGTAATGCCGGCGGGCGAATGCGGCTGCGAGCATCACTGCATCGGCCCCTGCGTTTTGGGCAATTGCCTTGGAACTTGCACGCCGGCCTAAGATCCGCGGCGCTCGTCATCCCAAGCGCGCGAGGAACGCTCGTCGTTGCGACGGCGGGCGTTCGCTCGTTGCGCGCCGTCGCGCGGCGGGGCCGCGAGAACCCGCTAGGCCCGCGGGTGGAACTTCGTGTGGACCGCCTTCAAGCGCGATTGGTCGACATGCGTGTAGATTTGCGTCGTTTGGATGCTCGCGTGGCCGAGCATTTCTTGCACTAAGCGCAGATCGGCGCCGCCGGAAAGTAGATGCGTTGCGAAACTGTGCCGCAGCGTGTGAGGACTTACGTCCGGGTGCGCGCCGACCTCGAGCGCGTATTGCTTCACCAGTTCCCAGAGCCGCTCGCGCCGCAGCCTGCGACCGGTGCGCGACAGCAGCAGCCAATCGGTGTGCCGTTCCGCGGCGCCTTGGGCCAGCGCCGGACGTTCGTCGCGCAAATAAACGCGCACGGCCTCAATGGCGCGCCGCCCGAGCGGCACGATCCGTTCCTTATCTCCTTTGCCGCGGCAAATGCAGTGGCCGGCCTCGAGATGCACGTCGCGCAGCCGCAAGGTCACCAGTTCCGAAGCCCGACAGCCGGTGGCGTAGAGCAATTCGAGCATCGCCTTATCGCGGGCCCGGCAGGTCTTTTGCGTCAGCGGCGCCTGGAGCATCCGCTCGACCTGCTCCGCCGAGAGCACTTGCGGAATTCGCTGCCAAAGCTTCTGCCCGCCCAAGAGCTCGGCCGGATTGTCGACGGTGATCGATTCCAACTGCAGATAGCGGTAGAAGAGCTTGAGGGAAATCAGATGCCTGGCGAGGCTCGCCGGAGCGAGTTGTTTCGCATGCAGCCATTTCGCGTACTGGGACAAATCCTTGACGTCGAGCTTCGTCGGCTTCCGCCCGGCGAGCCACTCGTAGAACTTGCGCAGGTCGCGCCGATAGGCGGCCACGGTGTTGTCGGCGAGGTGCGCCTCCGAACGCAGATACTCGGCGAACGCCGTGACGTACGGATGGTCGGGCTTCCGCCCGGCGAGCTCCGCGCCCGCGATCGCTTTCGTAGCCGCCGGCTTGGCGGTCGCCGCTTTCGCGGGAGCCGGCTTCGCTGCGACGGCCTTGGCAATCGGCTTGTTCGCCACATCGCTCGCGACGCGCTTTCCCGTCCCAGGCGGCAGTCGTTTCGCGGTGATCGGCGGCTTGCGGCGGGGGTCCATTTTCGGAGGTTCTCACTCTCGTAGCGCGACACATCGGAAGTATCGACCATGGGACGCCGCGCGGCCGAGCACCGGCCGGCATCCTGCCGCGTCGGCGAGAGTTTCTCGAAGTCTCCGCCGGCGCATTCGGCACGACCGCTACAACCTCCAAGCCGCGTCCGGCGCTCCGGCCGCACCGGCGAAGCGCACGTATACTTACGGCGGTCGATTCTTTTCGCTTACCAACATCTCCGCACCATGCGCATTCTCGTCACCGGCGGCGCCGGATACATCGGCAGCCACGCCGTTCGTTTGCTCGGTCAGGCCGGCCATGAAGTTTGGGCCTACGACAACCTCGTCTTCGGCCATCGCGGCGCCGTGCCGCAAGGCAGGCTCGTCGAAGGAGACCTGCACGATCGCGCGCTGTTGGAGCGCACGCTCGGCGAACTCCAGATCGAAGCCGTGATGCACTTCGCGGCCTTCGCGTTCGTCGGCGAAAGCGTCAGCGATCCGGCCAAGTATTACCGCAACAACGTCGTCGGCAGCCTCTCGCTGCTGGAAGCCATGCGCGCCGCGGGCGTGCGCAAGATGGTCTTCTCCAGCACCACGGCCACCTACGGCGTGCCGGCCCACATTCCGATCACCGAACGCGAAACGCAGAAGCCGATCAATCCCTACGGCTATTCCAAGCTCGTCGTCGAGCAAGCGTTGGCCGACTACACGAAAGCCTACGGCTTCGGCTACGCGGCGCTGCGCTACTTCAACGCGTCGGGCGCTTCGCCGGCCGGCGACATCGGCGAAGATCACACGCCCGAGACGCACCTCATTCCGCTCGTCTTGCAAGTGGCGCTCGGTCAACGCGAGGCGATCACCATTTTCGGCCAAGACTATCCAACGCCCGACGGTACCTGCATTCGCGACTACGTACATGTCGACGACCTCGGCGCGGCGCACGTCCGAGCGCTCGACCTGCTGCAACCGGGCGCGGAATTGAAGCTCAACCTCGGCACGGGCCGCGGCTATAGCGTGCGCGAAGTGATCGACTCTTGCCGGCGCGTCACCGGTCGGACGATTAAAGAACTTTCCGGCCCGCGCCGCCCCGGCGACCCGCCGGAACTCGTGGCCGACGCCTCCTTGGCCCGCGCCACGCTCGGCTGGGAACCGCGCTACACGAAGATCGACGACATCGTGGCCACGGC